>NZ_JBJHAM010000006.1:0-181209 GCF_054051035.1 Blastococcus sp. SYSU DS0619 | reverse complement strand
AGACAACACCGCACCCCCACCACCCCCCGCCCCGCCCCCCCCCCCCCCCCCCCCCCCCCCCCCCCCCCCCCCCCCCCCCCCCCCCCCCCCCCCCCCCCCCCCCGGTCGGGCAGGAAGCGCAGCCGGTCGCGGGTCGCCGTCACCTCCGCGGGGTCGACGTCGGCCAGCACGAGGGTCTCGGCGCCCGCGGCCGTGGCCAGCAGCTCGCCCATCGGGCTGACGACCCGGCTGTCCCCGGTGTGCTCGGTGCCGTCGCCGGCGGTGCCCACCCGGTTGCAGCCGACGACGTAGGCCTGGTTCTCGATGGCCCGGGCCTGCAGCAACGTCTGCCAGTGCAGCCGCCGGGCCGCCGGCCAGTTGGCCACCACCACGTAGAGGTCGGTGGTCGGCGCGGCGCGCCAGAAGACGTCGGCGAAGCGCAGGTCGTAGCAGACGAACGGGGTCACCCGGAGGCCCCCGATCTCGACGGTCACCGGCCCGTCGCCGGCCCGGAAGCGCTCGTGCTCGCCGCCGTGGGTGAACGGGTGCAGCTTGCGGTAGCGGTGGGTCGTGCCGTCCGGGCCGGCGAGGACGAACGAGTTGTACGGCAGGGCCGACTCCGCGCCGCCGTCGTCGGCGATCTCCGGGCAGCTGCCACCGACCCACACACCGTGCTCGGCCGCCTGCGCGGCGAGGAACCGGGCCGAGGGCCCGCCTTCGGGCTCGCCGATGCCTGGCGTCATCGAGAACCCGGTGGAGAACGTCTCGGTGAGCAGGACCAGCTCCGCGCCGGCCGCGGCCGCCCGGCCGACCTGCGGGGCGAGCCGGGCGAAGTTTGCCTCCCGGTCCTCCCAGACGATGTCGTGCTGCACCGCCGCGACTCTCATCCCAACCTCCTCAACCGCTCGACCGCCTCGGCGAGCACCGCATCGCTCTTGCAGAACGCGAACCGCACCAGGTGCCGCCCGAGAGCGGCGTGCGCGGGTGTGTAGAAGACCACGGTGGGGATGGCCACCAGGCCGGCGCGCTCCGGCAGCTCCCGGCAGAACGCCAGGCCGTCCCCGTCCGGCCGCACCCCGCGGACGTCGACCGTGGCGAAGTAGGTGGCCTGCGGGCTGATCACCGGCAGCCCGGCGTCCTGCAGACCCGCGACCAGCACGTCCCGCCGGCCCTGCAGGTCGCGGGCGACGCCGGTGAAGTAGGCGTCGGGCAGCCGCAGCCCGGCGGCCACCGCCGGCTGGAACGGGCCGGCGTTGACGTAGGTGAGGAACTGCTTGGCGGTGCGGACGGCGGCGACCAGGGGCGCCGGGCCGCACACCCAGCCCACCTTCCAGCCGGTCACGTCGAAGGTCTTGCCGGCGCTGGAGACGACCAGGGTGCGCTCGCGCATGCCCGGCAGCGTGGCGAGGGAGACGTGGCGGGCGCCGTCGAACACCAGGTGCTCGTAGACCTCGTCGGTGAGCACCAGCAGGTCGTGGGCGGCGGCCAGCTCGGCCAGCAGTGCGAGCTCGGCCCCCGCCAGCACGGTGCCGGTCGGGTTGTGCGGGGAGTTGACCAGTAGCAGGCGGGTACGCGGCGTGACGGCGGCGCGCAGCTCGGCCTCGTCGAAGGTCCAGGCCCCGGCACCGTCCACCGGTTGCCGCAGCGGCACCGCCCGGACCACGCCGCCGGCCATGGCCACCGACGCGCTGTAGCTGTCGTAGATCGGCTCGAACAGCACGACTTCGTCACCGGGCTCCAGCAGCGCCAGCATGGCCGCGGCCAGCGCCTCGGTGGCGCCGGCGGTCACCAGCACCTCGGTGTCCGGGTCGTAGGCCAGCCCGGAGAACCGCTGCTGGTGCTCGGCGACGGCCGCCCGCAGCTCCGGGATGCCCGGGCCGGGCGGGTACTGGTCGGCGCCGGTGCCGATCGCCGCCCGGGCGACGTCGAGCACCTCGGGCGGGCCCGGGTAGTCGGGGAAGCCCTGCCCGAGGTTGATCGAGCCGGTGGCGACGGCGAGAGCGCTCATCTCGGCGAACACCGTCGTCCCGAAGCCACGCAGCCGGGTGGCGAGTGGATCCCGCACCGTGCTCCTCCCCACTGGTTCCACGTGGAACCGCTGCGCCGCTCCCGGGTCGCGAGCTCCCCGCTCAGCCGATCCGGACGTCCTCGGCGCCGTCGATGGCGACGACGTCACCGGTGCGCAGCTGCCGGCCCCGGCGCTCCTCGGGCTCGCCGTTGACGGTCACCGCGCCGGACAGCAGGACGTCCTTCACCTGGGCGCCGGTGGGGACGGCGTCGACGAGCTTGAGCAGCTGGCCGAGCCGGATGCTGTCCTCGCCGGGCCGCAGGTCGATGGTGCGCACGGTGCTCAGTCTGCCGCCGGCGCCAGGACGTCGCCGACCCGGACCGTCCCGGACGCCCGGACGGCGGCCCGCACCGCCAGCAGCCCGTCCCGCTCGCGGTGGACGGTCTTGAGCACCGAGGTGTCCCGGGCGATCCCGCCCGGCTGGGGGCGGGTGGTCATGACGCAGCGGGGGATGCCGCTGCCGACGTGCAGGCGAATGCCGCCGAGGTCGGCCTCCCGGCCGCGGAGCTCCTCCTCCCCCGCGCCGTCCAGGACGACGTTGGCCCGGAACCGGCGGCGGTCCCAGGTGCCGAGCGTGCCGGTGGAGACGAGCGAGAGCCGGATGCGCGGGCTGTCGTGGAACGGGCCGGGCGCCCCCTCCCACTGCAGCCACTCGGTGGGGTCGGGGACGTCCTCGTCGGCCGGGGTCTCGTAGGTCGGCACGGCGGCGTCCTCCTCCGGAGCCGCGCGCAGCTCCACCCGGCGGCCGAGCCAGCCGGAGAGGACGTCGTCGTCCGCGGTGACCGTGCCGTCGGGCAGGACCACCTCGACACCGCCGTCGGGGCGCAGCCGGGCGGCGCCGAACAGCAGGTCGGGCACCCGCCGGGCGGTCAGGCCCAGGCCGGTGTCCCGGTCGAACAGCGCCCACGCCCGGTCACCGGCGATCCCCAGCGGCCCGATCGCCGCCTCGGTCAGCCGCTCCCCCTGCAGCGACTTGACCGGGTAGCGCCAGAGCTCGAGCACCCGCATCTCAGGCCGCCGGGGTCCAGGCCAGCGACCACGTGCCCGCCCAGGTCTCCCCCGGTCCGAGGGTGATCAGGTCGATGCCGTCGGCCAGCGCGTTCGGCGGGCAGGTCATCGGCTCGACGGCGAGGCTGCGCCGCCGCTGGCCGGCGGGCAGGTCGTCCCCGCTGTAGACCTGCAGCCACGGCCAGGCGGCGTCGGCCGAGAGCACCAGCTCGCCCGCGCGGCCGCGCAGCCGCACGTGCGCCCAGCCGTCGGCGTCGCGGTCGAGGTCGGTGAGCGGGGCGTCGATCGGGCGGTCCCCGATCTCCCCCATCGCGCCCTCGAACGGCCGGCGCTCCCCGGTGGGCAGGCCGCCGTCGAGGAGCAGCTCGGTGCGGGCGGGGAGGGTCAGCTCGGCGGCACCGATGCCGCCGTCCGCCGTCGCCCCGACGGAGAGGTAGGGGTGGAAGCCGGCGCCGAACGGGGCGGGCACCTCCCCCAGGTTCCGCGCCCGCAGGGTGCTGGTGAGCCGGTCAGCGGTGAGCCGGTGGTCGACCGCCACGGCGAGCCGGAAGGGATAGCCGGGGTGCGGCTCCACCGTCGTCCCGACCGTGACGGAACCGTCCGCCTCGGCCAGGACCTCCCACGGCTGCCAGCCGACCAGCCCGTGGATCGCGTGCGGCTCCTCGGGCGACCGGACCTCGAGCTGCAGCTCCTGGCCCGCCCAGCTCCACCGGCCGTGCCGCAGCCGGTTGGGCCAGGGGACCAGGACCGCACCCCGCCAGCCGGGGGCGACGGTGCCGGGCGCGTAGCCGTCCAGCACCTGCCAGCCCCCGACGGCGAGCTGCCGGAGCGTGCCGCCCCGCAGGTCGACGGCCAGCCGGGCGCTCCCGGCGGTCAGCTCCACCTCGCTGCGGTCGGCGTCGGGCCAGGTGTGGGGCCGGGTCTCGGGCATGGCGTCGGGCATGGCGTCAGCTCACCACACCGCCCGGTCAGGCGCGGGTGCGGAACTGCGCGACCTGCTGCTCCAGCTGGACGGCGAGGTCCTGGAGCAGCCGGCTGGCGTCGGCGACCCCGGCGGCGTCGACGGTCACCGTGGCCGCGGAACCCGCCGTGGCCGTCGCGGTGCCGGCGATCTCCTCGGTGCTGCCGGCGGCCTCGCCGATGCTGTGCGCCATCGTCCCGGTCGTCGCGGTCTGCTCCTCGACGGCGGCCGCGATCGTCGTCTGCAGGTCGTCCACGGTGCCGATGACCTCGATGATCCGCTGCAGCGCGGCGGCGGTGGCCGTCGACTCCGCCTGGATCCCGACGACCCGCTCGGCGATGTCCTCGCTGGCCCGCGCGGTCTCCTGGGCGAGCTGCTTGACCTCGTCGGCGACGACGGCGAAGCCCGCGCCCGCGTCCCCGGCCCGCGCGGCCTCGATGGTGGCGTTCAGCGCCAGCAGGTGCGTCTGGGCGGCCACCTGGGTGATCGTGCCGACGATCTGCCCGATGCCCGCGGTCGTCTCGCCCAGCCGCTGGAGCTGCTCGGTCGCGCCCACCGCCCGCTGGACCGCGTCGCCGGTGACCTGTGCCGCCTCGCTGGCACTGACGGCGATCTCGCCGATGGCCGACCGCATCTGCTCCACCCCGGCCGCGGCGGTCTGCACGCTGGCGGTGACCAGTTCGGCCCGTCCGGCGTTGTCCCCGGCCTGGCCGGCGATGACCTTCGCCGACTCGTCCAGCCGGGCGCCGCCGGCGGTGAGCTGCTCGGCCGAGCCGGTCAGCGCCGAGGCGGTCTCGGTGACCGCGCGCAGGGTGGCGCTCAGGCTGGTCTGCGCCTCGCGCAGCGCGGTGGCCATCTGGCCCGGCTCGTCGGCGCTGTCGACCTCCGGGTCAGCGGTGAGGTCGCCGCCGGCCAGGGACCGCAGGCTGTCCCGGACGCGGCTCAGCGGCCGGGTGATCGCGCGGCTCACCAGCACTCCCGCGGCGAGCGCGACGAGCAGGCCGGCGGCGAGGACGGCGAGGAGCAGCGCCCGCGAGAAGGTGTAGGCCTCGTGCGCCGCGACGAGCGCGGCCTCGGCGTCGGCCTGCAGCGTCGCCGAGGCCGCCGCGAATGCCTCGAGGGTCTCGACGCCGATGTCGCGCACACTGGGGAGCGCCGCCTGGAAGGCCACGACGTCGCCGGCCGAGGCCGCCTCGAGGAGCCCCTGGGCGCGCAGCGACCGGTACTCGTCGACGAGGGCCGGCAGCGCGGTGACCTCCTCCTCGACGGCGGGGCCGGCGAGGTAGGCATCGAGCGCGGCGTCCAGTGCCGCGTCGTCGGCGGCGAGCTTCTGCGCCGCCGCGGCCCGGCCCTCCGGTGCGGCGAAGAGCAGGCCGTAGGCGTCCAGCCGGACGTTCAGGAAGCCCGCTCGCGCCGTCTCCAGGTCTTCCAGGGCGACGGCAGCATCCCGCTGCTCCGCAGTGGCGTCGTCCAGGTCGGCCATGCGGACCAGGCCGAGGGTGCCGACGAGCGCGGCGACCACCAGACCGCTGAGCACCGCCAGCGTGATCTTCCAGGCGACGGAGACGTCGCGGAAGCGGGCGCGGGTCCGGGGGGCGTGCTGCATCGTGCACCTCACTGCGTGTGATTGGTTGGCTGCACCAAGCAATCACACGCGGACCGTCGGCCATCCCGCGCAATCGGCCGTTGCCCCCCGGAAGGGGTCCGTGACGGCCCTCACCAGCCGATCCCGGCGACCTGCGGCGGCGGGGACGGGCAGCTGGCGCCCGCCCGTCCCCGCCCCACCCCCGGGGCCGGGTCAGGGGGTGTAGGTGACTTCCCCGGCGATCGCCAGGACGTCGTCCTGCGGAAAGCCCTCGGGGGCGTGCACGGTGCAGAGGGTGCCGTCGGCGAACTCCCAGGCGGCGAGCCAGAAGCGGTTCCCCGAGTCCATGTAGTCGTGCGCGTGCACGACCTGGGCCGGCCGGCCGCCCACCGTGGTGGAGACCACGGGATCGATCGCCGTCACCGACGCGATCCGCTCCTCGACCGTGGTGTCCACCAGCGTGGGACTCGGCGGGGGGTCGGGCATGCACTGCACGCCGATGACCTGGCTCGGGTCCTCGTCATCGGCCAGGCCGACGGCGCCGCTGCTCTCGTGCCAGTCGACGACCGACCAGCCGGCCGGGGCCAGACCGACCTGGAGGTTGATCGGCTGCGGACGGTCGACGAGCGACTCGCCCACCGCGACGAGCGTGGCCAGGTCGCCGTGGACGTCGTCGCCCGACAGGTACACCCACTCACCCGGCGTCCGCTCCCAGACGAGCTGGGCGAAGGGGAGGTCCTCGAAGCACTGGCCGACGATCGTGCACAGCCGGTCGGTCGAGCCGACCACGTAGCGCGCCTCGACCCCGGCGACCGTCGTGGTCCCCGTCCCGGTGACGTCTGGTGCCTCGGACTGCTCGAAGGCCCAGACCGGCTCCTCGGGTGCGAGGTAGATCGAGAAGCCGGTCCCGTCGGGGAACGAGTAGCCGGCGACGGCCTCGTCGCTGCCGGCGGCACCGGTGAAGCTCGGCGTCATGCCGGCCGGCACGGGGTCGAGGGAGAGCGGGAAGGTGATCTCCTCGACCGCCACCAGGGTCATGCCGCCCGCGCTGCTGGGGACCGAGCCGGGTGCGTCGCTTCCGGTGACGACGACGGCGGCGGCCCAGGCGGCCGCGGCGGTGCCGGCGGCCAGCCCGATGCGGAGGGTGGCCTTCCGGCCGGGGACCCGGGACCGGCGGGGGGCCGGTCCGTCGATCTCCGCCAGCAGCGCCGCGCGGGCGGCCGACCGGGCGGCGGTGGACAGCGGCGGCGCGTCGGGGCCCGCCTCGCGGAGCAGCGTGAGGTCGTTCATCGGTCCCCCTCCTCGGAGGTCGGGTCGAACACGGAGAGGCCGCTGAGGGCGGCCCGGGTCTGGCGGCGGGCACGGTGCAGCCGGGAGCGCACCGTGCCGACGGGGACGTCGAGGACGGCGGCGATCTCCTCGTAGCCGAGCTGGCCCCACGCGAGCAGCAGCAGGGCGTCCCGGTCGCGGGGCTTGAGGCCGGCGAGCGCGGCGGCCAGCGGGCCGCGCAGCGCCTGGGCGTCCAGCCGGTCCGTGGCGTCGCCCGGGTCGGCACCGTGCCCCTCGGGTTCGGCGGCAGCCCGGGCCAGCACCTTGTACCGGCGCTGCTCCGTGCGCACGTGCCCGCGCACCACGTTGGTCGCGATGCCGAGCAGCCACGGCCGCACCTCGACGTGCTCGGGCCGGTAGGACGCCCGGCGCCGGAAGGCGATCAGGAAGGTCTCGCTGAGCAGGTCGTCGGCCAGCTCACCCACCCGGCGGCCGAGGTAGCGGTGCACGGTCGTGGCGTGCCGGTCGAACAGCGGGGCGAACTGCGCCGGGTCCCCGACCGACCCGGCGATCAGCTCGGCGTCGGTCGGGAGTGAGTCGGGCAGGGCGCGCAGCCGTGGGGGCTCGGCAGTTGGACCGGCGGACCGGTGCAGCGCCGTTCGGGTCACGGGCGGTGATGATCCGGCCGCGATCGGTGAAGTCGTCACACCCGTTGATGTCCGGAGCGGCGGATCCGGTTCACGGACGGTCCGCAGAGACGCAGCTCAGTCGGAGCAGTTCGCCTCGCCGTAGGCGCTGACGGTGTCGGCGGCCGTGAGGAACTCCTCCAGTTCCGCGTCGCTCAGCTCGCCCTCGGCGACCGCGCTCTCCAGGTCGGTGGCGGCGGGGAAGTTCTCCGCCATGTACCGGACGGCGTCCTCGACCTCCTCCGCATCGTCGGGGACGCTGTCGGCCATCGACTCCAGGATGCGCTGAGCCTCGTCCTCGTCCGCCGGCTCGATCTCGGCGGTCGCCAGGTACTGCTGGCAGAAGTCCTCGACGCTCCCGCCGCCGCAGGCGGTCAGCCCGAGCGGGAGGGTGACCGCCGCGGCCACCAGGGCGATCGTCCGGATGCGCATGGGGGTTCCTCTCCAGCGCGGGCGGCGGCCCGCGGTCGACGACGTCCGATCACCCTCACACACCGCCGCCGAGGCAGCGGACCGCGCGGTATCCGAACCGGCTCAGCCGTCGCCCAGGTCCTTCTCGAAGAACAGCGAGCCGGCGGCGTCCGGATCACCGGCATAGCCGGCGAACGCGCCGATCGGCCGGTACCCGGCGCCGGTGTAGAGGCCGATCGCCTCGGGCTGCAGCGGCCCGGTCTCCAGCCGCAGCACCGCCCAGCCCCGCGAGCGGGCGCCGTCCTCGAGCCCCGCCAGCACCGACTTCGACACCCCGCGCCCCCGGGCACCCGGCGCCACGTACATGCGCTTCACCTCGGCCACGCCGTCGCCCAGCTCGCGGAGGGCACCGCAGCCGAGCGCCGTCCCGTCGTCGTCCCGGGCCACCAGGACCACGCTGACGTCGGCCGCCGACGGCGGCCGGCCCGGCTCCTCCTTGCCCCCGTAGCGGGCCCGGAGCTCGCGCTGCTGGTCGGTGGTGAGCCGCCGGACGTCGGGGTCGTCCCAGGCAGCCGCCTCGATGATCACGGACGCCGATCCTGCCAAGGGCCCGGGACCGCGTCCGGAGGTACCGTCCGCTGGACGCCCCAGCGAAGGAGCACCGTGCCGGTCGACCGCGAACTGCCCACGCCCGAGGCCGAGGACCTGCTGGCCCTCGTCCGCGAGATCGCCGACGCCGAACTGGCGCCGAAGGCGGCCCGGTACGAGCGCGAGGAGCGCTTCCCGCGCGAGGTGTTCCGCCTCCTGGGCGACGCCGGGCTGATGGGCCTGCCCTTCCCCGAGGAGATCGGCGGGGGCGGCCAGCCCTACGCCGTCTACCTGCAGGTGCTCGAGGAGCTGGCGGCCCGCTGGGCGAGCGTGGCCCTCGGCATCAGCGTGCACACGCTGGCCTGCTCCCCCATCGCGGCGTTCGGCACCGAGGCGCAGCGGCGCGACCTGCTCCCGGAGATGGTCGGCGGCACGCTGATCGGCGCGTACTCGCTGTCGGAGGCGCACGCCGGCTCCGACGTGGCGGCCATGCGGGCGAACGCGACGCCCACCGCCGACGGCTGGGTCGCCCGCGGCGAGAAGGCCTGGGTCACCCACGGCGGGCACGCCGACTTCTACTCGACGTTCCTGCGCACGCCCGCGGACGGGGAACGGGCCATCTCCTGCTTCCACCTGACGCCGGACCTGCCCGGCTTCAGCACCGCGAAGCCCGAGGAGAAGATGGGCCTGACCGGCTCGACCACCGCGGCGATCCGGCTCGACGACGTACCGGTCCCGGCCGACCGACTGGTGGGCGAGCCCGGGCGCGGCATGGCCATCGCCCTCGGCGCCCTGGACTCCGGCCGCCTGGGCATCAGCGCGGTCGCCGTGGGGCTGGCGCAGTCGGCCCTCGACGTCGCCGTCGCCTACGCGGTGGAGCGGGAGGCCTTCGGCCGGCCGATCGCCGAGCACCAGGGCGTGGCCTTCCTGCTGGCCGACATGGCCGCGGCCGTGGAGTCCGCCCGCGCCACCTACCTGGTCGCCGCCCGCCGCAAGGACGCCGGGAAGCCGTTCTCCCGGCAGGCCAGCATCGCCAAGCTGGTCGCCACCGACGCCGCCATGAAGGTGACCACCGATGCCGTCCAGGTGCTGGGCGGCGCCGGCTACACCCGCGACCACCCGGCCGAGCGCTACATGCGCGAGGCGAAGGTGATGCAGATCTTCGAGGGCACCAACCAGATCCAGCGGATGGTCATCGGCCGGCACCTCACCTCGGCGGCGGTGCCGCCGGCCGGCTGAGCCGGGGCGTCGGACCTGACGCGTTCCACGTGGAACCGGTGACAGCTGTCAGTGGACCGCGCCGGTCGCACCGGAACAGACTGGGGCATCCCGAGCGAGGAGAACGCCATGCCCGAGTCCCACCTGCGTGCGGCCGACCACGACCGGGCGGCGGTCGCCGCCGTCCTCGGCCAGGCGATGTCCGAGGGGCGGCTCACCGTCGCCGAGTACGACGAGCGCCTCGCCCGGGCCTACGCGGCCCGCACGTTCGGCGAGCTGGCACCGCTCACCGCCGATCTGCCGCGCACCGCCGGTGCGTCGGCCGCCCGGCCGACGGGTGCCCTGGCGGAGACGGCCGCCCCCGCCCCGGCGTGCGCAGGTCAGCAGCGGGCCCTCTGGGCGGTGTGGGGCTCCTGGGCGAGCACCGCGCTGATCGTGCTGGCGGTCTGGGCCGTGTCCTGCGTGGCCACGGGGGAGCTGCGCTACTTCTGGCCGTTCTGGGTCATCGTCCCCTGGGGCGCCATGCTGGCCTTCGGCACGCTCGGCGACCGCATGCGGCCGGGCGGCCGGGACGACCGCCGGCTGACCTGACGGCCGGGAGCGCCGGCCCGGCCGGAGCCCTCCCGATCGGCGGTCGCCCGGCCGGGCGCGAGGTACTTCCGCCCGTGACCCGGCAGGTCTAGCGTCTCTCCCCGGAGCGCCGGGAAGCCTGGTCGGCAGTCGTGTTCGTCGACTGCGAGGAGTTCCCATGGCCGCACCCACGTCGTCCGCCCCTGCCCTGCGCCTCGACGGGCTGGGCAAGCGCTTCGGGACCACCGAAGCGGTGGCCGACCTGTCGCTGACCGTCCCGCAGGGCGAGGTCTTCGGCTTCCTGGGCCCGAACGGGGCGGGCAAGTCCACCACCATCCGGATGCTGCTCGGGCTGCTACGGCCCTCCGCCGGCGCCGCCCGGGTCTTCGACGTCCCGGCCGCCGACGTCGAGCGCGCGCACCGGCTGCTGGCCTACGTGCCGGCCGACGTCGCGCTGTGGCCGGCGATGACCGGACGCGAGTGCCTGGAGCTCATGGCCGGCGTCGGCCCGGGCACCGACCTCCGCTACCGCGACGAGCTGGTGCAGCGGTTCGCGCTGGACCCGGACCGGCGCGCCCGCACCTACTCCACGGGCAACCGGCAGAAGGTGGCGCTGGTCGCGGCCTTCGCGACGCGCGCGCCGCTGCTGGTCCTCGACGAGCCGACCAGCGGGCTGGACCCGCTGATGGAGCGGGAGTTCCGGGCCTGCATCGCCGAGGCGGCCGCGCGTGGGCAGACCGTGTTCCTCAGCTCCCACCAGCTGGCCGAGGTGGAGGCGATCTGCTCGCGGGTGGGCATCCTGCGCAGCGGCCGGCTGGTGGAGGTCGCCGGGCTCGCCGACCTGCGGCGCCTGCACCGCGCCGAGGTCGTCGTGGAGCTGGCCCGCGCCGCGCCGGAACTGCAGGGGCTGGCCGACCTCCCGGGCGTCACCGACCTGCGGTGGGCGGGGGCGCTGCGGCTGGAGCTCTCGCTCACCGGCCCACCCGGCGCGGTCCTGCGCGCCCTGGGCGACGCCGACGTCGCCCACCTGCAGGTGCGGGAGCCCACGCTCGAGGAGATCTTCCTCGACTACTACGGCTCGGTGCCGGCATGAGCACCCGGACCGCCCCCGACCGGGCACCGGGGACGACCACCCCGCCGGCGCCGCCCCGCTCCGCTGGCCGGGCGGTGACCGCGGCCGCCGTCCGGCAGGTGCGCCGCGGCACCGCGGTCGTCGCCGTCGTCTCCGGGGGCATGACCGCCCTGGTCGCCGTGCAGTACCGGGGGCTCGAGGGCGCGCTCGGCACGGAGTCGCTGGCCGCGCTGGCCGAGAACCCGGCGATCCGGACCCTGTTCGGTCCGCCGGTCGGGCTGGACACGGCCGGCGGCTTCACCGTGTGGCGCACCGGCACCGTGCTCGCCGTGCTGGTGGGGGTGTGGGCCGCGCTGACCGCCACCCGGATCACCCGCGGCGACGAGGAGGCCGGCCGGTGGGACCTGCTGCTCGCCGGACGGCTGCGGCTGCGGACGCTGGTCACCCGCGTCCTGCTCGTCGTGCTGGCGGCCGCGGCGGTCGTGGGTTCCGCCGGGGGGCTCGGCCTGGCGCTGGCCGGGGCCGGGCTCCCGGGGTCGCTGCTGTTCGGTGCGTGCCTGGCCGGCACCGGCATGGTCGGCGCCGCGCTCGGGGTCGCGGGCGGTCAGCTGTTCGGCGAACGGCGGTCGGCCTCCGGGCTGGCCGTCGCCGTCCTCCTCGGGAGCCTTTTGCTGCGCATGGTCGCCGACGGCGTCCCGGCGCTCGCGTGGCTGGCATGGGCGACCCCCTTCGGCCTGCTGGGGCGGGCCGCGCCCTTCGCGGAGGACCGGTGGCCGGCCCTGCTCGTCCTCGCCCTGCTGGTCGGCTGCCTGAGCACCCTGGCGGTGGCGCTGCACTCCGGCCGCGACGTCGGCCGGGGCCGGTGGGCCGGCCGCGACCGGCGGACCCGGCCCAGCCGGCTGCTCACCTCGCTGCCCGGGCTGGCCGTGCACCGGGTGCGCCGACCCCTCGCGGGCTGGGCCGCCGGGGCGGCGGCGTACTTCCTGCTCATCGGCCTGCTGGCCACGGCGATGACCGACTTCCTGCGGGACAACGCGACCTTCGCGGACCTGGCCGCCCAGGCGGGGTTCGCCCAGCTCGGATCGGTGCAGGGCTACGTCGCCGCGCTGTACACGCTGCTCGCCGTCGCCCTGGGCGCCTTCGCCGCCGGACGGGTGGCCGCCACCGCGGCCGACGAGGACGCCGGCCGCCTGGCGCTGCTGTACTCGCGCCCGGTCGCCCGGATCCGGTGGGCGGCCACGGAGGCCGTCGCGATCACCCTGGCCACCGCGCTCCTCGCCGCCGCGGCGGGCCTGGCCACCTGGGCGGGCGCGGCGTGGGTGGACGCCGGGCTGGGTCTCGGTGCGGCGCTGGCCGGCGCGTTCGCGGTGCTCCCGGTGGCCCTGCTGTGCCTCGGAGCCGCCCTCGCCGCACTCGGCTGGGCCCCGGGCGCCGTGCTGCCCCTCGGCGTGGCCCCGGCCGTGGGGGGCTACCTGCTGCTGGTCCTCGCCGACACGTTCGGCTGGCCGGGCGCGGTCCGGTCGCTCTCCCCGTTCGCCCACCTCGCCGACGTCCCCGCCGAGTCGTGGCACGCGCCCGGCGCAGCCGGGATGGTCACCGTGGCGGCGGCCCTGGTCGCGGCCGGGCTGGTCGGCTACGCCCGCCGGGACGTCGTCACCTGACGCTCCGCACCGGCCCCGGACGACAGAAGAGCGCCGGCCCCGAGAGGGACCGGCGCTCGTCGCGTCCTGGTGGGCAAGGGGGGAGTTGAACCCCCACGTCCTTTCGGACACACGGACCTGAACCGTGCGCGTCTGCCATTCCGCCACTTGCCCTGGCGAGGGAAGACAGTAGCAGCCGCGCGCTGTTCGTCCGGTGGGGGGTCGGTCGTCCGACGGGTCCGACGAAGCCGTGCGGGGCGTCGCGGGTCGCTGGGCGGTCAGGCTCGCCGCGCCCGGCTACGATCACGGGTGGCAGAGTGGGATGTCCGGTGCGAGCGTGAAGGAGCGACGGTGGGTGTGCTCCAGCGCTTCGAGCGCCGGCTCGAAGGCATGGTCGGTCTGGCGTTCGCGCGGCTCTTCAAGGGCAAGGTGCACCCGGCGGAGATCGCCAAGGCGCTGCAGCGCGAGGCCGACGAGCAGCGCTCGGTCGTCGGCGAGGGCCGCGTCCTCGCCCCCAACGTCTACGTCGTCCGCCTCGGCGAGACCGACTTCACGCACCTGGGCCAGTGGTCCGACCAGCTGGCCGGCGAGCTCGCCGACATGGTCACCGAGCACATCGAGGACGAGGGCTACCAGGTCTTCGACAAGGTCACCGTCGCGCTCGAGCAGGACGACGAGCTGACCACCGGCGTCTTCGAGGTCAGCTCCGAGGTCGCCGACCGGGCGCGCCCGTCCGCCCGCGTCGCCGTCCCGCCGATGGCGTCGGCCCCGGTCGGCGGCCACCCGCCGGTGCCCCCGCTCCCGCCGCTGCGCGGCCGGATGGCCACCGACACCGGGAAGCAGAACCCCTCGGTCGTCGGGCGGGCCGGCTCGCGGAGCACCGCCACGCACGTGCTCGTCGTGGACGGCCCCGGTACCCGCCACGAGCTCTCCACCGGGCGCAACGTCATCGGCCGGGGCACCGAGGCCGACATCCGGCTGCCGGACACCGGCGTGAGCCGCAAGCACGTCGACGTCGTCCTCGACGGCGACGTCGCCACGGTCGAGGACCTCGGTTCGACCAACGGCACGCTGGTCAACGGCCGCCGCGTCACCCGCCAGCCGCTCAGCGACGGCGACGTCATCCGCATCGGCCACTCGGTCCTGGTCTACCGGCAGGACGGGGCGTGACCGGTCACCCGCGGTCGCAGCACGACGGGATCGGCCAGCACGAGATCCGCCGCCACGCCGGGCCGGCCCCTGCGGTGGTGACACCGTGACCGAGCTCGTCGTCCAGATCTTCCGCTTCGGCTTCCTCCTCCTGCTGTGGCTGTTCATCTTCGCCGCGTTCCGCGTGGTGCGTGCCGACCTGTTCGGCGGGCGCCCGGGCCGGGTCGCTGCCGTGCCGCCGCGCGCGTCGACGCCGAAGAAGCGGGCCGGCCGCGGCCCCAAGTCGCTGGTGGTCACCGCAGGCCCGCTGAGCGGCACCAAGATCACCCTCGGTGACCAGCCGATCCTCATCGGCCGGGCCGACGACTCGACCCTGGTCCTCACCGACGACTTCGCCAGTTCCCGGCACGCCCGCCTGACCAACCGGGGCGGCCAGTGGTACGTCGAGGACCTCGGTTCCACCAACGGGACCTACCTGGACCAACAGCGCGTGCAGGGCCCGCTGCTGGTGGCCCCCGGCCAGCCGATCCGCATCGGCCAGACCGCACTGGAGCTGCGTTCGTGACCCTGGTTCTCCGCTACGCCGCGCGTTCCGACCGCGGCCTCATCCGCGGCAACAACCAGGACTCGGTGTACGCCGGGCCCCGGTTGCTGGCCGTGGCCGACGGCATGGGCGGCCACGCCGCCGGTGACGTCGCGAGCAAGGTGGTCATCGCCGCCCTCGAGCACCTGGACGACGACACGCCGTCGGGCGACATGCTGCAGGCGCTGCGGTCGGCGGTCTACGACGGCAGCGAGCACCTCCGCGAGGTGATCCGCGAGTCGCCGCAGCTGGAGGGCATGGGCACCACGCTCACCGCGATCCTCTTCGCCGGGGGCCGGCTGGCGCTGTGCCACGTGGGCGACTCGCGCGCCTACCTGATGCGCGACGGCGAGTTCGCGCAGATCACCCACGACGACACGTTCGTGCAGACGCTGATCGACGACGGCCGGATCACGCCGGAGGAGGCCAACACCCACCCGCAGCGCTCGCTGCTGCTGCGCGCGCTCAACGGGCAGGAGGTCGAGCCCGACCTCTCCATGCGCGAGGCCCGCCCGGGCGACCGCTACCTGCTGTGCTCCGACGGCCTCTCCGGCGTCGTCAGCGAGGAGACCCTGGCCGAGGCGCTCAAGGACCCGGACCCCGAGGCCACCGCCGACCGGCTGATCGAGCTGGCGCTGCGCAGCGGCGGGCCGGACAACATCACCGTGATCGTCGCCGACGTCCTCGAGGACACCGGCAGCAACGGGCGCTTCGACCCCGTCGTCGACGGGGCGGCCGGTGACAACATCGGCCAGCGCCAGGTCGACGCCCGCTCGGCCGCCGGCCGGGCCGCACTCGCCGACCCCGGTCCGCCACCCCCGCCGCCACCCACGCTGCCGACGGGCGGCGGCCCCTCCGCCCGCCGCCGCCCGCTACGCATCCTCCTCGTGGCGGGGGCCCTCCTCACCGTGCTGGTGGCGGGGGCGATCGGCATGTACGTGTGGGCGCTCAACCACTGGTTCGTGGGGGTGAGCGGCTCGGGCGACGACGAGCAGGTCGCCGTCTACCGGGGCCTGGACGTCTCCGTCCTGGGCCTGGACTTCTACCGCCTCGACCGCGGCACCGACCTCGCGGTCACCGACCTGGTCCCGGCGGCCCGCAGCCGGGTCCGCGACAGCATCACCGCGGACGACTCCGGCGACGCCGACCGGATCCTCACGGCGCTGGCGGACCAGCGGCTGCCTCTGTGCCGCCCGGACGACGACGACACGACGGCGCCCGTCACGCCCGAGCCGCCGGCCGTGGCCGCGCCCACCACCGCTCAGGAGCCCGCCCTCGGCGAGCCGGCCCTCCCCGAGGTGCCGGTGGCCGAGGAGACGACGACCCCGTCGTCGGCCCGGACGACCTCGTCGTCCGAGCCGGGGGTGGACTGCCGGGAGGCGAGTTGATGCCCGGTCCCGTCACCGACCCCCGCGGCGCCGCAGCCACCACGCCCACCCGGCGGGGCACCGAGGCGGCGCTGCTGGCGTTCGCCGTGGTCATCACGGTCGTCGCCCAGGCGATCGTCGACCTGACCGTCACCGGTTCGCTGCGCCCGGAGATGGCCGCGTTCAGCGCGTGGATCACCGCCCTGTGGATCGTCGCCCACTTCGTCGTGCGCAAGTGGGCCTCCTACGCCGACCCGCTGCTGCTGCCGGCCGTCGCGCTCCTGGTGGGTCTCGGCCTGACCGTCATCCACCGGCTCGACCTCGCGTCCGAGCAGTCGGGGGAGGTCACCCGCGAGGACGCGCCCGTCCAGCTGATCTGGGCCACCCTGGGCGTCACGCTGTTCGTCGCCGTCCTCGTGATCGTGCGCGACCACCGGACGCTGTCGCGGTTCGCCTACACGCTGGCGTTGCTGGGGATCGCCCTGCTGGCCCTGCCGGCCGTGCTGCCCGCCTCCATCTCGGAGGTCAACGGCGCCAAGATCTGGATCCGGGTCGCCGGCTTCTCCATCCAGCCGGGAGAGTTCGCGAAGATCTGCCTGGTCATCTTCTTCGCCGCCTACCTGGTCGACAAGCGCGACGTGCTGGCGCTGGCCAGCAAGAAGGTCGCGGGCCTGGAGCTGCCGCGCGGCCGCGACCTCGGCCCGGTCCTCCTCGCCTGGATCCTGTCGATCCTGGTCCTCGTCTTCGAGCGCGACCTCGGCAGCTCCCTGCTGCTGTTCGGCATCTTCGTGGTGATGCTCTACGTGGCGACCGAGCGGGCCAGCTGGCTGTTCATCGGCCTGGGCCTGTTCGCCGGTGGCGCGCTGATCGCCTACCAGGCGTTCGCGCACGTGCAGGCCCGCGTGGACACCTGGCTTGCTCCGTCCGACCACTACGACGGGGCCGGGTACCAGGTCATGCAGTCGTTGTTCGGCCTGGGCACGGGCGGGCTGTTCGGCGCCGGCCTCGGCGGCGGCCGCCCCGACCAGGTGCCGGTCGCCAAGAGCGACTTCATCGCCGCCGCGGTGGGCGAGGAGCTCGGCCTGTTCGGGCTCGTGGCCGTGATCGTGGTCTACCTGATCCTGGTGGAGCGCGGGCTGCGCACCTCGCTGGTCGTCCGCGACGCCTTCGGCAAGCTCCTGGCCGCGGGCCTGGCGTTCGCCATCGCCTGGCAGGTGTTCGTCGTCCTCGGCGGGGTCACCGGACTGCTGCCGCTCACCGGCCTCACCACGCCGTTCCTCGCCTACGGCGGGTCCTCGCTGGTGGCGAACTTCGTGCTCGTCGCCCTGCTGGTCCGGATCAGCGACGCCGCCCGGCGCCCGGCCACCCCGCACGCACCGGCGCTGCGGCTCGGGGACGCCCCCACGGAGGTGGTCACCCCGTGAACGCCCCGCTGAGGCGGGTGGCGATCAGCGTGCTGGTGCTGTTCACCCTGCTGATCGTCAACGTCAACATCATCCAGGTCGTCCGGTCGGACTCGCTGCGCGGCGACAACCGCAACACCCGGGTGCTGGCCGAGACCTACGACCGGGAACGCGGCTCGATCATCGTCGACGGCACCGAGGTCGCGATGTCCGTGCCCACCGACGGGCGCCTGACCTACCTGCGCACCTACCCGCAGGGTCCGCTGTACGCGCCGGTGACCGGGTACCACTCGCTGGTGTACGGCAACACCTACCTGGAGGACGTCATGGACGACGTGCTCTCCGGGGAGGACGACCGGCTCTTCGTCCGCCGCATCGCCGACCTCTTCACCGGGCGCGATCCCGCCGGCGGGGACGTCGTGCTCACCCTCGACCCTGCCGTCCAGGCCGCCGCGATGGCCGGCCTCGAGGGCGTCACCGGCGCCGTCGTGGCGATCGACCCGCGGACCGGGGCGATCCTGGGCATGGCCAGCACCCCGAGCTACGACCCGGGCCTGGTCTCCAGCCACGACCCGGCGGCCATCCGGGAGAACATGGAGGCGCTGGTCGCCACCGAGCCCGATCCGCGGATGAACCGGGCGATCTCGGACAACTACCAGGTCGGGTCGCTGTTCAAGGTGATCGTCGCCGCCGCGGCGCTGGAGGAGGGCTACACGCCCGAGACCGTCATCCCCGCCGTCGACCTCCTCCAGCTGCCGCAGTCGTCGAACACGCTGGCCAACTTCAACGGCTCCAGCTGCAGCCCGAGCCAGGAGCAGTCGCTCATCGACGCGCTCACCATCTCCTGCAACACCGCCTTCGCCCAGCTCGGCATGGACCTGGGCGAGGAGAAGGTCCGCGCGATGGCCGAGGAGTTCGGTCTCGACGACGAGGGCCTGGAGATCCCGCTCGACGTGGTGCGCAGCACGGTGGGTGACATCGAGAGCGCGGCTGCCCTGGCGCAGACCTCCATCGGTCAGCGCGACGTCCGGATGACCGTGCTGCAGGCCGCGCTGGTCGCCGCCACGGTCGCCAACGACGGCGAGCAGATGCGGCCCTACCTGGTCGACGAGCTGCGCGCCCCCGACCTGTCGGTCCTCGAGTCGACCGACCCCGAGGTGCTGCGGGAGCCGATCTCCGCCGAGATCGCCGACCAGCTCACCGAGATGATGGTCAGCGTCGTCGATCGGGGCTCCGGCCGGGCCGCACGACTGCCCGGCATGGACGTCGCCGGCAAGACCGGCACCGCACAGGTCCGCGAGGGCGTGCCCGACCACAACTGGTTCATGGGCTTCGCGCCGGCCGACGACCCGGAGATCGCCGTCGCCGTGTTCGTGGCCAACGGCGGGGGCACGGGCGGCGACATCTCCGCACCGATCGCGCGCGACGTGATGGCGGCCTACTTCGAGGGGCAGGGCTGATGGCGCTGGGCATCGGGAGCTTGCTGGCCGGGCGCTACGAGATCACCGCCCCCATCGCCACCGGCGGGATGGGGGAGGTGTGGAAGGCCCGCGACCAGGTGCTGGACCGGATCGTCGCGGCCAAGGTGCTCAAGACGGAGTACACCAACGACCCCAGCTTCCTGGCGCGGTTCCGCAACGAGGCGCGGCACACCGCCGCCCTCTCGCACCCCAACATCGCGTCGGTCTACGACTACGGCGAGACGACCGACGACAGCGGCGTCCAGACCCTGGCGTTCCTGGTCATGGAGTTCGTCGAGGGTCAGCCGCTGGTGACGATCCTCCACGAGGAGGGCCGGCTGCCGGTCGACTGGACGCTGCACGTGCTCGCGCAGTCCGCCGACGGGCTGTCCGCCGCCCACCGGGCCGGGGTGGTCCACCGCGACATCAAGCCGGGCAACCTGATCGTCCGCCCCGACGGCGTGGTCAAGCTGACCGACTTCGGCATCGCGCAGGCACGCGACGCCGCCCCGCTCACCCGCACCGGCATGGTGGTCGGCACCGCCCAGTACCTCTCGCCCGAGCAGGCCCAGGGCATGGAGGTCAACGCAGCCTCCGACGTCTACTCCCTCGGCGTCGTCGGTTTCGAGTGCCTGGCCGGGGTGCGGCCCTTCGACGGCGCCTCGCAGGTCGCGATCGCGCTGGCGCACATCAACCGCCCGCCACCGCCGCTGCCCGCCGACATCCCGCCGGCGGTCCGGCTGCTCGTCGAGCGCGCCCTGGCCAAGGACCCCGCCGACCGGTTCGCCGACGGCGGCGCGTTCGCCGACGCGGTGCGGCGGATCGCCGACGGCGGCGGCCTCTCCGCAGCCGCGGTCCCGGCCGTCGGACCGGCCACGGCTCCCACCCAGGTCGTGAGCGTGGCGCCCGGCGCCGACGGGCACACGCAGGTCTTCGCCACCCCGGCCGCCGGCATCCCGGCGGTCTCCCCCGCCACCGGCGGGCGGCCCATGCCCCCGCTGTCCGGTCCGTCGGGCGACGACGACTGGTCGGCCGGCGGGGAGCCGCCGGCCCGCGGCGCCGGCCGGCGCTGGGCGTGGCTGGCCGCGGCCCTCGTGCTGCTGGTCGCGCTCGTCGGCACCACGGTCCTGCTGTTCACCGGCGACGACGAGAACACCGCGCAGCCGGAGGCCGATCCGACCGCCAGCAGCGCATCCACCACGGCCGAGACCGCCGGCGTCCTCCTGGACCCGGCCCGGTTCGTCGGACGGGACGCCGACGACGTGGAGGAGGACCTCCGCGCGGCCGGTCTGACGCTCATCTCGCAGCGCGAGGCCTCCGAGGGCCTGCTGGCCGAGCTCGGGCAGCAGCTGGACGAGGGCGACGTCGCCGGCCTGGACCCTTCCGGCGTCCAGGCCGGGCCGGAGACCGAGGTGACGCTGTACGTCGCCTTCGCGGGCTGGACGCCCGGCGCCGAGGAGGACGAGGAGGAGGAGACGGAGGAGGAGACGGAGCCGGTGCCGTCCACCGAGCCCAGCCCCTCGACGACCAGCCCGTCGGCCACCACCACGGCTCCCACGACGACCGCCACCACGACGACGGCCACCACCACGGCGACGACGTCGGCCCCGGGCACGCCGGCCCCCCCGCCGCCGGTCACCTCGCCGACGGTCACCGAGCCGACGGACGACGACGACAACGACAACGAGGCGGGCGGAACCCCCGGCCTGGACAGCCCCGGTGCAGCGGGTGTGACGGGTGGCGGCCGGTGAGCCCCCTGGTCCTCGCATCCCCGGTTCCGCCCGGTCCGGCGGTTAGGCTCGCCGCCGGCTCCCCGTCCGCGGTGACCGCCGCCGG
This sequence comes from Blastococcus sp. SYSU DS0619, assembly GCF_054051035.1. NCBI lineage: Bacteria > Bacillati > Actinomycetota > Actinomycetes > Geodermatophilales > Geodermatophilaceae > Blastococcus > Blastococcus sp. SYSU DS0619. Next base: position 160,356 of record NZ_JBJHAM010000006.1, on the reverse strand, counting down.
AGCGCCCCGCACCGCCGGGCCGCGGAGGCCGCACCGAACCGCCCGAGAGGACCTCCGATGACCACGCCGAACGTGCTCGGCGAGCGCTACGAGATCGGTGGCGTCCTGGGCCGCGGCGGCATGGCCGAGGTGCACCACGGACGCGACCTGCGCCTGGGGCGCGAGGTGGCCGTCAAGGTGCTGCGCCACGACCTGGCCCGCGACCCCTCGTTCCAGGTCCGCTTCCGCCGGGAGGCGCAGGCGTCGGCCTCGCTGAACCACCCGGCGATCGTGGCCGTGTACGACACCGGCGAGGACCGTACGCCCGCCGGCGCCACCCCGTACATCGTCATGGAGTACGTGGAGGGCGAGACGCTGCGCGACGTGCTGCGCCGCGAGGGCCGGTTGCCCATCGAGCGGGCCATGAGCCTGGCCGCCGACATCTGCGGCGCCCTGGACTTCAGCCACCGCAACGGCATCGTGCACCGGGACGTGAAGCCCGGGAACGTCATGATCACGCCGCAGGGCACCGTCAAGGTCATGGACTTCGGGATCGCCCGTGCGGTCTCCGACTCCGCGGCCACGATGACCTCCACCGCTGCGGTGATAGGGACCGCCCAGTACCTCTCCCCCGAGCAGGCCCGCGGCGAGGGCGTCGACGCCCGGTCCGACGTCTACTCGCTCGGCTGCCTGCTCTACGAGCTGGTCACCGGCGCACCGCCGTTCACCGGTGACTCGCCGGTGTCGGTGGCCTACCAGCACGTGCGCGAGGACCCGCGGCTGCCGTCGTCGATCAACCCCGACGTGCCGCCGGAGCTCGACGCGATCCTGCTCAAGGCGATGAGCAAGAACCCGGCCAACCGGTACCAGTCGGCCGCGGACATGCGCAACGACCTGCTCCGCGCGCTGGCCGGGCAGCGGGTCGAGGCGACGCCGGTCATGGGCGACGCCGAGAAGACCGCGATCATCGGCGCTCCGGTGGGCGGCTACGCCAGCGGCTACGGCGACGAGGACTGGGACGACGACGCCGACCGGCGCCGCAAGCGCCGGATCATCGCGATCGTCTCGGTGCTCGCCGTGCTGCTGCTCGGCGGGGCGGTCGCCGCGGCCGTCGCGCTCAGCGGGAACGAGGACACGCCGGCCGTCACCCAGGTGGCGGTACCGCCGTTCTCCGGTCTGGACCAGGCTGCCGCCGAGCGAGCCATCGCCGACGCCGGCCTCGTCCTGGGCGACGTCGAGACCGAGGCGAGCCCCACCGTCCCCGAGGGACAGGTCATCGAGAGCGACCCGCGCAGCGGCGTGCAGGTGGACGAGGGGTCGGAGGTGTCGCTGGTCGTCAGCGGCGGCCCGGACACCCTGCAGGTGCCCAACGTCGTCGGGCTGACCGAGGACCAGGCCCGGGCGAACCTCCAGCAGCAGGGCTTCACGAACATCTCCAGCCGCCCGGTCGAGTCCATCGAGTACGACGAAGGCCGGGTTGCGGCGGTCAGCCCGACCGAGGCCAGCCAGGCCGGCGCGGAGGACGTCATCACGCTGAGCATCTCCACCGGCACCATCGAGATGATCAACGTGGTCAACCGCACCGAGACCGCCGCCCGGGCGGCCCTGCAGGAGGCCGGCTTCGGCGCCGGTCAGATCGTGACGCAGAGCGTCGAGCGCGACGACGTCGCCGCGGGCACGGTCGTGGAGACCGACCCGTCGGCCGGCCAGGACGTGGGTTCCGGGGACACCATCACGCTGGTGGTCGCCGTCCCGACGCCCGCGGAGGAGCCCACCACGCCTCCGACGCCGACGACGCCCACCACGACCCCCACCACGACGCCGCCCGGGAACCCGGTCACCCCGACCGAGCCCGAGACCGGCGACTGATCGACAGCAGCAACGCAGCAGGGCCCCCTCCCGGCGGGAGGGGGCCCTGCTGCGTTCCGGGGCCGTGACGCGGCCCCAGCGCCTTTCAGGCCGTGGCGGAGGACAGCCGCGGGACGGTCGCCGCGGCGGCGGCCACCACGTCCTCGTCAGGCGTCAGGCCGCAGGCCGCCAGCCAGGTGGCCAGCATCCGGTGGCCGCCCTCGGTGAGCACCGACTCGGGGTGGAACTGGACGCCCTCGATGGGCAGCTCGCGGTGCCGCAGGGCCATCACCAGCCCGGAGGGCGTGTGCCCGGTGACCTCGAGCTCGGTGGGCACCGTGCCGGGGTCGACGGCGAGCGAGTGGTAGCGCGTCGCCGTGAAGGGCGAGGGCAGGCCGGCCAGGACCCCGTGCCCGTCGTGGACCACCTGGCTGGTCTTGCCGTGCAGCAGCTCCGGTGCCCGGACCACCTCGGCGCCGAAGGCCTCGGCGATCGCCTGGTGGCCCAGGCAGACGCCCAGGACCGGGGTGCCCTGCTCGGCGGCGGCCCGGACCATGGGCACGGTCACGCCCGCGTCCGCCGGTGTTCCGGGGCCGGGGGAGAGGAGCACGCCGGCGACGTCCAGGTCGGCCAGCTCGTCCACGGTGACCGCGTCGTTGCGGCGCACCACGCAGCGGACGCCCAGCTGGCCCAGGTACTGGACCAGGTTGTAGACGAAGCTGTCGAAGTTGTCGACGACGAGGACCGGACGGTCGGCGGCGGTCATCGCGGTCGGGGCTCCTCGGGAGGCGGGCGGGCAGCGCGGGCACCTGCGGGTGCGCGACCGCCCGCCTAGCCGGCGTCCGCGTACTGCAGCGTGAGGCCGCCATCGTAGGCGGGCACGGTGACCTGGGGCCGTGCCCGTACCTCGAACTCCAGGCCGAACGCGTCGACGGCCTGCTGGAGGACGGCGATCTGCGGCGAGGCCTCCAGGGCTGCCTCGACCGCGGAGGCGTCGGCGACGGCGGTGATGACGAACGGCGGCGAGTAGGTACGCCCCTGCAGCAGCAGCGTGTTGCCCACGCACCGCACCGCGCTGGTGGAGACCAGCCGCTGGTCCATGACGGCGACGCCATCGGCCCCTGCGGCCCAGACGGCGTTCACGACCGCCTGGACGTCGCTCTGGTGGATGACGAGGTCGTCGGGTCGGGCCCCCCCGGGGAGGCTGCCGTCGGAGCGCTGCGGGGCGTCGTCGAGGGTGATGACCACTCCGGCACCGGCCACCGGCGTCAGGCCGGCGGAGGGGGCGCCCGCCTCGCCGACGGCCTGGGCCTCGGCGACGGCGCCGTCGCGGGTCGCCGCCTCCTGGGTGAGCAGCTGCACGCTCTGCTCCAACTCGCTCAGCTGGCGACCCAGCCGGGCGACCGCGGCGTCGCGCTGCTCCATCAACTCGGAGAGCTGGGTGACCTCACCGGCGCGCAGATCGCTGCCCTGCGCGGTCCGCCCGGACGTGGCGAAGAGCAGCCCGGCCGCCAGGGCGACCACGGGCACCAGCACGCTCCAGCCGGACGGGCGCCGGCCGCGCAGCGGGGAGCGGATCACGAGCACCTCCTCGGACGGGGACGGACGGCGGCGCGCACGGGTGACGTACCACCGTCGTCGTCCCGGCGAAGTTTAGTCTGGGTGACAGATCCGGCCGGGGATGACTGAGCCCGGCCCCGGGAGGGAGTACGCACGTGCCCAAGTCGAAGGTGCGCAAGAAGTCGGTGTACACGCCGCCGGAGGACGCGCTCCGCTCGCGCGGCGCACAGGCCAAGGCCCTGCAGCCGAGCCCGCGCTGGTACGCGCCGGTGATGGTGGCGCTGATGCTGTTCGGCCTGCTCTGGATCGTCGTCTACTACGTCGCCGGCGACCAGATCCCGTTCATGGTGTCGCTGAACGCCTGGAACTTCGCCATCGGCTTCGGCGCCATGGTGGCCGGCCTGATCATGTCGATGCGCTGGCGCTGACGCCGTCCACCGCGGTCCTTCCGAGGCCCTCGTCCCCGACCGGGACGGGGGCCTCGTCGCTTCTCCGGGCGGGGTCGGGGACCCCTAGGGACACTGTGCACAGCGACCGGCTCCGTCCACAGGTCGACATGACGCCCCACCCCCAGGGTTGTCCACCGAGTGTGGAGGGACGGAGTCGGCCTGCACGCGGCTGACCTGCGGTTTCTCCGCCCGTGGGGCTCGTGTGACATGGGCGCCACGGCCGTAACTACAGCTGTGTGAGTCTGTCCCCAGCTGTGTACCCAGCTGTGGACGAGTCGACTTGTCCGTCCGCCGGGGTGGTGACCGTGGCGCACCCTTACCCGCCCTGACCTGCGGTTACACCCCTCAGCCCGGAGACGCAGGGACGGACCCGTCCGGTCACACCCCGCTGCTGGGTGCACACGGACCGGCACGGATCTCCACAGCCGACGACCGGGCTCCGTCGGGCTACCGCCGACGCCCCGGGCCTAGGACGAGCTGGGCCCACGACGAGCTGGGCCCACGACGACGCCAGCCCCCGGCCGGACGGCCGGGGGCTGGCGGGTCGGCACCGGGACGCCGGTGCGCAGCAGGGGTCAGGCGTCGATCAGCTCGAGGATCGTCGCGTTGGCCGTCCCGCCGCCCTCGCACATCGTCTGCAGCCCGTAGCGGGTGCCGGTGGCCTGCATGTGGTGGACCAGCGTCGTCATGATGCGGGCGCCCGAGCCGCCGAGCGGGTGGCCGAGGGCGATCGCGCCGCCGAGCGGGTTCAGCCGGGCCGGGTCGGCGCCGATGTCGGCCGCCCAGGCCAGCGGGACGGGGGCGAACGCCTCGTTGACCTCGAACACGCCGATGTCGTCGACCGACAGGCCGGAGCGGGCCAGCACCTTCTGGGTCGCCGGGATGGGGGCGGTGAGCATGATGACCGGGTCGTCGCCGGCCATGACCGTGGTGTGGATCCGCACCAGCGGGCGCAGGCCGAGCTCCCGGGCCTTCTCGCTGGTGGTGACCAGGAGCGCGGCCGAGCCGTCGGAGATCTGGCTGGCGTTGCCGGCGCTGATCACGCCGCCCTCCTTGAACGGCGTCTTCAGCGACGCCAGCTTCTCCAGGGTCCCGCCCGGCCGGATGCCCTCGTCGGCGCTCACCACGGTGCCGTCGCCGAGGGTCACCGGCGCGATCTCCTCGTCGAAGGCGCCGTCGGCCTGCGCCTTGGCCGCCTTCTCGTGGGAGGAGAGCGCGAACTCGTCGAGCTGGGTGCGGGAGAAGCCCCAGCGCTCGGCGATCATCTCGGCGCCGATGCCCTGGTTGGGCCAGACGCCGTCGTAGCGCTCGAGGAACCGTGGGCCCAGCGGCTTGCCGGCCACGCCGTCGGCCCGCGCGGACCCCATCGGCACCCGGCTCATCGACTCGACACCACCGGCGACGACGACGTCGGCCTGGCCGCTGATGACGGTGGCGGCGGCGAAGGCGACGGCCTGCTGGGAGGACCCGCACTGCCGGTCGATCGTGGTGCCCGGCACCGACTCGGGCCAGCCGGCGGCCAGCGGCGCGTTCCGGCCGATGTTGAAGGTCTGCTCCCCGACCTGGCTCACGCAACCCCAGAAGACGTCCTCCACCACGGCCGGGTCGATGCCCGACCGCTGCGCGAGCGCCTCGAGCACGTGCGCGGAGAGGTCGACGGCGTGCACGCCGGACAGCCCTCCCCCGCGCTTGCCCACCGGTGTACGGACGGCGGCACAGATGACGGCATCACGCATGGACCCACTCCTCGTCGACGACGGTCCGGCGCGGCCGGGACCGGCCACCCCGCAGCGATCGTATGTTCCACGTCACCCCTGGCAGGCTGTCGGCGTGCACTGGTCCCCTCCGGCCTACGTCCCCGTCGTCCTCGCGGCCGGCGCGGTGCTGCTCGGTGCGGCCGGTCTGCTGCTGGACACGCCGGGCCGGGTGCTGGTGGGCGGCGCGGCCCTGCTGCTGGTCGCGCTCGCCGCCCGGGAAGCGGTGCTGCGCCCGCGGCTGCGCACCGGACCGGACGGCGTCGAGGTGCGCACGCTGACCGGTGTTCGTGTGCTGCCCTGGGCGCTGCTCCGGGTGCGGGTCCGCAGCGCCCGGCGGTGGGGGACGACGGTGCGCACGCTCGAGCTCGAGCTGGACGGCGACGACGGCGTCCTCGTCGTCCTCGGCCGCTGGGACCTCGGCGCCGACCCCGAGACCGTGGCTCGGGACCTGGAGCGGGCCGCCCCCGGCCGGGCGTAGCGCGGCCGGGGAGCTAGGCGATCGCGCCCGGGGGTACCGCCAGGGCCAGGGCGAGGAGCGTCAGGGCGAGCACCGCCAGGCCGACGGCCTGGAGCGCCGGCCGTCGGCGGGTACCCATCAGCAGCCCGGCGACGGCCGCACCGGTGACGAGGCCGCCGAGGTGCCCGAGCAGGGAGACCCCGGGCAGGAAGCTGATGAAGATGTTGATACCCAGGAGGACGAGGATGCCGCGGACGTCCTGCTTGCGGAGCACCATGAGTACGCCCAGCGCCCCCAGGAGCCCGTAGATGGCCGTGGAGGCGCCCGCCACGGGGCGCAGGGGGTCACCGAGCAGCTGGATCGCCGTGGAGCCACCCAGGGCGGCCACCAGGTACAGCGTCAGGTAGCGCCACCGGCCCAGCTGCCGTTCCAGCTCGGAGCCGAAGACGAGCAACGCCAGCATGTTGAGCACCAGGTGCAGCAGGCCGATGTGCAGGAACGCCGCGGTGAGCAGTCGCCAGTACTCGCCGAACTCGACCGCCAGCGGGTACTGGGAGAGGTCGACGAAGACCTGGGACCGGTAGTTGTCGAGCGGTGCGTTGCCCGCCAGCCCGGCGGAGACCGCGGTCACCAGGAACATGACGACGTTGATCGAGATCAGCGTCAGCGTGACCGTGCCCCAGCGCGAGGCCGCGGCGCGCAGCCCCGAGCCGCGGCGCGGAGTGCGGATCGAGGCCGCCCCCTCCCGCACGCAGACCGGGCACTGGAACCCGACCGAGGCCGGGACCATGCACTCGGGGCAGATGGGCCGGCCGCACCGCGCGCACGAGATGCCCGTGGGCCGATCGGGGTGGCGGTAGCAGGCCGGTGACGGGGGCGCGGGCTGGTCGCCCGCGCCCCCGCCGTGCGGTTCCGTGGTCAGCTGCGCTCCACCTCGACGGACTCGATCACGACGTCCTCGGCCGGGCGGTCGTTGCGGCCGGTGGGGACGGCGGCGATCCGGTCGACGACGTCGCGGCCGGCCTGGTCGGCGACCTCACCGAAGATGGTGTGCTTGCCGGTCAGCCAGGAGGTGGGGGCGACGGTGATGAAGAACTGGGAGCCGTTGGTGCCCGGCCCGGCGTTGGCCATGGCCAGCAGGTAGGGCTTGGTGAACGCCAGGTCGGGGTGGATCTCGTCCCCGAACTGGTAGCCGGGGCCGCCGATGCCCTGACCCAGCGGGTCGCCGCCCTGGATCATGAAGCCGGAGATGATCCGGTGGAAGACCGTGCCGTCGTAGAGCTTGTCGGTCGTCTTCTCGCGGGTCGCGGGGTGCGTCCACTCGCGGGCACCCTCGGCGAGGTCGGCGAAGTTGGCGACCGTCTTGGGGGCGTGGTCGGGGAACAGGTTCACGGTGATGTCGCCGTGGTTGGTGTGCAGGACCGCGCGGCGGGCGGGAGTCGATTCAGTCACGGCTCCACTCTCCCACCGTCGTGTCGGCCGGACGTCGCGGGCCCGGTTTCACGTGGAGCAGGACGCCGTATCGGCGTCGCGGGTGGAGACGAGGGGAATCGAACCCCTAACCCCCGCCTTGCAAAGGCGGTGCTCTGCCAATTGAGCTACGTCCCCGGGCGGCCCGTGGTGGGCCGGTGGTTCAGCGGGTGGGGGTGCTGACCGCCCCCGGGCCGCTGGTGGCCTCGTGCCACAGGTCAGCCTCGTTCTTACCGGTCGAACGCTTGCGGACGGCGGCGAGAGCACCGGCCGCGGCGGCGACGAGCGCCAGCTTCTTCAGCACGCGGAGAACCTCCTCGAGCGCTTCGCTCGCCGCGGAGGCGACGTGCGCGGGGGCGCGGAGCCGGAGCTCCGGCACACGGGTGGGCCTGGGAGGACTTGAACCTCCGGCCTCATCCTTATCAGGGATGCGCTCTAACCGCCTGAGCTACAGGCCCGTGAACCTCGAAAAGCGTACCTGACCCCTGGAGCGCTCCCCGCAGGGGGCCCACTCGCACGAGGTGCTCCCCGTCCGCGCCGGCTCCCGGGCCCGACTTCGGCGAACCCGGGCGCCGCGCCGGCCCCTGGACCCCTACTTCCCCGAAGCAGGGGTGCCACCCAGCCGCGCCTGCCTGCTCTGGGGGTGGTGTCCGTGCTCCCAGGGTCCTGCAGAGCCCCCAGAGCGCGAGATCGACCCCCAGAGCGCGCCTGCCCGGTCGTCCCGAGCGGGCCCGGAGGGTCCGCGCAGGGACGACGGACGCGCTCCGCCCTGCGGGGGACGACACCTGGCCGCGGTGTCCTCCGGAGGAGGACAGAGTGCTCGGCCCGGAGGGTCCGCGCAGGGACGACGGACGCGCTCCGCCCTGCGGGGGACGGCACCTGGCCGCGGTGCGGTCCGGAGGACCGCCGCGTTCTAGTCCCGCTCGGAGAGGGTGACCTCGAGCCCACCGACCAGGTCGGAGCACAGGTTGTAGATGAACGTGCCCACCGTGCACAGCGCGGTGAGCAGGACGATGTTGATGGCGCCGATGACCGCCGCGCCGCCGAAGACCACGCCGGGGGTCAGCAGGTCACCGGTGGCCTCCGAGCCCGAGGCGCTGCCGATCTGCCCGAAGAGGTCGTTGACGGCGTCGAAGACACCGAGACCGTTGAGCACCAGGTACAGCAGGCCGACGGCGACCATCCAGATGAAGAACAGCGCGATGGAGAGCACCAGCGAAATCTTCAGGGCCGACCACGTGTCGATGTGGCGGAGCTGCAGCCGTGCCCGGCGCGGGCCGCGGCCGGACAGCTTGCCGCGGGCGGGCTTGCTGGCCGCTGCAGCACCGGTGGCCGGACCGGCAGCGCCGTCACCCAGACTCGGACGTGCGCCCGGGCCGTCCGCCGGGCCGGACGGGTCCGGGGCGGCTGCGGTCGGCGTTGCGGGCGTGGAGCCGGTCTGCGCCGCGCCGGCGCCGGTCTCCGGGCCGAGCGGCTGCGGGACCACGGGCGCCGCACCGGTGCCGGGAGCCTGGGCCCGCTGGGCACCGGTCGTCGGGATCGACTGCGTCGTGGAGGCGTTCCCCCCGGAGGGCGCACTCTCCGCCGGTGCACCGCCCCCTGCCCGGGAGTCGGAATCGGTGCGCACCGAACCCTGCGTCCGGTCGCTCATACCAGTCTCCCGTTCCCCGGCGGCGGCGCCGCTTCCTCGTCACCCGGCTCCGCAGCGGCCCGTGGGGACGCCGCGGAGCCGCGATCGCATGCCTGACTAACTACTCACCCTAGGCCGCAGGCTCGTCGTTGTCCGTCGTACGCGCGATCGCCACGATGCTGACGTCCTCCGGCAAGTTCATGAGCTTGACACCCATCGTGGCGCGGTCCTTGTTGTGCCGCACGCCGTTGACCGGCGTCCGGATGACCCCGCCACCGGAGGTGATCGCGTACAGCTCGTCGCCGAGGGTGACGACCAGGGCGCCGACGAGGGCCCCCTTGCGGGCCTTGGGGTCGGCGGTGAGCACGCCCTTGCCGCCCCGGCCCTGGTTCGGGTAGTTCTCGATGCCGGTGCGCTTGGCGAACCCGCGCTCGGTGGCCACCAGGACGTCGACCCCTTCCTGCACCACCATCAGGGAGAGGAGCCGGTCGTCGTCCGACAGCGAGATGCCGCGGACACCCTCGGTGGCCCGGCCCATCGGGCGCAGCGCGGCGTCGTCCGCCTTGAAGCGGATCGACATCGCCTTGCGGGTGACCAGGAGCAGGTCCTGCTCCGGGTCGATGAGCGCCGCACCGACCAGCTCGTCACCGTCGCGCAGGTTGATGGCGATAACGCCGCCCTGGCGCGGGGAGTCGAAGTCGGTCAGCCGGGTCTTCTTGACCTGGCCCTTCGCCGTGGCCAGTACCAGGTACGGGGCGACCCCGTAGTCCTTGATCTGCATGACCTGGGCGATCTTCTCGTCCGGCTGGAAGGCCAGGATGTTCGCCACGTGCGCACCGCGGGCGGTGCGGTTGGCCTCCGGCAGCTCGTAGGCCTTCGCCCGGTAGACCCGGCCCTTGTTGGTGAAGAACAGGATCCAGTCGTGGGTGGAGCCCACGAAGAAGTGGTCGACGATGTCGTCCTGCTTCAGCTGGGCACCCATGACGCCCTTGCCGCCACGGCGCTGCGACCGGTAGAGGTCGCTCTTCGTCCGCTTCGCGTAGCCGGTGCGGGTGATGGTGACGACGACCTCCTCCTCGGCGATGAGGTCCTCCATGGAGACGTCGCCCTCGTTGGCGACGAACTGGGTGCGCCGGTCGTCGCCGTACTTCTCCACGATCTCGGCCAGCTCGTCGCGGACGATCTGCCGCTGCCGCTCGGGCGAGGCGAGGATCGCCTCGAGGTCGGCGATCCGCGCCTCGATCTCCGACAGCTCGTCGATGATCCGCTGCCGCTCCAGGGCGGCGAGCCGGCGCAGCTGCAGGTCCAGGATGGAGACGGCCTGGATCTCGTCGACGTCGAGCAGCTCCATCAGGCCGGTGCGCGCGGCGTCGGCCGACTCGCTGCTCCGGATGAGGGCGATGACCGCGTCCAGCTGGTCCAGCGCCTTGGCGTACCCGCGCAGGATGTGCGCGCGCTCCTCGGCCTTGCGCAGGCGGTAGCGGGTGCGCCGCTGGATGACCTCGATCTGGTGCAGGACCCAGTTCCGCACCAGCTCGTCGAGGCGCAGCGTGCGCGGCACGCCGTCGACGATGGAGAGCATGTTGCAGCCGAAGGAGGTCTGCAGCTGGGTGTGCTTGTAGAGGTTGTTCAGCACGACCTTGGCGACGGCGTCGCGGCGCAGCGTGATGACCAGGCGGCGGCCGACCCGGTCGCTGGACTCGTCGGCGATCTCGCTGATGCCCTGCAGCCGACCTTCCTTGACGCCCTCGGCGATCGCCTCGGCCAGGTTGTCGGGGTTGACCTGGTAGGGCAGCTCGGTGACGACGAGCTGCACCCGGCCGCGGCTGTCCTCCTCGACCGTGACGACGGCGCGCATCCGCACCGACCCGCGACCGGTGCGGTACGCGTCCTCGATGCCCTCGCGGCCGACGATCAGCCCGTGGGTCGGGAAGTCCGGGCCCTTGATCCGCTCCATGCAGGCGGTCAGGGCCTCCTCGGCCTCCGCCTCCGGGTTGTCGAGCATCCAGAAGACGGCGGCGGCGACCTCGCGCAGGTTGTGCGGCGGCATGTTGGTGGCCATGCCGACCGCAATCCCGGCCGAGCCGTTGATCAGCAGGTTCGGGATGCGCGCGGGCAGGACGACGGGCTCCTCGGTGCGGCCGTCGTAGTTGCCCTGGAAGTCGACGGTCTCCTCGTCGATGCCGGCCAGCATCTCCATGGCCAGCGGCGTCAGCCGGCACTCGGTGTACCGCATGGCGGCCGCCGGGTCGTTGCCCGGGGAGCCGAAGTTGCCCTGCCCGTCGATCAGCGGGTAGCGCATGGACCAGGGCTGGGCCAGCCGCACGAGGGCGTCGTAGATCGCCGAGTCACCGTGCGGGTGGTAGTTACCCATGACCTCGGCGACCGGGCGGGCGCACTTCACGTACCCGCGGTCGGGACGGAAGCCCTGGTCGTACATCGCGAACAGCACGCGCCGGTGCACCGGCTTGAGGCCGTCACGCACCTCGGGCAGCGCGCGCCCGACGATCACGCTCATCGCGTAGTCGATGTAGCTGCGCTGCATCTCCTGCTGGAGGTCGACCGCTTCGACGCGGTCGCGGGGTGGGGTCTCCGTCACGGTTCAGGTCTCCACAGGTCGGTGCACAGAGGTGGACAAAGCTGCTGGTCAACCGGGGCGTCGGGCGGCGATGGGGCGGTGTTCACCCGCCCGCCGCCCGGCGCGTCGGCTAGACGTCGAGGAAGCGGACGTCCTTGGCGTTGCGGGTGATGAAGCTGCGCCGGGCCTCGACGTCCTCGCCCATGAGGATGCTGAAGATCTCGTCGGCCGCGGCGGCGTCCTCGAGCGTGACCTGCCGCAGGATCCGGGTCTCCGGGTTCATCGTGGTCTCCCACAGCTCGCTGGCGTTCATCTCGCCGAGCCCCTTGAACCGCTGGATCATCTCGTCCTTGATCTTGCGGCCGCCCTCGACGCCGGCCTTCACGACGGCGTCGCGCTCCTTGTCGCTGTAGGCGTACTCGTCACCGACCTTGCCGCCCCACTTGATCTTGTAGAGCGGGGGCTTGGCCAGGTAGACGTACTGTCCCTCGACCAGCGGCCGCATGAACCGGAACAGCAGGGTCAGCAGCAGCGTGCTGATGTGCTGGCCGTCGACGTCGGCGTCGGCCATCAGGACGATCTTGTGGTACCGGAGCTTCGAGATGTCGAACTCGTCGTGGATGCCGGTTCCGAAGGCGGTGATCATCGACTGGACCTCGGTGTTCTTGAGGACCCGGTCGATGCGCGCCTTCTCGACGTTGATGATCTTGCCGCGGATGGGCAGGATCGCCTGGTACATCGAGTCGCGGCCGGACTTGGCCGAGCCGCCGGCCGAGTCGCCCTCGACGATGTAGCACTCGGAGTTGCGCGGGTCGGTGGAGCGGCAGTCGGCCAGCTTGCCGGGCAGTCCGCTGACCGACAGCAGGCTCTTGCGGGCCAGCTTGCGGGCGTCCTGCGCCGCGCGGCGGGCGCGGGCGGCCGAGGCGGCCTTGGTGATGATGGTCTTCGCCTCGGTCGGGTTGGCCTCGAACCAGTGGCCGATCTGCTCGTTGCAGACCCGCTGCACGAAGCCCTTGACCTCGGTGTTGCCGAGCTTGGTCTTCGTCTGGCCCTCGAACTGCGGGTCGCCGAGCTTCACCGAGACGATCGCCGCCAGGCCCTCGCGGATGTCGTCGCCGGTGAGCTTGTCGTCCTTCTCCTTGAGCAGCTTCTTCTCGATCGCGTACCGGTTCACGATCGAGGTCAGCGCCGCACGGAAGCCCTCCTCGTGCGTGCCGCCCTCGTGGGTGTTGATGATGTTCGCGAAGGTGTGCACCGACTCGGAGTAGGCGTCCGACCACTGCATCGCGACCTCGAGCGACATCGCCGTGTCGTTCTTGCCGACGCCGTCGGCGGCGAAGCCGATGACCGACTTGTGGATCGCGCTCTTGCGCTTGTTCAGGTGGGCGACGTAGTCGACCAGGCCGTTCTCGTAGCGGTAGGTCACCTCGGTGGGCTCGAACGCCTCGTCCGTGGCCTCGACCGGCGCGGCCGCCTCGGCCAGCGAGTCCTCGCCGATGCCGGTCTCGGCCTTGCCCTGCCCGGGGCGCTCGTCGCGCACGACGATGGTCAGGCCCTTGTTCAGGAAGGCCATCTCCTGCAGGCGCCGGCTGATCGTGTCGAACGAGTACGTCGTCGTCTCGAAGATGCTGGGGTCGGCCCAGAAGGTGATCGAGGTGCCGCGCTTCTTCGTCGGGCCGACCTGCTCCAGCGGACCGGGCTTGGCCTCGGTGTAGGTCTGGTGCCACTCGGTTCCGTTGAGCCAGACGCTGACGTCCAGGCGCGTGGACAGGGCGTTGACGACGGTGACGCCGACGCCGTGCAGACCGCCCGACACGCCGTAGCTCTTGCCGTCGAACTTCCCGCCCGCGTGCAGGACGGTCATGATCACCTCGACGGTGGGCCGCTTCTGGACCGGGTGCATGTCGACCGGGATGCCTCGGCCGTTGTCCTCCACCCGGACCCCGCCGTCGGCCAGCAGCGTCACGCGGACGGTGTCGCAGTAGCCCGCCAGCGCCTCGTCGACCGCGTTGTCGACGACCTCCCACACCATGTGGTGCAGGCCGCGCTCACCGGTCGAGCCGATGTACATACCGGGGCGCTTCCGGACCGCCTCGAGACCCTCGAGGACGGTGATGGAGCTGCCCGAGTAGGCAGACTCGGTCTGGGGTGCTGCGACCACGTGGGGCCTTCCTCTCGAGCAACCGGCGACCGCTGTCCCCCGACTCGGGGGACGGGGGCGGAACGGCGCAGAACGGCGCTCAGCCGGTTGCTGACGGTTTCCACTCCAGACGATACCGCGAGGTCCGACAGGAACAGCGCCGTCCACGCCCTGACGTCGTGTCTGCGCCGCTCCCGGAACGTCCGCCACCATCGATCCTGCCCCCCGGGTCGACACGCCGTCGTCGACCCGATGGGCCGGCCGGAGCACCGGAGCGGCCCGGCGCAGGGGGCGCACACTCGGCCGCATGGCGTCCCCCGACCTCCCCCCGTCCCCCGGGCTCACCTGCCTCGTCACCGGGGCCACGGGGTACGTGGGCGGCCGGCTGGTGCCCGAGCTGCTCGCCGCCGGCCATCGCGTCCGGGTCATGAGCCGCTCGCCGGAGCGGCTGCGGGACCACCCGTGGGCCGGGAACGTGGAGATCGTGCGCGCCGACGCCGGGGACACGGCATCCGTCGCCGGGGCCTGCGCCGGGGTCGACGTCGTCTACTACCTGATCCACGCGCTGGGCTCGGGGCCCGACTTCGCGGCGGCCGACCGGCACACCGCGACGGTGATGGCGCTGGCCGTGCGGGAGGCCGGCGTCGGCCGGCTGGTCCACCTGGGCGGGCTCGAGCCCGACGACGAGGAGCTCTCGCCGCACCTGCGCTCGCGGGCGGAGGTCGCCCGGATCCTGCTCGGCTCCGGTGTCCCGACGGTCGTGCTGCGCGCCGCGGTGGTCCTCGGATCCGGATCGGCCTCGTTCGAGATGCTCCGCCACCTGACCGAGCGGCTGCCGGTGATGGTCACCCCCCGCTGGGTGCACAGCCGCATCCAGCCGATCGCGATCCGCGACGTGCTGCGCTACCTCGTGGCCTGCGCCCGGCTGCCCGCCCAGGTGCACCGCTGCTTCGACGTCGGCGGCCCGGACGTCATGGACTACGCGGAGATGATGCGGCGGTACGCCCGGGTGGCCGGCCTGCCGCGGCGCCGGATCCTGGCGGTGCCGATCGTCACGCCGTCCCTGTCGAGCCACTGGGTCGGCGTGATCACCCCCGTGCCCGCCGGCATCGCACGCCCGCTGGTCGAGTCGCTGCGCACCACCGTCGTCTGCGCCGAGCACGACATCGCGGAGCACGTGCCCGATCCGCCGGAGGGCCTGCTGGGGTTCGACGACGCCGTCCGGCTGGCGGTCCAGCGGGTCCGGGACTCGGCCGTCTCCACCCGCTGGGCCTCGGCGTCGGTGCCCGGTGCCCCCTCCGACCCGCTGCCCACCGACCCCGACTGGGCCGGTGGCAGCCTCTACCTGGACGAGCGGGTGCTGCCGGTGGCGGCCGCGCCCGAGGACGTCTGGGCGGTCGTCGAGGGGATCGGCGGG
Source organism: Blastococcus sp. SYSU DS0619 (assembly GCF_054051035.1). Classification (NCBI taxonomy): domain Bacteria; kingdom Bacillati; phylum Actinomycetota; class Actinomycetes; order Geodermatophilales; family Geodermatophilaceae; genus Blastococcus; species Blastococcus sp. SYSU DS0619. Next base: position 145,071 of record NZ_JBJHAM010000006.1, on the reverse strand, counting down.
GAGCGCGGCTGGTACTCCTGGCCACTGGCCTGGCGAGTGCGCGGCTGGCTCGACCGGGCGGTCGGCGGGGTGGGGCTGCGGCGTGGCCGGCGCGATCCCGACCGGCTCTACGTCGGCGACGCCCTGGACTTCTGGCGGGTGGAGGAGCGGGAGGCGGGGGAGCTGCTGCGGCTGCGCGCCGAGATGCGGGTGCCCGGCCTGGCCTGGCTCGAGTTCCACGTGGAACACGATGCCGAGACCGGGGGGACCGCGCTGCGCCAGCGGGCCACCTTCGCGCCCCGGGGGCTGTTCGGGCACCTCTACTGGTGGGCGGTCGCGGCGTTCCACGGGGTCGTCTTCGGCGGCATGCTCCGCGGGATCGCCCGCGCGGCGGAACGACGCGGCTGACCGGTGAGCCTTCCTGGCTCACCGCACGGGGTCCTGGCTCAGGATCGACGGTGAGCCAGGACCCGTGATGATCAGGTCACCTGATCAACACGGGGGTCAGACGAGGAGCTGGGCTGCGGCGAGCTCGCGGTAGAGCGGGCTGCTGTCCACCAGCTCGGCGTGCGTCCCACGGGCGACGACCCGGCCCTCGTCGAGGACCACGATCTGGTCGCTGTCCAGCACCGTGGACAGCCGGTGGGCGACGACCAGGAGCGCGCGGCCGGCCGACGCCGCGGCCAGCGTCGCCCGCAGCAGGCCCTCGTTGCGCGCGTCCAGGCTGGCCGTGGGCTCGTCGAGCAGCAGCAGCTCCGGCCGCGCCAGCAGCGATCGGGCGATCGCCAGCCGCTGCCGCTCCCCACCGGAGAGCAGCACACCCTCGTCGCCGACGAGGACGTCCAGGCCGCGCGGCGACCGGCGCACGACCTCGGTGAGGCCGACGTCGGCGAGCACCGCCCACAGCTCCGGGTCGGTGGCGTCGGGGCGGGTCAGCAGCAGGTTGTCCCGCACCGTCCCGGCCAGCACCGGGGCCTCCTGCTCGACGTAGCCCAGCCGCGCGCGCAGGGACGCCCGGGGGAGGTCCCGGACGTCGGTCCCCGCCCAGCGGATCTCCCCGCCGGAGAGCGGGTAGAACCCCTCGATCAGCGCCAGGACCGTCGACTTCCCCGCACCGGACGGGCCGACCAGCGCCACCCGGCTGCCGGCCGGGACCTCCAGGGAGACCCCGCGCAGCACCGGGGTGCCGTCCGGGTAGCGGAACGAGACGTCGTCGAGCGCCAGCAGCGGCGCACCGCCGGTGCGGACGACCGCAGCTGCGCCACCGGCCCGTTCGGGGCGCTCGTCGTCCTCCGGATCCAGGCGGAGGACCTCCTGGATCCGGGAGAGAGCGCCGAGCCCGGTCTGCAGCTGGGTCCAGGCGCTGATCGCCTGCCCCAGGGGCATGACCAGCAGGAACAGGTACAGGATGAAGGCGACGAGCGCGGAGACGGTGATGGTGCCGTCGGCCACCCGGTAGCCGCCGACCCCCAGCACCGCCAGGAAGGCGCCCTGGACGGCGATGGAGCCGGCCGGGGAGACCAGCGCCTCCAGCCGGGCGACCTGCACGCCCGCCAGGTAGGCCCGCCGGGCGCTGGCGCCCACGGTCGCCACCTCACGCGCCGTCGCCCCGCTCGCCCGGATCGTGCGGACCGCCGACAGCGCCCGCTCGACGGCGGCGGTCATCGCGCCGACCTCCTCCTGGGCCCGCCGGGAGAGCCGCCGCACGCCGCGCGACGCGAGGACGGCGGTCACCGCACCGATCGTGACGGCCAGGACGGTGAGCAGCAGCAGCCAGACGTCGACCACCGCCATGGCCACCAGCGCGCCGACGCCGACCACCGCCGAGCCCGCCACCTCGACGACGCCGGAGGTCACCGTCGCCCGCAGCAGCGTGGTGTCCGAGCCGACCCGGGACATCAGGTCGCCGGTGCGCCGGCGGTCGTACTCCGCCACCGGCAGCCGCAGCAGCCGGTCGGTCAGGGTGAGCCGGGTGGTGAGCACGACGCCCTCCGCCGTCCGCTGGAGGACGAACTGCTGGAGCGCACCCAGCGCCGACGCCAGCAGGAGGACGACGACCAGCAGGCCCACCGCGGGCAGCAGCGGCTCTCCCGCACCGACGACGTCGATCACCCGGGCGACCAGCGCCGGCTGCGCCAGGGCGCCGGCCGCGCCGAGCAGCGACAGCCCGGCGGCCAGCAGGAACGAGCGGCGGTGGGGACGCAGCAGCGGCAGCAGGTCCCGCAGGCCCACGCCGGTGTCGGCGCCCTGGTCCGGGACCGCGGTGGCCACCCGCTCCGACTCCCTCAGGAGCCGGCGGCGAGGGCGCCGGCGACGGCGGTGAGCAGACGCGTGTGGTGCTCCAGCAGCTCCGGCCGGTGACCGTCGGGCCGGACCGCGGCCACGTAGCCGGCACCCGACCAGAACTCGTCGCCGTCGTCGCTGCCGAGCAGCAGGCCGTGCACGGCCGGGTCCTGGGCGAGCCGGCGCAGCCGCGGGTCGTCCTCCGCCGCCAGCAACAGCCAGCGGGCGTCGAAGGCCTCGTCACCGCTGGGCATGGGCACCATGCCGCCGGTGCGGTGCCGCCAGAACCGGGCCGGGCTGAGCCGGAAGCCGGGCACGCTGCCCAGCATCGGGAACGCGGTGACCGCGTACTCGGGGACGACGCCGCGCCGCTCCACGAAGACGATGTCGAACGCCACCAGCTCCAGCCCGCCGGCCCGGCCGCGCAGCACGTTCCCGGCCCGGTGGTCCTTGGTGGCCCGGACCGGCGAGGTGGCGATCAGGTCGGCGAGGACGGCGTCCTCGGGAGCGGAGCCGTCGGACACCGTCCAGCCGTGCTGCAGCGCCCAGCCCTGGGCGCCGACCAGGTCGCCGCCGTAGGCGAACACCCGCTCGACGGCGCCGGGCTCCCGCCGGCGGCGGCCGAACAGGCCGCCACCGCGGCCGGGCTGCCGGACCGGCGGGGGCGGGCCCGGGACCGGCGGGCCCTGCGGCGGGGCTGCGTCCTGCGGTAGCTGGCCTTGCGACCCCTGGTCCTGCGGTGGCTGGTCCTGCGGCGGCTGGTCCTGCGGCCGCTGCGCCGGGCGGGCCGGCTCCACGGCGGGCAGGTCCCAACCCGGCGGCTGCCAGGCCTGGCCGGCGGGCGGCTCGTCCCGGGGCGTCTTCCGGCGGTCGACGAAGTTGGGGCGGTCCTCGTCGTCACCGGCGCCGGAGCCGAGGTGCGGCGGCTCGCGCCAGCCGCGGCCGTCGCCGTCGTCGAAGCCGTCCCGGTCACCGTCGCGGGGGGTGCTCATCCCTGCATCGTCCTCCCGGCGCCGACCCGACCGGCGGGCGCCTCATCCGTAGGTGTCGCGGGGCCCCCGCCCGCGCACGGAACGCGGGCCCTTCTTCCAGCTGGGAGCCGTCGGACCGACAACGCGCAACCTCGTCACGACGTCCCCGCCGACCTGGGCGCGCAGCTTCCCGAGGATCGACGGGGCGAGCAGGCGCAGCTGGGTGGCCCACGCGGTGGACTCGGCGACGACGAGCAGCTCGCCCTCGGTGAGGGTCTCCGGCCGGCAGTGCGAGGCGATGTCCGGTCCGACGATGGTGTCCCACCGGCCGAACACCGAACCCACCTTAGTGCGGGAGGACCAGTCCTCCGAGCTGACCAGCGAGTCGACCAGCCGGCCCAGCGGCTGGGGGTCGTCGGCGCCGGGCCGGGGGCCGCTCCACGCGCGCCGCGGGCCGGCGATGCGCCGGCGGGTCGGCTTCGGCCGGGCGGCGGAGGCCGCCCGGGCCGCCTCGAGGGCGGCGCGCGCGATGTCACTGGGCCGCGCCGGCCGGTCGTCGCTCACGGCATGCCTCCCTCGCCCACCGGGATCGCATCCTTCACCACGAGCGCCATCCCGCCACCCACCTCGACGCGGGTCTCCCGCAGCTCGGCCGGCACGTCGTCGATGACCGCCGCGGTGATCAGCGTCTGCTCGGCCGACCGAGCGACCTCGGCGAGCGCGGCCCGCCGCTCGGCGTCGAGCGTGGCGAACACGTCGTCGAGGATCAGGATCGGGTCCTCGCCCTCGCTCCGGAGCAGGGCGAAGGTGGCCAGTTTGAGCGCCAGGGCCAGCGACCAGCTCTCCCCGTGGCTGGCGAAGCCCTTCGCGGGGGCGGGGCCGAGGTGGATCACCAGGTCGTCGCGGTGCGGCCCCACCAGCGTCATGCCGCGGTCGAGCTCGTCGCCGCGGCGCTCGGCGACCCGCGCCCGCATCGCCTCGGTGAGCTCGGTCCCGGAGGGCAGCTCGTCGCCGGCCCGCAGGGCGGCGCCGTCCCCGGCCAGCGGCACGGTCGAGCTGTACCCCAGGCCCGCGGTCGCGGCGCCCTCCCCGGCGACGCCGGCGTAGGACTCGGCGACGTGCGGCGCCAGGTCGGCGACCAGCCGGAGCCGGGCGGCCAGCAGCTGACCGCCGAGGTCGGTGAGGTGCCCGTCCCAGACGTCGAGGGTCTCCATCGCCTTGCCGCGCGCCAGGCGGGCGGTCTTCAGCAGCGCGTTGCGCTGCTTGAGCACCCGCTCGTAGTCGCTGCGCACGCCCGCGAGGCGGGGCGTCCGGGTGGCGAGCAGCTCGTCGAGGAAGCGACGCCGCTCGGTGGGGTCGCCGCGGATGAGCGAGAGGTCCTCGGGCGCGAACAGCACCGTGCGCACCAGACCCAGCACCTCGCGGGGGCGGGGCAGGGCGGCCCGGTTCACCCGCACCCGGTTCGCCTTGCCCGGGTTGATCTCGATCTCGACGAGCAGCTCCCGGTCACCGCGGCGCAGCGCCGCGCGGACCACCGCCTGGGCCGCCCCGTGACCGACCAGCGGAGCGTCACCGGAGACCCGGTGGCTGCTCATGGTCGCGAGGTAGCCCACCGCCTCGACGAGGTTGGTCTTCCCCTCGCCGTTGCGCCCGACGAACACGGTCGGCCCCGGCCCCAGGGCCAGGTCCACCCGGTCCCAGCTGCGGAAGGAGCCGACCTGCAGGTGCCTCAGGTACACCTCAGGCCCTCCCCGGTCACGCGGGCCGCTCGGCCTCCTGCGCCTGGACGGCGCGCACCGAGTGCCCGCCGAACTGGTTGCGCAGCGCGGCGACCGCCTTCATGGTCGGCGAGTCCTCCTGGCGGGAGGAGAAGCGGGCGAACAGCGACGCGGCGATGGTCGGCACCGGAACGGCGTTCTCGATCGCCTGCTCCACGGTCCAGCGGCCCTCGCCGGAATCCTCGGCGTAGCCGCTGATCTCCTCGAGCTCCGGGTCCTCCTCCAGCGCCCGGACCAGCAGGTCGAGCAGCCACGAGCGGATGACGGTGCCCTGCGTCCAGGACGCGATGACGCCCGGGACGTCCTCGACGAGGTCGACCGCGGCCAGCAGCTCGTAGCCCTCGCCGTAGGCCTGCATCAGCGCGTACTCGATGCCGTTGTGGACCATCTTGCTGAAGTGGCCGGCGCCCACCGGCCCGGCGTGCACGAAGCCGGCACCGGGCATCTCCTGCCCGGACTCGTCGTGGGGGGCCGGCGGCTTCAGAGCGTCGAAGATCGGCTGCGCCGTGGCGACGTCCTCCTTCGTCCCGCCGACCATGAGGGCGTAGCCGTTCTCCAGCCCCCAGACGCCGCCGGAGACCCCGGCGTCGATGTAGCCGATGCCCTTCTCGCGCATCATGACGTCGTGCACCTGGTCGTCGGTGTACTTCGAGTTGCCGCCGTCGATCACGACGTCGCCCGGGCTGAGCAGCTCGCTCAGCTCCTTGATCGTCGCCTTCGTCGGCTCACCCGCGGGCACCATCACCCACACCACGCGAGGCGTTGCGAGCGCCTCCACCAGTGCGGGCAGGCTGTCGACGTCGCGCTTGCCGGGAGCACGGTCGTATCCCACGACCTCGTGCCCGGCGCGGCGCAGCCGCTCGGCCATGTTGCCGCCCATCTTGCCCAGCCCGATCAGCCCCAGCTGCACGGTCCCGCCTCTCTTCGCCGTCGTGGTCGCGATCCATCGTGCTCGTGCCGGGCGGCTCCCGCCCGGCGGCCGACCCCGGGTCCGTGCAGGGGCCCGGAGCGGAAGTGGCTCAGCCCGGCAGCCGCACCGGCATGATCAGGTACCGGTAGCTCCCAGGACGCTCGACCGGCGCCGGCTTGTCGTCGTCGGCCGCCGGCTCCTCGACGCCGGACAGCACGGCCGGCTTGAGCGGGCTGGTGAAGTCCATCCGCGCGCGGTCGGTGTGCACCGCGGCCAGGCCGTCGAGCAGGAACGTCGGGTTAAAGCCGATGGTCAGCGGCTCGCCGTCGAAGTCGACGTCGCAGCGCTCCTCCGCCTGGCCCTCGTCGTCGCTGCCCCCGGCCCGCAGGGTCACCTGGCCCGGCGTGAACTCGCAGCGCAGCGGCGTGCCCCGCTCGGCGACCAGCGCCACCCGCTTGGCGGCGTCGGTGAACAGCCCCACCGGCAGCGTGGCGTTCGCCAGCGACTCGTTGGGCATGATCGCGCGGTACTTCACGAACTCGGCGTCCAGCAGCCGGGTGGTGGTCTGCCGGTCCTTGCCGGAGAGGCCGAGGATGCCCTCGCCGGAGCTGCCCGAGGACAGCGACAGCGTGATCTCCGGACCGCTGGTCAGCGTCTTGGCCGCCTCGGCCAGCGTGCGCGCGGGGACGAGCACCGCGGCCGACAGCCCGGAGGTCTCCGGCCGCCAGGCGAACTCGCGCACCGCGAGGCGGTACCGGTCCGTGGCGGCGAGGGTGATCTGGTCGCCCTCGATCTCCAGCCGCACCCCGGTGAGCATCGGGAGCGTGTCGTCCCGGCCCGCGGCGACGGCGACCTGGGCCACGGCCTCGGCGAAGACGTCGCTCTCGACGATCCCGGCCGCCGAGGGCATCGAGGGCAGCGACGGGTAGTCCTCGACCGGGAGGGTCGGCAGGCTGAACCGCGCGTTGCTGCACGTGATGGCCAGCCGCGGGCCCTCGGCGGTGATCTCCACCGGGTGCGGGGGCAGGGCGCGGGTGATCTCGGCGAGGAGCCGGCCGGGGACCAGCACGCGTCCGTTCTCGCTGGTCTGCACGTCGACCTCCGAGCGGGCCGACACCTCGTAGTCGAAGCCGGAGACCGACAGCACGTTCCCGTCGGCCTCGAGCAGGATGCCCGCCAGCACCGGCACCGACGGTCGCGGCGGCAGGCTGCGCGCCGTCCAGGCGACGGCGTCGGCGAGCACCTCACGTGCCACCCGGAACTTCATCTCTCGACCCACCCATGTTCGGTCCGGCCCCTGCGGCCACCGGGAGGGCGGACGGCGTGGGCACGGAGCTCGTCGTTCGTGCTGCTGCGGGGCGAGGGCTCCGCTGCGGTGCTCATCGTGCCTGTTGCAGTGCCCGGTGGGGAAACCCCGGTCCCTCGACCGGTTGCTGATCGGCCATTCCCGCTGCGGTCCGGGGAGCCCCGGCCCGCAGCGTCCCCACCCAGAGTGTGGTTCAAGAATTCTCCGAGATAACTCCCTCATCCTCGTCATCACACGTGTGGAAGCTGGGGATCGGGCCCCTTCCCGCAGGTCAGCGGGCGTTCGGGGGTGTTGGCCGATTGTGGGTGGTCAGCGTCTTCCTGTTGTCGACACGTGGACAGATCGACGGTTGTGCACCGCGACCCGCGCCGGTCCACCTGCTGTCCCCTGCGTCTCCCCGGTCCGTCCCCAGGTCGTGTGCACGGTGCGGCCGGCGATCGACGTCGTGCTGCATGGCCCGGCGCTCTGTGGTGGCATCGGTGCAGGTCAGCGGCGTGTGGCCGCCGATCGGACGGCTCCGGTCCCGCTGGCGGTCGTGCCGGCCGGGAACGAGGCGGAACGGCGCCGACCCGACTTTCCCCCAGCTGTGCACATTCCTGGGGACAACTTCTCGATGAGTCGACGCCGGTCGGCGACGTCCGGCGGCCCATCGCGCGGAGGACCAGCGATTCCGTCGTCCCCAGGGATCCACACAGGTGTGGACAACGACATGTCGACCACGCCGGAGCGGTGACCGGGAGGCGTCCGGACGGTGACCGTCCCGGCAACGCCGCGTCACCCCCGGCAGCCGTGGATCACCGCCCCGACCACCCCGTCGCCGAGCCGGGAGAGGAACCCGCGTACGCCCGGTCCGACGTCGGGAACGGCACCCGCAGGATCACGCCGAGCGGGGCCCGGAGGGTCCCGCGCAGGCGCGAGAGACTCGCTCAGCCCAGCAAGGGGACGGCACCTGCCCGCGGTGTCACCCCGGTCGGGACGGCACCGAGCAGGGCTGTGCCGAGTGGGCCCGGAGGGTCCGCGCAGGCACGGCGGATCGGCTCAGCTCAGCAGGGGAACGGCACCTGGCCGCGGTGTCGTCCGGAGGACGACAGAGTTACTGCCGGGCGCGGCTCTTGATGCGGGCGGTCAGCTCGGTGACCTGGGTGTACGTGGCCCGGCGCTCGCTCATCAGGTTGGTGATCTTCTTGACGGCGTGCATGACCGTGGTGTGGTCCTTGCCGCCGAAGGAGGCACCGATGCGCGGCAGCGACAGCTCGGTGAGCTCCCGGCACAGGTACATCGCGATCTGCCGTGCGTTCACCAGGGTGCGGCTGCGGTTGGTGCCCTGCAGCTCCTCCATCGTCACGGAGAAGTACTCGGCCGTGGCCGCCATGATGATCGCGGCGGTGATCTGCGGGCCCTGCTCGTCGCTGATCAGGTCCTTGAGCACCAGCTCGGCCAGCGGCAGGTCGACCTGCTGCTTGTTCAGGCTGGCGAACGCGGTCACCCGGATGAGCGCGCCCTCGAGCTCGCGGATGTTGGTCTGCACCTTGCTGGCGATGAACTCGAGCACCTGGTCGGGGACCTGCAGCCGCTCGCCCCAGGCCTTCTTCCGCAGGATGGCGATGCGGGTCTCGAGGTCGGGCGCCTGGACGTCGGTGATCAGGCCCCACTCGAACCGGGTGCGCAGCCGGTCCTCCAGCGTCGTCAGCTTCTTGGGCGGACGGTCGGAGGTGATCACGATCTGCTTGCTGGCGTTGTGCAGCGTGTTGAAGGTGTGGAAGAACTCCTCCTGCGTGCGCTCGGCCCGCTCGAGGAACTGGATGTCGTCGATCAGCAGGAAGTCGATGTCGCGGAACCGGCGGCGGAACTCCTCCGCCCGGCCGGAGTGCACCAGGTTGATGAACTCGTTGGTGAACTCCTCGGTGCTGACGTAGCGCACCCGCACGTTGGGGAACATCCGTGCCGCGTAGTGGCCGATCGCGTGCAGCAGGTGCGTCTTGCCGAGGCCGGACTCGCCGTAGATGAACAGCGGGTTGTAGGCCCGCGCCGGCGCCTCGGCGACGGCGACCGCCGCCGCGTGGGCGAACCGGTTGCTGTTGCCGATGACGAAGGAGTCGAAGACGTATTTGGCGTTCAGGCCCGGGTCGAGCCCGGCGGGGCGACCGGCCTCGGGCCGTCGCGTCCGGCCACCGGACCCGACGCCGGGACGGCGCTGCTCCCCCGCGGAGCCGTCGACGTCGAACGGCAGCACGTCCGCGCTGCGGTCGTCGTCGACGCCGCCCCAGTCGCGGCTGCCGGAGCCGCCTGCCGCGCCGCCCCCCCACGTGGTGGTGCTCCAGTCCTCCGGCGCGCCGCGGTCCACGGGCGGGCGCTGCGGTCCGTCCGCGGGGTGCAGCTCGCGGACCTCGGGGAAGTCGGGCGGTGCGGGGCGTTCGGCCGCGGCGCCGCGGTCCCAGGGGGCTGCGGTGCCGACGACGTCGGTGCGCACGCCGAACGCACTGCGTCCGTCGTCGGCGCGGTCCCGGGTGGCGCGGTCCTCCTCGGCGCGCTGCGCCTCGGCGGCCGACCACGGCCGGCGGACCGGTTCGTCGTCGCGGCTGTCGGTCGGGGGGGCGGCGGGGGCGTCCTCGAGCTGGACGGCGACCCGGATGTCCCGGCCGAACTGCTCGGACAGCGCCTCGGCGAGGACCCGGCGCATGCGCGACTCGAGGACCGTCTGGGTGAATTCGTTGGGCGCGGCGAGCACCGCGGTGTCCTCGACCAGGCCCAGTGGCCGGGTGAGGTTCAGCATCGCGTTCTGCTGCGGGGACAGGCTGGTCGCCAGTCGCTCCCGGATCTGGTCCCAGACCGTGGCCAGGTCCAGCGTGGCATCGGCCATGCCGTGTAGTCCTCCCATGCAGTCGACCCCGTGGCCGCTCCCGGTGCCCGGCACCTGCCGTGCCGGCCTCCCCGCGACCGTGGTCCGTCCACCGGTGGGTGCCCCGGCTGTGGACATACGAACGCATGTGGTCCACATCGGTGTCCACAGGCTGTGCACGGCCGGCGGGATGGTGCGCCGGCTCCGCACGGGACGACGGCCGGTACAGCAGAATCGCTGGTCACGGCCGGGATCGGGCGGCTGGAGGAGGGGCTCGGCGGTCGGTCGACCGACGGGGTCGGCCCGCGCGCCGTGACCCTGACGCCCGACGCGGAGCGACGGCGACGCTAACAGCCTCATCCACAGCCCGGCAACGCCGCGGTGTCCGGCGGGCGCGCCCCGGGGAGCCGGAGACCACCCCCCCCGTCGTGTCCCGTGCACCGGCGCGCCGGGGGACCCCGGCGGACCGGCCGGGCCATCATGGGCGGTCGCTCGCCGGCAGCCACCGGTCCTCGGCTATGCTGGCCGGAGTCTGTGGACGGGTCTGCCCGTTCCCGGCCACTGCAGCGTGCCTGCGGGGTCGGGTACCGGTCCGGCGCTCCGCAGTGCCAGCTTCCGGGGTGCCGGGGGTGGCCGTCGCGCCGACCCGACACCCTGCGCGTCCCCGTCCACCGACGGGGACGCACCGCCGATGCCGTGTAGTGGGAGTACCTCGTGAGCAAGCGCACGTTCCAGCCGAACAACCGTCGCCGGTCCAAGACGCACGGATTCCGGCTGCGGATGCGGACCCGCGCGGGCCGGGCGATCCTCGCCACCCGTCGGCGCAAGGGCCGCGAGAAGCTCTCCGCCTGACGTGCTGCCTGCGCAGGCACGCCTGCGCCGGCGCCCGGATTTCGCCGCGGTCGTCCGATCCGGTCGACGCGCCGGGCGGCCGACCATGGTGCTGCACCTCCTCCCCGAACGGCCCGAGCAGCCGACCGGCGACCCCGCGTCGCCGGTGGCTGCGCGGGCCGGTTTCGTGGTGGGCAAGAGCGTGGGCAACTCGGTGGTCCGCCACCGGGTGACCCGTCGCCTGCGCGCCGTCGTCCGTGCCGAGCTGGACCGGCTCCCGTCGGGTGCGGACCTGGTGGTCCGGGCTCGTCCGGAGGCCGCCGCTGCGGACTCCGCCGTACTGCACCGGGACCTGGCCGCCGGCCTGGACCGGTTGCTCGGCGACCGGGCGCGTGCCCGGTGAACGACACCCGCGCCACGACCCCGCACCACTCCCCCGTCGCCCGGCTGCTGCTCCGGGCGGTGGGCTTCTACTCCCGCGCCATCAGCCCGGCGCTGCCCCCGCGCTGCCGGTTCCACCCGACCTGCAGCGCCTACGCGGCCGAGGCGGTGGCCCGGCACGGCGCGGGTCGCGGTACCTGGCTGGCGTTCGTGCGGTTGCTCAAGTGCGCCCCCTGGCACCCCGGGGGCGTCGACCTCGTCCCGCCGGTGACCGGGCGGCCCGGAACCGGGACGGGCCCCCGCTCGTCCACCTCAGCGGCACGCCCCTCGGGTGCGCCGTCCGATGACCCCGGCCGCGAGGCCACCCCGCCGGCCTCGTGCCGGACCCCGCAGGAGGAGTCCTCCGTTGCTTGACTGGCTGTACACCGCCATCTCCTGGGTGATGGCCCGGTGGCACTCGCTGTGGAACGTCGTCCTCGGCGACCCCGCCGCCGAGACCGGACTGGCCGGCCTCACCTGGGTCCTGGCGATCGTCTTCCTGGTCGTCACCATCCGGCTGATCCTCTTCCCGCTTTTCGTGAAGCAGGTGAAGTCCCAGCGGGCCATGCAGGAGCTGCAGCCGGAGATCGCCAAGCTGCGCAAGCAGTACGGCAGCGACCGCCAGGGGATGGCCGTCGCGATGCAGCAGCTCCAGAAGGAGCGCGGGGTCAACCCGCTGGCCGGCTGCCTGCCGATCCTGCCGCAGATCCCGATCTTCCTGTCGCTCTTCCACGTGCTGCGGCGGCTCGCCCCGGACAAGCAGGGGCTCTACTCCTGGTCGGACGAGCTCACCGACCAGGCGGCCCGCGCCAAGCTCTTCGGCGCCCCGATCTCCTCGTCGTTCAACATGAGCGGCGCCAAGGAGCAGGCGATCCTGGACATCCAGGGCGTCACCTACACCAACATCCGGATCGTCGCCTTCGCGCTGATCCTGATCATGTGCTTCACGACGTACTTCACCCAGCGGCAGATCATGTCGCGCTCGGGCCCGGTCGAGGGCCAGGCCGCCATGGTCCAGAAGCTGATGCTCTACGGCGTCCCGATCAGCCTCTTCGTCTCCGGCTTCATCTTCCCCATCGGCGTCCTCATCTACTGGATGGTCAACAACCTCTGGACGCTGGGCCAGCAGTTCTTCATCCTCCGCAAGCTGCCGCCGCCCGGCTCCGACGCCGCCAAGGCCAAGGCCGCCGAGGGCAAGCCGGTCGTCGACCCCCGCACGCTCGCCCCGAAGCCCGGCGCCAAGCCGGTCCGCCCCAAGCAGGGCCGGCCGACGCAGCCGCCCGTCACGCCTCCGGCGTCCGGTGAGGCGCACGGCAGCACGGCAGCCGGCGCGGACGGGTCGCCGCCCGCCGGGAGCAACGGTGCGGGGCCCGCCGGCGGCGGCTCGGCCAACGGGACGCCCCGCGCCGGGGGCGGTTCCCGGCCGGGCTCGGGACAGGGCCCGGCCAACCGCGGCAAGCGGAAGCGTCGCTGACCACCGCTCGACCGCACCTCCGCCGGTACGCCCGGCACACCGACCACCGGGGACACCCGGCCGCCGCACCGAACTGGGAGGAACACCCGTGAGTGCTCCGCAGCAGCCCGTGACAGACAACCCGCCCGCCCTGCCCGACGCGGACGCCGCCAGCGACGACGCCGTCGTGGAGCCGGTGGACCTCGAGACACGCGAGGCGGGTGGGGCCGGTGGGACCGGCGACGACCTGCTGGTCCGGGAGGGGGACGTGGCCGGTGACTACCTGGAACGCCTCCTCGACATCCTCGACGTCGACGGCGACATCGATCTCGACGTGGAGGGCGACCGCGCGTCGGTCGCGATCGTCGGCGGCCGGCTCACCGACCTGATCGGACCCGAGGGCGCCACCCTCGAGGCGCTGCAGGAGCTCACCCGGCTCGCGGTCGCCCAGTCGACCGGAGTGCGCAGTCGGCTGATGCTCGACGTCGGTGGCTACCGGGCCAAGCGGCGGGCCGACCTGACCACCCTCGCCGGCGAGACCGCGAGCCGGGTCTCCGCCAGCGGTCAGCCGGAGCGGCTCAGCCCGATGAACCCGTTCGAGCGCAAGGTCGTCCACGACGTCATCGCCTCGGTGGCCGGTGTGCACAGCGAGTCGGAGGGCGAGGAGCCCAACCGCCGCGTCGTGGTCCTGCCCGACAGGTGACCGACGGACGTCCGGCGCCGGGCGCGGCGGCCGGTGCCGAGGATGTGGTCGCGCCCGCGCCGCCGGCCGTGGCCGCCGGCGTCTTCGGCGATGCGTTGCCGGCCGCTCAGCGGTATGTGACCCGGCTGGCCACGGACGGGGTCACGCGCGGGCTGATCGGGCCACGCGAGGTGTCCCGGCTGTGGGAGCGGCACGTGCTCAACAGCGCGGCGGTCGCCGAGGCGGTGCCCCAGGGTGCCCGCGTGGTCGACGTCGGGAGTGGAGCGGGGCTGCCCGGCATCCCGCTGGGGCTGGCCCGGCCGGACATCGAGCTGACCCTGGTGGAGCCCATGGCCCGCCGGGTGGAGTTCCTCGAGGACGCGGTGGCGGACCTCGCAGGATCGTCGTCGTGGCGGGTCGTGCGGGGGCGCGCCGAGGACCGGGGCGTCGTCGCCGCCGTCGGCCGGGTGGACGTGGTCACCGCGCGGGCGGTCGCGCCACTCCCCCGCCTCGTCGGGTGGTGCCGCGGCCTGCTCCGGCCGGGCGCCCAGCTGGTCGCCCTCGTCGGGGCCCGAGCCCTGGAGGAACTCCCCGGCCTGCTCCCGGAACTGCGGGCCGTGGGAATGCGGGACATCGCGGCGCGTGCCGTCGGTGCATCCCTGGGAGACGCTGCCACTACCGTGGTGGTCATGACGCGTGGAGAACGGTGACGACGCTCCCGCGCCGGGTCCTGTTCCACGTGGAACAGGCGCAATTACCCGATCCGTTCCACGTGAAACGCCGCCGGCAGAGGAAGGACCCGCGATGACCGACCCGGGCGAGCGGCTGCGCAGCAACCTGGCCGCAGACCAGTCGTCGGCGTCGTCCGCCGGGAGCATGGCGGACTTCGACAGCCCGATCGCGATGGAGGCGCTGCGCGCGACGCGCGTGCTCCACGCCGCCGATCAGGAGCCCTTCCCGGCGCCCGGACGGATCAGGGTCATCACCATCGCCAACCAGAAGGGCGGCGTCGGCAAGACGACGTCCACGGTGAACCTCGGTGTGGCGCTGGCCCTCTACGGGCTGCGGACGCTGGTGATCGACCTCGATCCGCAGGGGAACACCAGCACCGCCCTCGGGGTGGAGCACACCGTGGGGACCCCGAGCATCTACGACGCCCTCGTCGGCGACAGCACGCTGTCGGAGGTCGTGCACCCGACGACCGCCAGCCCGAACCTGCTGTGCGTGCCGGCGACCATCGACCTGGCCGGCGCCGAGATCGAGCTCGTCTCCGTCGTCGCCCGCGAGCACCGGCTCCGCCGCGCGATCGAGGCCTACGTCGCGGCGCTCCCCCAGGAGCGCCGCCCGCACTACGTGCTCATCGACTGCCCGCCGTCGCTGGGTCTGCTGACGCTCAACGCGCTCGTGGCCGGCGACGAGGTGCTCATCCCCATCCAGTGCGAGTACTACGCGCTCGAGGGTCTGGGTCAGCTGCTCAACAACATCGACCTCGTCCGCCAGCACCTCAACCCGGGGATCGCCGTCCGGACCATCCTCCTGACGATGTACGACGGACGGACCAAGCTGGCCGACCAGGTCGCCGACGAGGTCCGCAACCACTTCGGCGAGCTCGTGCTCCAGGCGGTCATCCCGCGGAACGTCCGCGTCTCCGAGGCGCCCGGCTACGGGCAGTCCGTCCTGACCTACGACCCGGGGTCGCGCGGGTCGACCAGCTACGTGGAGGCGGCGCGCGAGCTCGCCCAGCGCGGGGTCGCCCTGCAGCCGCTCGACAGCGGGGCCGGCAGCAACGGCGCCACCCCGGTCGGCGCCCTCGCTTTCGGCGAGACCGCGGTTCCCTTCCGCACCCAGGAATCCCAGTGAGCAACACTGCCAGCGAGGAGCAGTCATGACGAAGCGAGGCGGCCTGGGACGCGGGCTGGCGGCGCTCATCCCGACCGGGCCGCCCCCCACTCCTTTGCCGGCGGCCACACCCGCTCCCCAGCAGGCCGAGGACGACGCCCGACCGGAGTCGGCGCCGGCGGGCCCGGCGAACGGCGCCGGTCAGCCGGTGCCCGGGTCCCCGTCGTCGCCGATGAGCCTGGTGCCCGCCCCTGCGGCGGCACCGGATACCGGCACGGTCGGGGTGCCCGGCGCGCAGCTCCGCGAGGTGGCGGTCGACGACGTCGTCCCGAACCCGAAGCAGCCGCGGCAGGTGTTCGACGACGAGGCGCTCGAGGAGCTCACCCACAGCGTCCGGGAGTTCGGTCTCCTCCAGCCGATCGTCGTGCGTGAGGCGGGCGACGGCCGGTACGAGCTCATCATGGGCGAGCGAAGGCTGCGCGCGTCGCGGGCGGCCGGGTTGGAGAGCGTCCCGGCGATCGTCCGCGACACCACGGACGACGCCATGCTGCGCGACGCCCTGCTGGAGAACATCCACCGCGTCCAGCTGAACCCGCTCGAGGAGGCCGCCGCCTACCAGCAGCTGCTGGAGGAGTTCGGGGCGACGCACGAGGAGCTGGCCCAGCGGATCGGCCGGAGCCGCTCGCAGGTCACCAACACCATCCGGCTGATGAAGCTGCCGGTGAAGGTGCAGACCCGGGTCGCCGCCGGCGTCATCTCCGCCGGCCACGCCCGGGCGCTCCTCGGACTGCCCGACGCCGAGGCGCAGGACGCGCTGGCCACCCGCATCGTCGCCGAGGGGATGTCGGTCCGGGCGACCGAGGAGGCCGTGGCGATGGCGGCGACCGAGCAGCCGACGGCCAAGCGCCGCGCTCGGAACATCAGCGCTCCCGGGGTGGAGGAGCTGGGGTCACGGCTGTCCGACATGTTCGAGACGAACGTGAAGATCCAGATCGGCCGGGCCAAGGGCAAGATCGTCGTCGAGTTCGGCTCGGTAGACGATCTCCAGCGGATCATCGGCGTCATGGCGCCGGAGATCACCGGACGTCGTCCCGAGGTCTGAGAGCCACCTAGCCCGTGCGAAAACGCCCCTTACGTCACTGACGTAAGGGGCGTTGTCGTGCCGGGTGCGCGGATCAGCTGCCGGCGCCGGCCCGGCGGGCCAGCAACCGGGCGAGGACGTCGCCGAGCTCGTGGCCGGCCGCCTCCACCGCCATGGGGAACATGGAGGTCTCGGTGAGCCCCGGCGAGACGTTCACCTCGAGGAAGTGGACCTCGCCGTCCGGCGTGATGATCGCGTCGGTGCGGGAGAGGTCGGCCAGCCCGAGCACCTGGTGCACCCGGACGGCCACCTCGGCGGCGCGGGCGGCAGCCTCGTCCGGGATGCGGGCGGGGGCGTGGTACTCGGTGAGACCCGGGGTGTACCGGGAGGTGTAGTCGAAGACGCCGGACTCGGGCTCGATCTCGACGGCGGGCAGCGCCTCCGGGCCGTCGCCGAGATCGATGACGGCCAGGGCCACCTCGACCCCCTCGACGAACCGCTCGACCATCACCGTGTCGCCGTAGGCGAAGCAGCTCACCATGGCGGCGGGGAGGTCCTCGACCCGGCTGACCTTCTGCACGCCCAGGGCGGAGCCGCCGGACGCGGGCTTGACCATCAGCGGCAGGCCGAGCCGGGCGACCATCAGGTCCAGGACCGCGCCCGCACCCAGTTCGCGGAAGGTGCTGTGCGGGAGCGCCACCCAGTCCGGCGTCGTCACCCCGGCGGTCCGGACGACCGACTTCGCGGCGGGCTTGTCCCAGGCCAGGCGGCAGGCGGCCGCCGGTGAGCCCACGTACGGCACCCCGGCCAGGTCGAGCACGGCCCGGAGGGCGCCGTCCTCACCGGTGGCACCGTGCAGGGCGATGAAGACGGCGTCGGCGGGGGCGGCGGCCAGACCGGGCAGGAGCTCGGCGTCGGCGTCGCGCAGCTCCGCGTCCAGCCCGGCGCGGGTCAGCTCCTCGACGACCTGGGTGCCCGAGGAGAGGCTGACCTCCCGCTCGAACGTCAGCCCACCGGCGAGGACGACGGCGCGCAGCGGCTCCGGCGGGGCGTCGGGGGCCGGCGCGGGCGCGGCGGTGGACTCGGTCATGCTCGGCCGTCCTCGTATCGGTCGCTGTTGGCCGGCCCGACCATCGACTCGGCGTCGTGACCGGAGCCCGCCCGGACGGCGCGGAACGTCCCGGTGTCGACCTTGTCGAAAGTGGAGTGCAGGTCCAGCTCGGCCTCGATGACGCGCGCCAGCCGGCGCACCCCCTCCCGGATCTGGTCCGGCTCCGGGTAGCAGTAGGACAGCCGCATGTACTCCTGGCCGCTGCCGTCGGCGTAGAAGCCGATCCCCGGCACGTAGGCCACGAGCGCCCCCACGGCCCGCGGCTGCATGAGCTTGGCGTCGAGCCCCGCCGGCAGCTTCAGCCAGACGTAGAACCCGCCGTGCGGGTGGGTCCACGAGGTCCCGGCCGGCATCATCGCCTCGAGCGACTCCAGGCAGGCGTCGCGGCGCTCCCGGTAGAGCTCGGTGAACAGCTTGATCTGCTCGCGCCAGGGCTGGGTGTCCAGGTAGCGGGCGACCGCGTACTGGGTCAGCGACGGCGGGCAGAGCACCTGCGCCTCGGTGGCCAGGACGAGCTTCTCGCGGACCGCCAGCGGGGCGAGGACCCAGCCGACGCGCAGCCCCGGGGAGAAGGTCTTGGAGAACGAGCCGAGGTAGATGACCCGCTGGGCGTCCCGGGCCCGCAGCGCGCGCATCGGCTCCTGCTCGAAGCCCAGCAGCCCGTAGGGGTTGTCCTCGACGATCAGCAGGTCCCAGCGCTCGGCGATCGCCATGATCGCCTCGCGGCGCGGCTCGGACAGCGTGACGCCGGCCGGGTTGTGGAAGTTCGGCACCGTGTAGAGGAACTTCACCCGGTCGCCGGCGGCGCGGCAGGCGACCAGCGCCTCCTCCAGGGCCTCGGGGATCAGCCCGTCGTCGTCCATGGCGACGTGCCGGACGCGCGCCTCGGCGGACTGGAAGACCCCGAGCGCGCCGACGTAGGACGGCGCTTCGGCGAGGATCACGTCCCCGGGGTCGACGAACACGCGGGTGACCAGGTCGAGGCCCTGCTGGGACCCGACGGTCACGACCACCTCGCTGGCCGAGGCGTCGGTGATGCCCTCGAGCGCCATGACGTCGCAGATCCGCTCGCGCAGCCGCGGGTCACCCTGGCCCGAGCCGTACTGGAGCGTCTGCGCGCCCATCCCCGACACCAGGTCGCCGATCATCGAGCCGACGGCGTCGAGCGGGAGGGCGGTGACGGCGGGCATGCCACCGGCGAGGGAGACCACCTCGGGACGGCTCACCACGGAGAACAGCGCGCGGATCTCCGAGGTCTTCATCCCGTGCGTGCGTGCTGCGTACCGGTCGGCCAGCGGGTCGAGCCGCGGATGCCGCGGCGCGGGATGGGGGTGCGCACCAGGGTGCGCCCCTTGCTGTCCGGGACCGGCAGGCGTGCCGGGCGGGATGGTGGCCACCTTGAAGAGTCTAAGCAGCGCGGGAGGACCGGCCGCACGCAACACGTGAAAGGACGGACTGTTCAGTCACTACGGCATCTGCCGCCCTCCCGGGCGGCACCGCGGCCAGGTGCCGCGGTAGGCGGGAACGGCACTGGTCCGGTCGTGCTGAGTGGGGCCCGGTGGGTTCCGCGTAGGCGCGACGGAGACGCTCAGCCCCATAGGGGGACGGCCGTTGGCCGCGGTGTCCTGTGCCGGGTCGTGCTGAGTGGGGCCCGGAGGGTTCCGCGTAGGCGCGACGGAGACGCTCAGCCCCATAGGGGGACGGCCGTTGGCCGCGGTGTCGTCCGGAGGACGACGATGCAATAGCGCTACGCCTTGCCGGGGAGGACGAAGGTGCCGGTCGGGGGGTCGGCCTCGGCGGGGAGGTAGAGCCGCTGGACGGCGGCGAGGACGCCGTGGGCGATGGCGCTGCGGACCCGTGCGTCGAGCAGCAGCAGCCGGTCGACCGGGTGCGACAGGTAGCCGCAGTCCAGCCGCACCGCGGGCATGCGGGTCATGCGGAGCAGGTCCCACGTCTTGGGGTGGGAGCCGAGGTCCAGCATGCCGGTGCGGGCCACGATCTCGCGGCGCACCAGGTTGGCGAACTGCTCCCCCACCGTCGACGACGCCCCGGAGCCGGTGCCGTAGTAGTAGCTGGCCACCCCGCGCGCGTGCTCCGAGCTGTGCGCGTCCATGTGGAGGGAGAGGAAGAGGTCGGCGCGGGCGTCGTTGGCGAAGGCGGTCCGCTCGGCGAGTGCCGGCCCCTGTGACCGGCCCCGCGTCAGGTAGACGGTGGCCCCGGCGGCGGCGAGCCGACCCTCGATCCGGGAGGCGAGGTCGAAGACCAGGTCGGCCTCGGTGGTCTCGCCGGAGGTGATCCCGGCGTCGGGGCCGCCGTGCCCGGCGTCGACGACGATCCGCCGGCCGATCAGGTGCGGCCCGCTCTCGACGAACGACGCACTCTGGCGCAGCAGCTGCGGACGCCCGCCGGTGACCTTGCGGCCCAGCTGGCGCAGGGCGCGCAGGGTGGCCGGCCCGCAGGTGCCGTCGGAGGTCAGGCCGTAGTCGCGCTGGAACGCTCGCAGGCCGACCTCGGTCTCCGGGCCCAGCATCCCGTCGGCGCGGCCGGCGTCGTAGCCGAGCTCGAGCAGCCGCTCCTGGAGGTTGATCACGTCGTCGCCGCGCATGGGGCGCTCGGGGTCGTAGCGCAGCAGCCGGTCGCCCAGCGACCAGCGGGCCTCGCTGAGCGCCCGGTAGGTCTCCTCGCCGACCCGGCCGTCCACGGACAGGCCGCGCACCTGCTGGAAGTGGCGGACGGCGAGCTCGGTGGCGGCGTCGTACTCCGCCGAGTCCAGGCCGGGGTCCGCGCCGTCAGCGGCGGCGGGGAGGAGGCCCAGACTGCGGAGGGCGGCGTGCACGTCGGCCACGGCCGGTCCGCGGTCCCCCGGCCTCAGGGGCTGCATGCGGCTGTCGGTTCCCATCGTGCCCCCGATTGTCGTCCTTCCCGCCCCGGTCGGCGCACCCGGGGCGCGCGACCCTCCCCCGGGGACGGCGAAGGCCCACCCGTCCGGTGGACGGGTGGGCCTTCCTCGTACCCAGCGTGACCACGCCCCGTGCGGGGCACGGTTCCTACTGGATGTAGTCGGCGAGGTCGTTCAGGATCGCGCCCTTGGGCTTGGCCCCGATGATGCTCTTGACCGGCTTGCCGCCCTGGAAGACCGTCATGGTCGGGATCGACATGACCTGGTAGTCGCGGGCGATCTGCGGGTTCTCGTCGATGTTGAGCTTGGCGATGGTGAGCTTGTCACCGTGCTCGGAGGCGATCTCCTCCAGCACGGGGGCGACCATCTTGCACGGCCCGCACCACTCCGCCCAGAAGTCGACGAGCACGGGCTTGTCGCTGCCCAGCACCTCGGTGGCGAAGCTGGCGTCGGTGACCGTCACGGTGTTGCCTGCCATGGTCGTTCTCCCTATTGGTCGACTGGCTCGTTGCTGGCGCTGACGAGATTCCCTGCCCGGACAACGGGATCGGCCCGGCGGTTATGCCCGGTCGTCCGACGGGGGGCGGGGAGGTCGGCTCAGCGCTCGTCGAAGGTGTCGGCGAGCCACCGCTCGGCGTCGATGGCGGCGGCGGCACCCGTGCCGGCCGACGTGATCGCCTGGCGGTAGATGTGGTCGACGACGTCGCCGCAGGCGAAGACGCCGTCGATGTTGGTGCGGGTGGTCGGGTGCTCGACCTGGACGTAGCCCTCGTCGTCCAGCTTCAGCTGGCCCGCGAAGAGCTCGCTGCGCGGGTCGTGCCCGATCGCCAGGAACATGCCGGTCGCCGGCATGGTCTCCGTGGCACCGGTGACGACGTCGGTCAGCTGCACGGCCGAGACCGTGGCGTCGCCGATCACGTCGGTGACCTGCTTGCCGAGCGCCCAGCGGATCTTGTCGTTGTCCTGTGCCCGCTGCTGCATGATCTTCGAGGCCCGCAGCTCCTCGCGGCGGTGCACCACGGTGACGGTCTTGGCGAACCGGGTGAGGAAGGTGGCCTCCTCCATCGCGGAGTCACCGCCGCCCACGACCACGATGTCCTGGTCGCGGAAGAAGAAGCCGTCGCAGGTGGCACACGCGGAGACACCGCGGCCGAGCAGGCGCTGCTCGTTGTCCAGGCCCAGGTACCGGTACTTGGAGCCGGTCGCGACGATCACCGCGTGCGCGCGGTGCACCGTGTCGCCGACCGTGACGGTCTTGGGGGTCGCGGTGAGGTCGACCGCGGTCACGTCCGAGGGCACCAGCTCGGCGCCGAAGTGCTCGGCCTGGGTCCGCATGTCGTCCATCAGCTGCGGGCCCTGGATGCCCTCGGGGAAGCCGGGGAAGTTCTCCACCTCGGTCGTGGTCATGAGGGCGCCACCGAACTGGGAGCCCTCGAGGACCAGCGGGTGCAGGTTCGCCCGGGCCGCGTAGATGGCCGCGGTGTACCCGGCCGGACCCGACCCGATGATGATCAGATCGCGGACCCCGTCGTGCTCGGCCGGCGGGATCTCCGGCGCAGCGCTGGTCGGGACCGTCAGGCCGGGAGTGGGATCGTTGCTCATCACGGGCGGCACAACCTCCGATCGTAGGCGCGGCATTCCCTCGCGGCGGGGGGTCCCCCGCAGGAGGGATCAGCCGGCGCTGCGGACCTCGACCTCGGCCAGCTCCGCGGAGAAACCGTCGGGACCGTCGACCAGGCCGGTGAACCACACCAGCACGTAGCGGGCGGTGGCGGTCTCGTCGAAGGCCAGGTCGGTGCTCTCGGCGAGCGTGTCGGCGGCGGCGACGGTGAAGTCGTCGAGCGCCCCGTCGGGCGAGTCGCCGGTGCGCACCTCGACCGTGGCGCCGGGCGTCGCCGTCTGCACCGTGACGCCGGCGAGCGGCTGCTCCTCGCCGAGGTCGTAGACGACGCCGACGCCGGGCTTGAGGTTGCCGAAGGCCGGGGAGCCGCGGTAGTTCAGCGTGCTCCAGGCGGTGGCCGGGTCGCCGTCGTAGGACAGGGGCACGTCGGCGTCGTTCTCCGGCTCGCCGTCCCCGAACGGGTCGAAGACCTGGGCACCGCTGACGGCGACCGCGGCGCCGGCCCCGGGCGCCGGCTCCTCCTCGGCGCCGTCGGCCGCCGGGGCGCTGCTCGCGGGCGGGGTCGAGCCGCCGACCTCCTCGTCCACCGAGTCGGCCACGGACAGGACGCTGGAGCCGAACCACCACGCCAGCGCGATGACCACGAGGAGGGCGAGCAGCGGCAGGCCCACGACGACCAGCCGGTGCTTCCGGGCGGCGTCCTCGTCGTCGGCGTCGTCCGCGAGCTCGGGCGGGTAGTCGCCGTCGTACCTGTCGTACCCGTAGTCCCGTGTTCCGGCGCCGTGCAGGACGCCGAAGGGCTCGTCGTCGGCCCCGGGAGCGGGCGGGAGCGATGCCGGACCGGCGGCGATGGTGTCGCCGCCCAGGGCGGTGGCTCCGACCGGGCGCATCGGCGGGACCGGCGGCAGCGTGCCGGGCTCGAGCCGCACCGGGGCGCCGCCCTCGCCGCGGCGACGCCGGCGGCGGCCGCCGTCGGTGTCGTCGCCGCGGTTCGGGTGGAGGTTCTGGGTGGTGCCGCTGCGCCCCCGCTCGCCCAGCAGGGCCGCCATGGCCGCGACGCTGGACAGCCCCTGGCCGGGGGCGGTGGACCGGGCCCGGCGGGCGAGGGCCACGAGGTCGGCGGGCCCGGACACCGGGGAGGCGCCGGGCCCGGTGCCGGTCAGGCAGGCCTCCAGGAGCTCGCCGAGGGCGGCGATGTCACCTTCGACGGTGCCGGCGGCCGCGGGCACGGCCCGGAGCCCGACCAGGCCGTTGGGCCGCAGCACCACGTTCTCCAGCGAGAGCCCGCCGACGGCGAGGCCCACGCGGTGGGCCTCCGCCACGCCCTCGGCGAGCCGGCGCAGGACCAGCCGGACCTCGCGCTCGGGCATGGGGCCGGAGCGGAGCCGGTCGGCGAGCGTCTCGCCATCGATCCACTCGTTGACGACGTAGGCGGCCCCACCCGGGGACTGCGGGTCGCCGCTGCCCTCGGAGGCGTCGTAGACCATGGCCAGCGCCGGGGTGGCCAGCCCGCCGGCGGTGAGCGCGCGGGTGATCCAGGCGTGCGCGGCGGGACCGGCGGGGACGTGCACCCGGATCGCGACGTCGCGGTTGAGGACGCGGTCCTTGGCCCGCCAGCTCTGGATGACGCCGGTCGGGGTGGTCTCGTCGGGACCGATCTGGTCGAGCGGGCGGTAGCGGTCGGGCAGGCCGGTGGTCGTGGACGCCATCGACACTGTCGACTCCCTGTGCTGCTCGAACCGCCGAGGCGGACGCTTCGGCACGGCCGGCTCCGACCGGTGGTCTCCGGTCACCTGCGTCCCAGCCGGGCCCTGACCGCAGCCAGGGGCTCCCGGAGTTCCGGAACGCGGGCCACCACCAGACCGACCAGTGCGACGCCGCCGACGACCACGGTACCGATGAGCACCTGCAGGAGCGACCCTGTGGTGGAGCGTCCGAGCAGGTCGTCGGTCACGATCCGGACAAGACCGCCCACGAGGCCCGCCGCCAGGGCCACCGCGGCGATCCGGGCGAGCGGGCCGAACGTCTCGCGGGTGCGCAGGCCGCCGAACCGGCGGCGCAGCGCGAGGTCGCCGATGACCCATCCGGCGATGTAGGTGAGGCTGGTGACGAGCATCAGGCCGGCCACGACGAGCTCGGGGCCGACGAGCACGGGGACGAGCACCAGCAGCGGCACCCGGACGGCGACCATCCCGATCTGGATGAGGGTGGGCGTGCGGGCGTCCTTCATGGCGTAGAACACCCGGAGCTGCAGCAGCGTCACCGCCATGGGCAGCAGGCCGAAGGCGCCGACGGCCAGGGCGGTGCCGATCGCCTGGGCCTCGTCCACCGAGGTGTTGCCGCGGGCGAACGCCAGGACGCCCAGCGGCGGGCCGAGGACCGTCAGCACCGCGGTGACCGGCAGCAGGCCCAGCGCCGACAGCCGGGTGCCGAGCGACAGGTCCTCGACCACGCCCGGCACGTCCTCCCGCGCCGCGGCCCGGCTCATCCGGGGCACCAGCGCCGTCAGCAGGGCGACGCCGATGATGCCGTAGGGCATCTGGAACAGCAGGCTGGCGTACTGGAACGCGGTGGAGCCCAGGCCGCCCTCGCGCTGGGCGGCGTTGGCGATCCGCAGCGCCACCACGACGCCGATCTGGCTGACGGCCACGTAGCCGATCACCCACAGCCCGAGGCCCCCCGCCTCGCGCAGCCCGGTGTCGCGCAGTCCCCAGCGGGGCCGTAGGGGCACCCCGGCCTTGCGGAGCAGCGGGACGAGCACCACCGCCTGGAGCGCGATGCCGAGCACCGTGCCGATGCCGAGCAGCCACACCAGCCCGGGGGCGATGGTGCCCGGCTCGAGGGCGCCGGGGCCGGCCGCCACGAGGAACGCCAGGCCCGTGGCGATCACCACGAGGTTGTTGAGCACCGGTGCCCAGGCCGGTGGCCCGAAGACCCCGCGGGAGTTGAGGATCGCCTGGGCGAAGGCGCCCAGCCCGTAGAAGACGATCTCGACCAGCAGGATGCGGGCCAGCCAGTTGGCCACCCGGTACTGCTCGGGATCCTCGTCGAGACCGAGGAGCGAGGTCAGCAGTGGCGCGGCGAGGACCGCCAGCACCGTCATGACCAGCAGGCCGGTCAGCGCGATGGTGGCCAGCCGCTGCGCGTACGCGACCCCGTCGTCCCGGTCGCGTTCCTGCGCGTGCACCAGCAGCGGCACGATCACCGAGGTCAGGACGCCGCCCAGCAGCAGCTCGTAGACGATGTTCGGCAGCGTGTTGACCGTGTTGTACGCGTCGGCGAACAGCCCCACGCCCAGGGCGGCGGCGAGCACCATCGTCCGCAGCAGGCCGGTGATGCGGGAGACCAGCGTCGCGACGGCCATCGTGCCGGCCGCGCGCAGGATGCCCCCGCTGGCGCCGGGAGCGCCCTCCCGCCGCTCGGCCTCCTCGTCGGTCTCCTGCGCGGTGCGCGGGACCGGCGGGAGCACCGGCATGGGGAAGACCTGGGTCTCGTCCGCGGCGGGCACCCAGCGGTGCCGCAGCGGCGGCAACGGGGGCACGGGAGCGGCAGGGGGACGCGGCCTGCCCGCGGACGGGGGGACCGGGGGCAGCGGGGGCCGGGGTCGTGACGGGGGCGGGACGGCTCCATCGACGACGGCCTCCTCGGGACCGCCGTCGGC
Organism: Blastococcus sp. SYSU DS0619; assembly: GCF_054051035.1. Taxonomy (NCBI): domain Bacteria; kingdom Bacillati; phylum Actinomycetota; class Actinomycetes; order Geodermatophilales; family Geodermatophilaceae; genus Blastococcus; species Blastococcus sp. SYSU DS0619. The sequence continues at coordinate 119,407 of NZ_JBJHAM010000006.1, read as the reverse complement.
CGGCGGCGGCGCGGCGAAGACCGCATCGCTCGGCGGGGTCGCGAGGTAGGGGGCCGGGGGCAGCGGAGCGGGGGAACCCCAGGCGCGGCGCCCCGCGGCCGCGCGGGCGGGCGGCGGGGGCAGGCGGACGGGGCGGGCCCGGTCGGGGGCGTCCGGCGCCGCTGCGCCGTCGCCGGTGGTCTCGGGCCGATCGCTCACACCGGGCTCCGGGTGGGCGGGGCGGCCAGGCCGCCCGGTACCGGGCCGGTCCCACCGGTCCCGGCAGGGGTCCCCCGGCGACGGCGGAGCACGAAGTGCACCAGCCGGCGGAGGAACAGCAGGGCGAGCAGCGAGGCGGCCCCGATCGTGATGGACAGGGAGATCGGGCCGTACGCCGTGCTCTTCACCTGCATCTCGACGAGGTTGCCCAGGGGGCTGCCCGACGGCGTCGTCACCTGGGCGGTCACCGCGAACCCGCCGGAGCGGTGCAGCTCGGTGGGCACCTGGAGCGTGGTGCGCTGCTCCGGCGGCAGGGTCTGGACGCCGATGTCCCCGACGCTGAGGCCGCGGTTGCCCGGCGTCTCCACGCGGAGCCGGACCTGCACGGGGAAGGGCAGCGGGTTGTCCACCGTCAGCACGAGGGGGGCGCTGCTGGAGGCCAGGCTGTAGGTGCCGTCCACGGGGGCGACGACGGTGACCCGCTCGCGCAGCCGGGCCAGGGTGTCCCGCGCGTCGGCGGCGGCCGCCGTGAACCCGTCCGGTTCACCGCGCCAGAGCACGGACGCGGCCCGCGCGATGCCGGCGTCGTAGGACTGCAGCGCCTGGTCGGCCTCCCCGGCGACCGCCGCGGCGAGGTCCTCGCGCGCGGCGACGGCGGCACCGAGCGTGGCCATGCCGGCACCGTCCAGGCCGGTCGGCTCTCCGGGGGGCGCCAGCGACCCGGCGTCCGCCGCGGGAACGTCGCTCAGCGCCGCGACGCCGGCCGCCTGCAGCCAGGGGAGACCGAGGTCGGAGATCATGGCGCCGGCGCCCTCCAGCCCGGCCTCGACGTCGCGGGGTGGGGCGACCAGCACGGTCTGCTCGCTCCCGGGGGGCGCCTGGAGGGTGAGCGCGGCCAGCTCGGCGAGGTAGCGCTGCTCGGCGATGCGCGGCCCCCCGGCGGTCGTCTGGGCCGCGCCGACCACGCTGCTCAGCGTGGGGTCGGCGACCAGCACGTCCAGGGGTTCCTCCCCGATCGCCACGGAGGTGCGGGCCGCGGCGTCGGACCCGTCGAGGCCCACCGCGGATGCGCCCCCGGTCAGCGCGCCGCTGCCGAGGACCACCCGGTCGATCCCCCCGGCCTGCAGGGTGGCGAGCGTCGCGGGGTCGTAGAAGCCGTCCGGGGCCCAGGCCAGGTCGGTGGACGGTACGACGTCGAGCACCTCGGCCAGGATCTCGGCGCCGGCGCCCCGCTGCGGCGGCTCCCCCGGGTCGGCCGGCGGCACCTCACCGTCGCCGGCCGGGTCGGCCGGGGCCGGGGGCGGGCCGATCGGGTCCTGGGCGGTGCCCTCCGGAGTGCCCGGCAGGCTCCGGGTGACGACCGCCGGCAGCCCGGCGGCCTGGAGGCCGTCGGCATCGACGTCGCCGTAGGGCAGGGCGACGACGGGCCGGGACGCCACCACCGTGCCCAACCGGTCGAGGAACGCCTGCGCCTCCTCGGTCCCCGTCCCGGCGTCCGGCACGCCGGCGACGGCGTAGGGGCCGTCGGCCATCAGGGCGAGCTCCTCCACCAGCGCCGGGTCGATCGCCAGGGTGACCGGCAGCGGCGCCGCCGGCCCGGTCCCCGACTCGGGAGCCCCACCGGGCAGTCGCTCCACGACGGCGAGGGCGCGGTCGAGCCGGCCGCCCACGCCGATCGCCTCGGTGAGCTCGTCGTCGACGAAGTTCCCGGAGGCGTCGCGGTGGCTGAGCTCGGACAGCGGCCACAACCAGGCGACCGTCGTGCGGGAGGAGGGGACGACGGGCTGCTGCACCAGGAAGGTCGCCAGCTCCCCGACCCGGCGCTCGTCGTCGCCGTCGACGGTGCCGTTGACGTTGAACAGGACGGGGTAGACGCCGTCCTGCTCGAGCCGCAGCTCGGCGGAGTCGAGGGTGTAGCTGAACTCGGTGCCGGCGCCCGGACCGAGCTCGAAGGGCAGCGGCTCGAACGCGGGCTGCACGGCCGTGGCCGGATCGGGGTCGCTGACCGCTTCCGCCAGCGCGGGACGGTCGGTGAGGACGGGCCCCCGCTGCAGCCGGACGGCGAGGTCGGTGATCGGCTCGGTGCCGGTGTTGGTCAGCGTCCCGGTCACCGTGATGAGGGAACCGGGCGTCACCGTCCGGGGCTCGAACCGGGCCACGTCCACGCGGACCGGGTGCTCGGCGTCGGTCGTGTCGGCCGGGGCCGCCGTTCCGGGCGCCGCGACGGCCGGGGGGAGCCCGGCCCCGGGGAGCAGGGCCGGTCCACCGAGGGCGAGGGTGCCGGCCAGCAGCGGGACGAGCGCGGCCGCGCGCCGGGCGGCGCCGGACGGGGCAGGCGCGGCGGCGGCGGGGCGGCCACCGGCGCGGGCGGCAGCCGGCCGCGTCACGCGCTGTCGGCCAGGAGTCCGGGCGCGCGCTCGACGAGCGCCCGCTCGTCGGCGTAGGCCAACCGGGTGCTCAGCTCCTCCAGCGGGACCCAGGCGACCTCGGTGACCTCCACATCGGCGTCGGACAGGGCGCCGCCGACGGCTCGCAGGAGGAAGTGGTGCACCGTCTTGTGCACGCGGCGGCCCTCGGCGACGAACCAGAAGTCGATGATGCCGAGCGGCGCGACCACCTCGCCGATGATCCCGGTCTCCTCGGCCACCTCGCGGACGGCGGTGTCGGCGGGGGTCTCCCCCGCCTCGATGTGCCCCTTGGGGAGCGACCAGAGCAGCCGGCCGCGGCGGTCGGTGCGGCCGATGAGGGCGGCACGGGGCCCGGTCACCCCGTCGTCGGCCACCACCAGGCCCCCGGCGGAGGTCTCGTCGACCCGGCGCAGCCGGCGGCCCGGGCGTCCTCGCCCGCCCGTTCCAGCCATGTCAGGAGGGTAGCGCGAGTCCGGCGACAGCCCCGGGAGCATCGCAGCGAGCGCCAGCGAGCGAGGAGCGGACCGGGGCGCGGAGCCGGACCGGAGGGTGTGCCGGCGACAGCCCCGGGAGCATCGCCAGCGAGCGCCAGCGAGCGAGGAGCGGACCGGGGTGCGGAGGCGACGGTGGAGGGACGGGTCGGCCGCCGCACTACCCTGGCTCGTCGTGTCCGCCACCCCGCCGCGTCGTCCCGAGCCGGAACCCGTGCCCCCGGCCGTCCAGGAGACCGTCCGGAAGCTCGTGGACGTCTCCCCCGTCCTGACCGAGCTGGGGCAGCGGTTCGCCGCGGCCGGTTTCGAGGCCCACCTGGTCGGCGGCTCCGTGCGTGACGCCCTGCTCGCTGCCGGGTCGGGTGGCACCGGCGTCGCGGGCGACCTCGACGTCACCACCGACGCCCGACCGGAGCAGGTGCTCGAGTTGCTGCGCGGCTGGGCCCGTTCCACGTGGAACACCGGCATCGCCTTCGGGACCGTGGGCGCCGAGGTCCGCGGGGTGCGCGTCGAGATCACCACCTTCCGCGCCGACCGGTACGACCGCACGTCGCGGAACCCGGAGGTGGCGTGGGGCGACTCGCTGACCGACGACCTCGCCCGGCGGGACTTCACGGTGAACGCGATGGCCGTCTCCCTGGGCAGCGACCGCACGGTGACCGACCCCTTCGGTGGCCTCGGCGACCTGCTGGCGAAGCGGCTACGCACGCCCGGCGCCGCCGTCGAGTCGTTCGCCGACGACCCGCTGCGCATGCTGCGCGCCGTCCGCTTCGTGGCCCAGCTGGGGCTGGCCCCGGACGAGGAGGTCGTCGCGGCGATGACCTCGCTGGCCGACGAGCTGGCCCGGATCACCCCCGAGCGGGTGCAGGCGGAGCTGTCCAAGACCCTGCTCCAGGACGCTCCGCGGGCGGCGCTGGAGCTGTTCGTCGACACCGGCCTGGCCGACGTCGTCCTCCCGGAGCTCTCCGCCCTGCGCATGGAGATCGACGAGCACCACCAGCACAAGGACGTCTACACCCACTCGCTGACCGTCCTCGACCAGGCGATCGCGCTCGAGCGGGCCGACGACCAGCACGACTCCCCCGACCTGGTGCTGCGGCTGGCCGCGCTCCTGCACGACATCGGCAAGCCGGCGACCCGGCGGCACGAGGACCGCGGCCGGGTCTCCTTCCACCACCACGAGGTGGTGGGCGCCAAGCTCGTGCGCAAGCGGCTGACCGCGCTGCGGTACCCCAAGGACGTCATCGAGGCCGTCGCCCGGCTGACCTTCCTGCACCTGCGCTTCCACGGCTACGGCGACGGCCACTGGACCGACTCCGCCGTCCGCCGGTACGTCACCGACGCCGGTGACCTGCTCCCCCGCCTGCACAAGCTGGTGCGCTCGGACTCGACGACGCGCAACAAGCGCCGGGCCGCGGCGCTCTCCGCCACCTACGACTCGCTGGAGCAGCGGATCACCGAGCTCGAGGCGCAGGAGGACCTGGCGCGGGTCCGCCCCGATCTGGACGGCAACGCCATCATGGAGATCCTCGGGCTGGGCCCCGGGCCGGAGGTGGGCGCGGCCTGGCGCTTCCTCAAGGACCTGCGGCTCGAGCGGGGCCCGCTGGACCCCGACGAGGCCGAGGAGGCGCTGCGGGCGTGGTGGGCCGGCCGGCAGACCTGACCGGCTCCGCGGACCGGCCCGCGCGGGCCACCCGGGCGGGGTGGCCGGGGTCCAGGAGAGCGACGGGGGTGCCGAGATGACGGGTGTGCACCCGCAGCACCCCGACGACGACGGCGCCCGCCCGCCGGCGTCGCCCACCGGCCGGACGCCGCAGTGGCTCCTCGACGAGCTCACCGGCGTCGCGCCCGCGCCCGAGCCGGCCCCGGTCCGCCGCCGTCGCCGCGGCCGATGGGTCGTGCCGGTGCTCGTCGCGGCGGTGACCGGCGGCCTCGTGCTCTCCGATCCGCCGGCGTGGCCGTGGTCCGGCGACCCGCCGGCCGCCGCACCCGGCCTGACCGCCCCCACGACGCCGGCCCGGCCCACCGACCGGCCGCTGCCGTCGGGCGCGACGACGCCCCTGGGGCGTCCGCCGCTGCCGCCGTCCCAGGGCGGTACCTACGGCTACGTCTCCCTGCAGGAGGACGGCGTCACCCCGGTGGCCTACGACCCCTGCCGCGAGATCCGCTACGTGCTCCGCCCGGACGCGGCGCCCCCGGGCACCGAGCAGCTGGTGCACGACTCGGTCGCCCGGGTCGCCGAGCTCACCGGGCTGCGGTTCGTCTTCGAGGGCTACACCGACGAGCAGGTCATCGCGGAGCGGGCGCCCTACCAGCCCGACCGCTACGGCGACCGGTGGGCACCGGTCCTGATCGGCTGGCAGACCGAGGCGGAGAACACCTTCCTGGCCGGGGACGTCGTCGGGCAGGCGGGCAGCACCGCGGTGTCCCTCGGGGACGGCCCGCGCGTCTACGTGACCGGCACGGTGAGCCTGGACGCCGGGCAGGCACCGGAGATCCTGGCCACCCGCGACGGCGTCGCGACGGTGCGGTCGGTGGTGCTGCACGAGCTGGGGCACCTGGTCGGCCTCGCCCATGTCGACGACGACCGCGAGCTCATGTTCCCGGAGACCCGGCGCGCGGTGACCGACTTCGCCGGCGGTGACCTGACCGGTCTCGCCGCGCTCGGGCAGGGTCCGTGCGTCCCGGAGCTGTGAGCGCGTCTCAGCGCCGGGCCATGCGGGTGTGCAGCAGGGCGGTGGCGACGTACCCCGCGCCGACGACGGCGAGCAGCGGAGGGGACACCCCGGAGGCGGGCAGGACGAAGGCGCCGGCCACCAGCGCGGCGACGTAGCCCACGTTGACCAGGGTGTCGTAGACGGAGAAGACCCGGCCGCGGTGGTCGTCGTCGATGGACTCCTGCAGCGTGGTGTCCACGCAGATCTTCACGCCCTGCCCCATCAGGCCCAGCCCGAAGCCGGCCAGCACGGCGGCCGGCGGCTGGACCAGCAGGCCCAGGGCGACCTGGGCCAGCCCGCCGCCGGTGAGCAGCAGCGCGATCCAGCCCCCCTTGCCGATCCGGCGCACCGCCGCCGGTGTCACCGCGGCAGCGGTCAGGGTGCCGACGGCGCCCGCGGCCACCACCTCGCCGAGGCCGACCAGGCCGCCGGGGAAGAGGCCGGATGCGTCGGTGAAGGTGTTGCGGTAGAGCAGCAGCGCCATCAACGTCAGGACGCCGTACCAGACCCGGTGCAGGGTGATGGCGGTGAGCGCGGCCGCCGCGTGCCGGTCCTGCCAGGCGTGCCGCGCGCCCGAGGCCATGCCGGCCAGCACCTGGCCGGCCGAGAGCCGGGCCGAGCGGGCCATGTGGTCGGGACCCAGGTGCGCACGGGTGAAGCCGGCGACGACCGCCGCCGCCCCCAGGTACGGCAGCGCCGCCGACAGGGCCAGGGAGGCGTAGCCGGCGTCGTCGGAGCCGGTGAGCTGCAGGAGGGCGAGGGCGACGCCGCCCCCGGCCACCGTGGCCACGGCGCCCGATGTCGTGGACAGCGCGTTGGCCGACACCAGCGAGGCGTCGTCGGTGGTGTGCGGCAGGCCGGCCGAGAGCGCGGCCAGCACGAAGCGGTTCACCGAGAAGACGGCGAGACCGGCCGCGTAGAAGGCCGGGCCCTGGACACCGGCGAGGACCAGCGCCGCGACGACGGCGACCAGGCCGGCGCGCAGGACGTTGGCACGGAGCAGGACCTGCCGGCGGCTCCAGCGGTCCAGCCAGACCCCGGCGAACGGCCCCACGAGGGAGTAGGGCAGCAGCAGCACGGCGAAGCCGGCGGCGACGTCCACGGGGTCGGCGGCCCGCTGCGGGTTGAACAGCACGGTGCCGGCGAGCGCCGCCTGGAAGACGCCGTCGCCGAACTGGGAGAGCAGCCGGGTCCCGAGCAGCCGGAGGAAGTCCCGGCGCGCCAGCAGGCTGCGCACGGTCGTCCCCGCCTCGGCCACCCGATCACCCTAGGACGAGGCCGCGCGGCCGCAGGGTGACCGCCGCCCCGGCGGCTGTCGCGGCGGGGCCGCGCGACGGTTCCGGGGGGACCGGGGGACGGGGGCCGGGGCCCGCCCCGACGGCCGTATCTGGGGCACACTGGGAAAGATGTCGCCGGCGTCTGCGTCACCCGAGCCCGAGTCCGGTCCGCCCACGCGGCCCGCGGCTGGTCGCCGCCGTGCCGGGGCGGTACCGCAGCTGTCCATCGGCTGCCTGGACGACGTCAGCGCGGGGGCCCTGCTGGTCGCCATGCCGTCGCTGACCGACCCGACCTTCGCCGGGGCGGTCGTCTTCGTCCTCGACCACTCCGACACCGGCACGCTGGGTGTGGTGCTCGGCCGGCCGAGCCAGGTCGAGATCCGGGACGTGCTGCCGGGGTGGTGCGACCTCGCCGTGACCCCCGGGGTCTTCCACGTGGGTGGACCGTGCGAGACCGACACCGCCCTGTGCCTGGCCACCGCGTCGGCGGACGAGCCGGTCGCCGGCCTGCGTCCGGTGGCCGGGGACGTGCACCTGGTGGACCTCGACGGCGACCCGGACGACCTCGTGGGCCGGCTGAGCGGCCTGCGGGTCTTCGCCGGGTACGCGGGCTGGTCCCCCGGCCAGCTGGCCGGGGAGATCGCGGAGGGCGCCTGGGCCTGCGTCCCGAGCCGCCCCGGTGACGTGCTCGCCGACCTCTCCGGTCCGGAGCTGTGGCGGCGGGTCATGGGCCGGCAGCGCGGCCGGCTGGCGGTCCTGTCGTCGGCGACGGCCGATCCGACGGCCAACTGATCCGCGCGCCGTGCGGCGCGACCGCCGGCGATCTGGTAGGAAGGTCTCCGGGAAGGGGCGGTCTGGGGAAGAGGCCGCCCCTTCCCGCTTTTCTCCCGGCGGTGACGTCCTCCCGCGCCTACACCCCGAACGCGTCGGCGATCTCCGGGTGGTCCGCCGCCGCCGCGGTCTCCTCCTCGCCGGGCAGCGCGAGCCTGCGGGTGCCGTGGTCGGCCAGCGTGACCGTCAGTTCCTGGTCTCCGCCGGGCAGCGGCGTGCGGTACTGGACCAGCGTCTCGTCGGAGTCGTCGACCGCGACCGTGCGCCCGTCCCGCAGCCGGTAGACCGTCGTCGGCTCTCCGTCGATCGCCTGATCCCCGCCCCACCGGTAGGAGCCGTCCAGGAAGTCCCCGGGGTCGTCGGCGTTCTCCGCCGAGAGGTTCTGCAGCACCCGGACGACGACGTCGATCAGCTCGGCCTCCCCCAGCCCGGCCTCCCCCGCCTCCGCGGGCAGCGCCCGGCGCAGGTAGCTCGCCGTGGGGTCGCCTGCGGCGGCGAGGGCCTCGGGCAGGCCCGGGAGGTCGCCGGACCACAGTGCGTCACGGTCGAAGAAGAGGGTGCGGGTGTCGCGGTCCTCCCCGTCGACGACGGTGACGGCCTGCGCCTGCCCGACCGCGCGGCGGAAGTCGATCTCCCCGGTGACGGTCAGCACCGCGTCCTCGGAGAACGGGACCGTGACGACGAAGTCCGCCCCGCCGTCCTGGTGGTTGCGGTGCAGCAGCTCGGCGAGCACCGCGGCGTCGTCCTCGGTGACCGGTTCGCCGACCTGCCGCTCGCTGCCGGTGCAGCCGGCGAGCAGCAGCACGATCAGCCCGGCGGCGCCCGCCCGGGGGACCAGCTGGCGGCGGGCAGGCATGGCGGCAGCGTAGGCAGCGCGGGCCGCGAACCGGGGGAGGAACGCGCGGGGCCCGCATCCCCGAGGAGATGCGGGCCCCGTGACAGGTCCGGCTGCGCTCAGCGCTCGATGTCGCCCCGGATGAACGCCTCGACGGCGTCGCGGGCCTGGCTGTCGTCGTACTGCACCGGCGGGCTCTTCATGAAGTAGCTCGACGCCGACAGGATCGGGCCACCGATGCCACGGTCCTTGGCGATCTTCGCGGCGCGGACGGCGTCGATGATGATGCCGGCCGAGTTCGGGGAGTCCCACACCTCGAGCTTGTACTCGAGGCTCAGCGGGACGTCGCCGAACGCGCGGCCCTCCAGCCGGACGTAGGCCCACTTGCGGTCCGACAGCCACGGCACGTGGTCCGACGGGCCGATGTGCACGTTGCCCTTGCCCATGTCGCGGTCGACCTGGCTGGTGACCGACTGGGTCTTGGAGATCTTCTTGGACTCCAGGCGCTCACGCTCGAGCATGTTCTTGAAGTCCATGTTGCCGCCCACGTTGAGCTGCATCGTGCGGTCCAGCTGCACGCCGCGGTCCTCGAACAGCTTGGCGAGCACGCGGTGGGTGATGGTCGCCCCCACCTGGCTCTTGATGTCGTCACCGACGATCGGGACGCCGGCCGCGGTGAACTTGTCCGCCCACTCCTTGGTGCCGGCGATGAAGACCGGGAGGGCGTTGACGAACGCGACCCCGGCGTCGATCGCGGCCTGGGCGTAGAACTCGGCGGCCTGCTGCGAGCCCACCGGGAGGTAGCAGACCAGGACGTCGGCGCCGGACTCGCGCAGCGCGGAGACCATGTCGGCCGGCTGCTCGTCGGACTCCTCGACGATCTCGCGGTAGTACTTGCCCAGCCCGTCGAGGGTGGTGCCGCGCTGGACGGTCACGCCCAGCGGCGGGACGTCGCAGATCGTGATGGTGTTGTTCTCGCTGGCGACGATCGCCTCGGAGAGGTCGCGGCCGACCTTCTTGGCATCGACGTCGAACGCGGCGACGAACTCGATGTCGGAGACGTGGTACTCGCCGAACCGGACGTGCATCAGACCCGGCACGGACGCCGACTCGTCGGCGTCGCGGTAGTAGTGGACGCCCTGCACGAGCGAGGCGGCGCAGTTACCGACGCCGACGATGGCGACCTTGACTGACCCCATGACTCTCCTTCTCCCTGGACCGTTGGTCCCGTGTACGTGAACCGCGAGCGGTCCGGATGACTGCGGACGGGGCCGGAGGACCCGCCGCCTGTTTCACGTGGTGCTCGGCTGCTCCGGGTCGGGCCGCGCGGCTCCGCCCGCTTCCCGGCGCTCTGTTCCTGGCTCCGTCGCCTCCCGGCGCGCGGGCTCCGTCGCCTCCCGGCGCTCGCTGTCGATCAGCTCCGAGAGCCAGCGGACCTCCCGGTCCACCGACTCCAGACCGTGGCGCTGCAGCTCGAGCGTGTACCGGTCGAGCCGCTCCCGGGTGCGGCTCAGCGAGGTCCGCAACCCCTCGCGCTGCTGCTCCACGGTGCGCCGGCGGCCCTCGAGGATCCGCAGCCGGACGTCGCGGGCCGTGTGCCGGAAGAAGGCCAGCCGGACGCCGAAGAGCCCGCCGTCGTCGTAGGCCTCCGGGCCGGTCTGGCCGACCAGCTCGTGGAAGCGCTCCTTGCCTTCCGCGGTGATCGTGTAGACCACCTTCCCGCGCCGGCCGGTCAACGGCGGTGCGTCGGCCGGCAGCAGGGCACGCGGCGTGGGCTCATCGGTGGTGATCAGCCCGGCCGCCTGCATCCGCCGCAGGGCGGGGTACAGCGATCCGTAGGAGATGCTGCGCAGCCCGCCGAGCACCTGGGCGAGCTGCTTGCGCAGCTCGTACCCGTGCATCGGGGCCTGGTGCAGCAGGCCGAGGATGGCGAACTCGAGCACCACGCCCTCCTCGGTCGGCCCTGCGCATCGATGTATCGGCACGATACATCGGCGCCATCGACGTATCCATCTGGCAGCAGTGGGGCGCGTGGGCCGCCCGGGACGGACGACGGACCGGAGAACCGCACGTCGGACGGGCTGGTGCGTACATTGGCCGCCGTGCCCGGACGTCGATCCGTCGTGGATTACTCGCTGCAGCGGCGAGCCGTCCTGGCGGGAGTACATGCCGGCCGCACCGGGTTGTTCGAGGTGTGCGACGCGAGCCCGTACCTCTCCCGCGCCGCCAAGTACCACGGGCGACCCACGGACGTGGCCTGCCCGGTGTGCCGCCGGGAGCGGCTCACCCAGGTGAACTACGTGTACGGCGAGCACCTCGGGCCAGTGGCCGGTCAGGCCAAGACCGAGGCCGAGCTCGCCCGCATGGACGCCGCCCAGGAAGAGTTCTCCGTCTACCAGGTGGAGGTCTGCCGCAGCTGCGGGTGGAACCACCTGGACTGCTCGTACGTCCTCGGAGCTGAGCCCGAACCGGGGCGCAGGCCCCGCCGCGGCCGGCGCCGGGCGGCCACCGAGCCGTGACCGGCCGGTCGGCACCCGGCCCGCGCGATGCGCGGACCCGAGCCCGCGACGACGCGGACCGGGCCCGCGCCCACAGCTGAAGTCGATTCCCCGTGTCCGGGCAGGTGCCCGGACGACCATGACAGTCCAGGAAGGGGTGTGCTCGTGCCCAGCCACGACGAGACCTCGCCCGTCGCACCGAGGGCCGGTTCGGTCCGCCGGCCGCCCGCCGCCCGTACCCGCAGCACCGGCGGCGGCGGGGGTTCCGGCCGCCCGCCCGGCGGCTCCGGCCGTCCCCCGGCGGGTGGCGCGGGGCGCGGTCGCCCCCCGGCCGGCCGCGGTGGCACCTCGTCGTCCCGGAACGGCACGAGCGCCTCGCGCGGCGGCTCCGGCCGCCCGGCTGCCCGGCCCGCGCCGAAGGGCAAGGCCCGCCCGAAGAAGCAGCGGCGCAAGCGCCGGCTGAAGATCGCCGCCGGCGTCATGGGCGGGCTGTTCGTCCTCCTCTGCGTCTTCGTGGGCGTGGTGTACGCCAGCACCGAGGTGCCGAGCCCCGACTCGGTCTCGACCAAGCAGACGACGGTCCTCTACTACGCCGACGGCGTGACCGAGATGGCGCGGCTGGGCGACGAGAACCGCACCAACGTGCCGCTGGCCGAGGTCAGCGAGGCCGCGCAGCGGGCGGTGCTCGCGGCGGAGAACCGCAGCTTCTACACCGACCCGGGCATCTCGTTCACCGGCATCGTCCGGGCGGCCTGGAACAACGTGACCGGTGGTTCCACCCAGGGTGGCTCGACGATCACCCAGCAGTACGTGAAGAACGCGTTCCTGACGTCGGAGCAGACCTTCAGCCGCAAGTTCCAGGAGCTCTTCCTGGCCATCAAGCTGGACAACAACTTCTCGAAGGAGCAGATCCTCGAGAACTACCTGAACACCATCTACTACGGCCGGGGTGCCTACGGCATCGAGGCCGCGGCGAACACCTACTTCGGCGTCTCCGCGGCCGAGCTGACCCCGCAGCAGGGCGCGGTGCTCGCCGTCCTGATCCGCAGCCCCTCTGGCAACGACCCGGAGGTCAACCCGGAGGGCGCGCAGGAGCGCTGGGGCCTGGTGCTGGACGCGATGGTCGACGAGGGCTGGCTCACCCCGGCCGAGCGGGAGGCCTCGGTGTACCCGCCGGTGCTGCCGCGTGGCGACTCGCCGCTCGGCACGCCCGAGGGCCCCGAGGGTCACATCGTCAAGCAGGTCCGGGACGAGCTGGAGGCCGAGGGCTACGACGAGCAGCAGATCAACGCCGGTGGGCTGCAGATCATCACGACGATCAGCAAGCCGGCGCAGGACGCCGCCGTCGTCAGCGCGCAGGAGACCCTGAACGGTCAGCCGGACAACCTCCGCACGGCCCTGGTCTCCATCGACCCGCGCACCGGTGGGGTCATCGCTTACTACGGCGGCAGCAACGGCGTCGGGACCGACTACGCGCAGGCGCAGCGGCAGCCGGGCTCGTCGGTGAAGCCCTACGTCCTGGCCACGGCCCTGGAGCAGGGCATCGGCATCCAGGCCCGGCGCGACGGCAGCTCGCCGCAGACGTTCCCCGACCGGGAGCAGCCGGTGACCAACTCCGGCGGCACCAGCTGCCCGGCCTGCACGCTCACCGAGGCGATCACGCGCTCGCTGAACACCACGTTCTACGGCCTGGCCTACGAGGTGGGCCCGGAGAACGTCCGGGAGACGATCCTGGCGGCGACCGGTCTGCCCGACACCTGGGAGAGCGGCAACCTCGAGGGCAGCGCGACCCTGGCGAACGCCAACGGGGGGACCGGCTCGTCCATCGGCATCGGCGAGTACGAGATGCGCCCCTTCGACCAGGCGCAGGGCTTCGCCACGCTGGCCGCGGGTGGCGTCTACCGGGATGCCTACTTCGTCTCCCGGGTCACCGACAACGCCGGCGCGCTGCTCTACGAGCAGTCCGGCGAGCCCGGTGAGCAGGTCCTGCCCGCCGACGTCGTCAACGACGTCACCGTGGCGCTCAAGGACGTCGCGTCCTACTCGCGCCGTTCGCTGGACGGCGGCCGAGAGGTGGCCAGCAAGACCGGTACCCAGGGCCTCAACCGTGAGGACAACTCCGACGCCTGGATGGTCGGCTACACCCCCTCGGTCTCCACCGCGGTGTGGATGGGTGCCGACGTCCTGGAGCCGATCCGGACGACCCAGGGCCAGATCATCTACGGCTCGGGGCTGCCCGGTGCCATCTGGCAGGAGTACATGAACGCCGCCCTCTCCGGGCTTCCCGCGGAGGAGCTGCCGGACAGGGCACTGATCAGGGGCGACTCCGGTCAGGGCGTCCCGGAGCCGACGACCGAGGCGCCGGCGCCGGTGAGCACCCCCGCCGCGCCGTCGACGCAGAGCACCCCGACGCAGACGGCGCCGCCGACGACGACCGCCCCGCCGACCACGACCGCGCCGCCGACCACGACCGCCCCGCCGGCCACGACGACGCCCGGCACCGGTGACGACGGCGGCGGGACCAACCCGGGCGGCGACACCGTGGGCGGTAGCCCCGCCAACGGCTCGCCGGGGCCCGTCGTCCCGCCGCCGGTCGACTGACCGATCCCGCACACTGCTCGTATGAGCAGCTCGCCCACGGGCCCGTCCGCCACCGCGGACGGGCCCGTGGCCGTTCCACGTGGAACGTCGGAGCCCGGAGCGCCCGACCGGGTCGTCCCCTCCTGGACCGATCCGGTGGTCCGGCAGGCCAGCGAGGCCGTGGGCGGCCCGTGGGGCCGCTTCGCGGTCACCGGGCGCGCCTGGTTCTGGACCCCGCTGCGCGTGTGCCTGCTGTTCGCCACGCTCGTCCTGGCCGCGGCGTGGGTGAAGCAGGCGCCGTGCTCGGACGGCAACTGGCCGGGGCAGCTGCAGTACACGCACCTCTGCTACTCGGACCCCGTGCCGCTCTTCGGCGTCTACGGGCTCGACGGGTCGCTCCCCTACCTGGACGTCGCGGTCGAGTACCCGGTCCTCACCGGTGGCTTCATGGCGCTCGCCGCGACCCTGTCCGGCGGCTACGACCGGGCGGCGGCCGCCACGCACCTGCTGCCCACCGTCCCCCCGGTGCAGAGCTACTACGTCGTCACCTGCCTGCTGCTGACCGGCTGCGCGCTGCTCGTCGTGCGCAGCACGCTCGCGCTCGCCGGCCGCCGCCCCTGGGACGCGGCCATGGTCGCGCTGTCCCCGCTGCTGCTCGTGCACGCGTTCACGAACTGGGACCTGGTCGCGGCCGCGCTGGCCGGCCTGGGGATGTGGGCCTGGGCGCGACGGCGTCCGGTGCTGGCCGGCGTCCTGCTGGGGCTGGGTGTCGCCGCGAAGCTCTACCCGCTGTTCGTGCTGGCGGCGCTGTTCCTGCTGTGCCTGCGTGCGGGGCGGCTCCGGACGTGGCTGCGCACCTCGATCGCCGCGGTCGCCGCCTGGGCGGCCGTGAACGTGCCCGTCGCGCTGGCGGAGCCCGCCAACTGGTCGTACTTCTTCGCCTTCAACAGCACCCGGCCGGTGGATCCCGACTCGATCTGGAACCTGGCGCTGCACGTCGCCGGGGACGGAGCGGCCAACGGCGTGCCGGGCGCCGGTCCGGCGCCGATCCTGGTCAACGCCGCCGTCGCGGTGTCGCTGCTCGCCGGTGTCGCGGCGGTCGCCTGGCTCACCCTGGCCGCACCGGTCCGCCCCCGGGTGCCCCAGGTGGCCTTCCTCCTGGTCGCCGTCTTCCTGATCACCAGCAAGGTGTGGAGCCCGCAGTACTCGCTGTGGCTGCTGCCGCTCGCGGTGCTGGCCCGGCCGAGATGGCGTGCGCTACTGGCCTGGCAGGCCACCGAGGCGCTGCTCTGGGTCCCCCGCATGCTCTGGTACCTCGGCACGGACAACATGGGCATCGACGTCGAGTGGTTCTTCCTCGCCGTCGCCCTCCGCGACGTCGCGGTCGTCGTCCTCGTGGCGCTCGTCGTGCGGGACGTCCTCGATCCCGACCGGGACGTCGTCCGCACCAGCTGGCCCGGCATGGACGACCCGGCAGGCGGCGTCCTCGACCACCACATGGACGCCGTGTCATTGCGGTCCTCCGGACCGCACCGCGGCCCGGTGCCGTCCCCCGGCTGAGCTGAGCGCGTCCGTCCCGCCTGCGCGGAGCTGTGTCATCGCGGTCCTCCGGACCGCACCGCGGCCCGGTGCCGTCCCCCGGTCGGGCTGAGCGCGTCCGTCCCGCCTGCGCGGAGCTGTGTCATTGCGGTCCTCCGGACCGCACCGCGGCCCGGTGCCGTCCCCCGGTCGGGCTGAGCGCGTCCGTCCCGCCTGCGCGGAGCCCTCCGGGCCCCACTCGGCGGGACCGTGCTGACCCCGTTCCGGGCTCCCGGTCAGCCGGCCAGCGCCTCGCGGAGCAACGCGATCTCCTCGGCGTGGTCGGCTGCGTCGCCGGGGGTCTCCAGCACGATCGGGCAGCCGGCGGCGCGGGCGACGTCGACCAGCACGTCCGCGGGGATCTCGCCGGCGCCCAGCGGCGCGTGCCGGTCCCGGCTCGACCCGGCGGGGTCGCGGCTGTTGTTCAGGTGCAGCAGGTCGATCCGGCCGGTGACCGCGCGCACCGCGTCGACGACGGTGGACAGGTCCCAGCCGGCGGCCCAGGCATGGCAGGTGTCGAGCACGAAGCCGGCGCCGAACTCACCGACGGCGTCCCACAGCCGACCGAGCGCGTCCAGGTCGCGCGCCATGGCGTTCCCGCCGCCCGCCGTGTTCTCGATGAGCACCGGGACCGGGAAGCCGCCCTGCTCCGCCTGGCGCGCGAAGGTCTTGCGCCAGTTGTCCACACCGGCCGCCGGATCGTCCTTCGCCAGCACGTGCCCGCCGTGCACGACCAACCCGCGGGCACCCACGTCCGCGGCGGCCTGCGCGTGCTTGCCGAGCAGCGTCCGGCTGGGGATGCGGATGCGGTTGTTCGTCGTCGCCACGTTGAGGACGTACGGCGCGTGTACGAAGACCGCGACGTCGGAGGCCTGCAGCTCCGTGGCGTCCGGGCGGGGACGGGGCGCCTTCCAGCCCTGCGGATCGGCGAGGAAGACCTGGACGCCGTCGGCATCCATCTCCGCCGCGCGGGCCAGTGGACCACCCCGGTCCAGCTCGCCGTCGTCGGTGAGGCCTGCGCCCACGTGTACGCCGATCGGGTGCACTGCCATGCCGGTTCTCCGCATCTGGACGAGTTCCTGGTTTACCCGTATCGCGTGCGTCACATCATCGTTGGGATCGTGACGGGGGTTACTCGCCGGTCGTGGTGTGACGTCGACGTGGAGGTAGCAGAACATGGCAGCGGATCGCATCCGTCGCACCGCCCGCCGGGGCATCGCCGTGGCCACCCTGAGCTGGCTGGGTGTGGCCGTCGCCTCGGTGGCGGCGGCTCCGGTCGCCGGCGCCGCGCCCACCGCCACCGTGCCGATCCGGGATCTGACCCAGCTGGTCGTCTCGGTGGACCAGGGCGGGTCGGTCACCTTCGTGAACGAGCTGCAGGACAGGACGGTCAAGGTCGGCGGCACCCTGCTGCCGGCGCTGGTCGACGTCACGGCCAAGACCTCGGTCACGCTGACCGTGCCGTCCGGTCAGAAGCCGCTCGCCCCGGGCGCCAGCGTCACCGAGACGTTCGACCGCAGCTGCGTGGCGGGCTGCTGGCTGACCTTCAGCTACACGTACGAGAGCGGGGCCTCGCTGACCCAGCCCCTCCTCGATGCGGCCGCCGCGCTGCTGCCCCCGCTGCCCCGGCCCCAGCCCCTGGTGGTCAACACCCTGCTGCCCCTGCCCAACCTCGAGGGCGTGAACCTGCCGCAGCTCCCGCCGGTGGCGCTGCCCGCCGCCCCGCCGCAGGTGGCGCCGCCCGCGCCGCCGACGGAGGGCGCTCCGGTTGCGCCGGCGCCCACGGCACCGGCGGCTCCGGAGGCCGCTCCCACCGTCCAGGGCGTCCCGGGTGACCAGTACACCTACGACACCGGCTCCGGCGGCGCCGCGCAGCTCGCCCCGGGTACCCGGTCGGCCGGCGCGGCCTTCGACCCGTCCCGTTCCGTGCGACCGGAGCCCGGTTCCGGCGGCGCCGATGCCGCCGGCAGCGGTGGCCTCACCGGCTCCTACGACAACGCCTCGGTCCCGGTGTTCGGTCAGCTGGCCGGCCTGAGCTCGGGGGGACCGGACGGGGAGGAGGCCGACCGGGTCGCCACGGTGTCCGGGACCGAGCCGGCCACCCTGCCGGCCGCCGCGCTCGCCGCGGTGGTGGCGCTGGCGACGGTCACCGCGGCGCTCGTGCGCACCGCTCAGGCGGCCCGCGGGACCCGCTGACGCAGGAGGAGACCCACGACGGCTGCTCTGCTCTCCGGGCCGGTGGTCGTCGTCGCGGGCAGCCCTGTGGACAGCGCCTGGTGGCCGGTCCCGCATCGCTGGTAGCCTGGGCCCGCGCGTTCCGGCTGCTGCCGGGGCGCGCGACGCATGTACGACCCTCCTGCTGCAGATCGTCTGCGGCCGCTGAGACCAGAGGAGGTGGGGTTTCTCCATGCGCAACTACGAACTGATGGTCATCCTCGACCCCGATCTCGAGGAGCGCACGATCGCGCCCTCGCTCGACCGGTTCCTGACCGTCGTCACCAACTCCGGTGGCACCGTCAAGACCGAGATCTGGGGCCGTCGCCGGATGGCGTACGAGATCAAGAAGCAGGTCGAGGGCATCTACGCGGTCATCGACATCCAGGCCGAGCCCGCCGCGGTCGCCGAGCTGGACCGCCAGCTCAACCTGAACGAGTCGGTGCTGCGCACGAAGCTGATGCGCCCCGAGGTCCACTGACCATGGCCGGCGAAACCGTCATCACCGTCATCGGCAACCTGACCGCCGATCCGGAGCTGCGCTTCACGCCGTCGGGCGCCGCCGTCGCGAACTTCACCGTCGCGTCGACGCCGCGCACCTTCGACCGCCAGTCCCAGGAGTGGAAGGACGGCGAAGCGCTGTTCCTCCGCTGCAACGTCTGGCGTCAGGCCGCGGAGAACGTCGCCGAGTCGCTCACCCGCGGCTCGCGGGTCATCGTCAGCGGCCGCCTCAAGCAGCGTTCCTTCGACACGAAGGAAGGCGAGAAGCGCACCGTCATCGAGCTGGAGGTCGACGAGATCGGCCCGTCCCTGCGCTACGCCACCGCGAAGGTCACCAAGGCCTCCCGCGGTGAGGGCGGCGGCGGCTTCGGTGGCGGCGGCGGCGGTGGCGGCGGCTTCGGTGGTGGCGGCGGCGGTGGCGGGGCGAGCGACCCGTGGTCGACGCCCGCCGGTCCGTCCGACGAACCGCCGTTCTGATCCTCTTCCTCTCTGACTGAATCTCTCTGGAGAACCAGGTGCCCAAGCCCCCTGTTCGCAAGCCCAAGAAGAAGGTCTGCCAGTTCTGCAAGGACAAGGCGACCTACATCGACTACAAGGACACGACCCTGCTGCGGAAGTTCATCTCCGACCGCGGCAAGATCCGTGCCCGCCGCGTCAGCGGCAACTGCAGCCAGCACCAGCGCGACGTCGCCACGGCCGTGAAGAACAGCCGTGAGATGGCGCTGCTGCCCTACACCTCCACGGCGCGCTGATCATGAGCACCATGAAGCTGATCCTGACGCAGGAGGTCACCGGTCTCGGGTCCTCCGGCGACACCGTCGAGGTCAAGGGCGGCTACGGCCGCAACTACCTCCTGCCCCGCGGGCTGGCCATCGTGGCCACCCGGGGTGCCGAGAAGCAGGTCGACTCCCTGCGCCGGGCGCGTGCCGCCCGCGAGGTGGCCTCCCACGAGGAGGCGCAGGCCCTGGCCGGCCGGCTCAACGGCCTGACCGTGCAGGTGCCGGCGCGCGCCGGTGACGGCGGTCGCCTGTTCGGCCGCGTCACCACCGCCGACGTCGCCGCGGCGGTCACCGCGGCCGGTGGCCCGGAGCTCGACCGTCGCCGGATCGAGCTGCCCAGCAGCATCAAGACCACGGGCCAGCACACCGTCACCGTGCGGGTGCACCCCGAGGTCACCTCCCAGCTGACGATCGACGTCGTCGCCGGATAGGCAGCAAGGCCCTCCCGCCGGAAGGCGGATGCACCGCCCACGAGGGGCGTCGGACACCTGTCCGGCGCCCCTCGTGGCGTTCCGGAGGTGTGCAATTGGCGCCGGACCGCCGGCCGGGTCGGAACCCGCTGAGACGGCCGGGGCCGGTCCGGGAGTGCCGGCCCGGACGTCGGACCGCCCACCGGCGCCCGCACGCCCGCAGGGGCCCGTCAGGGGCGCCGGCGCCCCGGCCCACTGCGACGCGGGCGGGCTCGGAACCGGGCCCGGGGCACCGCTGTGACACGTGGTGCGACGCCGCGAAGTTTCTCGAGAAGTTTCTTCCGTCCACACCCGGTGGGCGGCGTCCGTGCAGGTGGGGCGGGGTGCGCGCGGGTACGGCAGCTCGCCGTCCCCCGCTTTCTCCACATGTCGACACGCCCCCGTCCACCGACTTGTCCACAAGTTGTGCAGATCGACGTGCACAGCGGTGGTGGACTCTCCCGCCGCAGCTTCCTAACGTCCTCTCCGGCCACCACGGGGACGGCGGACTGTCGGTCCCCTCCGGTAGGCATGGATCGAACGGACGTTCGGTCCGGCGGCGCCCGCCGAGCTCGCGCACTTCCCCTGCGTGCAGTGGTCATGCGGGCGCGCCCGCAAGGAGATGGAGGTACCCCCGTGGCGGTGGCCGACGAGTTCAGCCGACCGTCCGTGACGGCGCCGGAGTACGACCGGCAGCCGCCCCAGGACGTCGCGGCGGAGCAGTCGGTGCTCGGCGGCATGCTGCTGAGCAAGGACGCGATCGCCGACGTCGTGGAGGTGCTGCACGGCAACGACTTTTACCGGCCGGCGCACCAGGTGATCTTCGACTGCATCCTGGACCTCTACGGCCGCGGCGAGCCCGCCGACGCGATCACCGTCGCCGCCGAGCTCAACCGCACCGACCAGCTGTCCAAGATGGGCGGTGCGGTCTACCTGCACACGGTCATCGCCTCGACGCCGACGGCGGCCAACGCCGGCTACTACGCGGCGATCGTCGCCGAGCAGGCCGTGCTGCGCCGCCTGGTCGAAGCCGGCACCCGAGTGGTGCAGCTCGGGTACGGCGCCGCCGGCGGCAAGGGGGACGTCGACGACATCGTCGACCGCGCCCAGCAGGAGATCTACGACGTCACCGAGAAGCGGATGAGCGAGGACTACTCGCGCCTCGAGGACGTCCTCCAGCCGACGATGGACGAGCTGGACGCCATCGCATCCCGCGGCGGCACCGCCCGCGGCGTCCCCACCGGCATCCGTGATCTCGACGAGCTCACCAACGGGCTCCAGGCCGGCCAGATGGTGGTCATCGCAGCCCGTCCCGGTGTCGGCAAGAGCACGCTGGGGCTGGACATCGCCCGCTCGGCCACGGTGAAGCACCAGATGCCGGCGGTGATCTTCTCGCTTGAGATGAGCAAGCACGAGATCACCATGCGTCTGCTGTCGGCCGAGGCGAAGGTGCCGCTGCACCACATGCGCGCCGGCACGCTCTCCGACGAGGACTGGGCGAAGCTCGCGCGGCGGATGGGCGAGGTGGCCGACGCGCCGCTCTACATCGACGACTCGCCGAACATGACCATGATGGAGATCCGCGCCAAGGCCCGGCGGCTCAAGCAGCGCAACGACCTCAAGCTCGTGGTCATCGACTACCTGCAGCTGATGACGTCGGGCAAGCGCGTCGAGAGCCGCCAGCAGGAGGTCTCGGAGTTCTCCCGTGCGCTCAAGCTGCTGGCCAAGGAGATCGAGGTCCCGGTCATCGCGATGTCGCAGCTCAACCGTGGCTCCGAGCAGCGTCAGGACAAGAAGCCGATGCTCTCGGACCTCCGTGAGTCCGGCTCCATCGAGCAGGACGCCGACATGGTCATGATGATCCACCGCGAGGACATGTACGAGAAGGAGTCCCCGCGGGCCGGCGAGGCC
This sequence comes from Blastococcus sp. SYSU DS0619, assembly GCF_054051035.1. Taxonomy (NCBI): domain Bacteria; kingdom Bacillati; phylum Actinomycetota; class Actinomycetes; order Geodermatophilales; family Geodermatophilaceae; genus Blastococcus; species Blastococcus sp. SYSU DS0619. The sequence continues at coordinate 98,140 of NZ_JBJHAM010000006.1, read as the reverse complement.
GACATCATGCTGGTCAAGCACCGCAACGGCCCGACGGCCAACGTCACCGTCGCTTTCCAGGGCCACTACAGCCGCTTCGTGGACATGGCTAACTGAGCAGCACCGATCGACTGCGTGAGCGAGGCCCGGGACCGGTCGGTCCCGGGCCTCGCTGCGTGACGGCGTCCGCCGGGGAGGGTGCATCTCCGACTGGGCGCGGAGCACTGCCGACGGACCGTTCCGTCCAGCACAGCGCTGCGACCTGCGGAGATGCGGGCATCCGGCGTTGTGGCCCGCGTCACCGTCGGCTAGGAAGAGGGCCCCCACAGTCATTGGAGACCTCTTGTCCTCACGTTCCTGGCGTCGGGCGACCGTGTCGGTCGTCGGCGCCCTGGCGCTGACCGCCACGGCCTCGCCGGCGCTCGCCGCCCCCGCCAAGGCCCAACCGGTCTCGGTGTTCCCCTCGAACGACCTGACCGTCCCCGACCCGCGGCAGCTCACCGGCCTGCGGGTGGCCCTGCCGACCGAGGGCTGCGGCGCGGCCCTCACCTGCGGCCTGGTCGAGCGCCTCAACGAGCTCGACGGCTTCGACCTGGACCCGCGCCTCGCGGTGCAGTTCGACGCCGCGGTCGACCCGGCCGAGGCCGCGCAGCGGATCACCGTCCAGGAGGCGCGCGGCAGCTGGCGGACCGGCGTCGACCGCGTCGTCTGGGACCCGGCCACGAACACGCTCTACGCCCACCCGGCCGAGCAGCTGGCGCCCGGGACCACCTACCGCATCAGCGTCCAGAACGGCCCCGGGGCCGCAGCCACGGACGAGACCTTCACGACCCTGAGCGCCACCGACGGGCTCGTCGACCTCAACCTCCAGATCCAGTCCGGCCGCGCCCTCCGTGCGGTCGGCATCGAGCGCCCGGGCCTGGAGATCGACGGCGTCTTCCCGGCGGCGGGGACCACCCTGCAGTTCCAGGCCGACGCCGGTCCCGTCGACCCCCTGCCGGCGTCGGTCATCCAGCCGGTGGCGAACGGCACCCTGGTCTTCGGTTCCTACCTGGCGCCGTCCTGGCTCCGTCCGGACGTCACCATCGAGCAGACCCCCACCCGGGACATCGGCCCGGCGCCGGTCGAGGCCGAGCGGCTGCCGTTCGTGGCCGTCCTCCCCGAGGGTCCCGCCCCGCGCGGTGGCTGGCCGGTGGCGGTGTTCGGGCACGGCTTCACCGGCTCGACGGCGAACGTCTTCCTCGCTGCCGCCACGAACGCGCAGAGCGGCATCGCGACGATCTCCACCAACGTCGTCGGCCACGGCTTCGGCCCGGAGAGCGGGTGGCTGGTCACCAGCGGCGGGGTCACCACGACGCTGCCCAGCTACGGCCGGGGTGTCGACCAGGACGACGCCGGTGCGGACATCGGCAGCACCGAGGGCTCCTCGGCCACCGGTGCCGCCGCCGCGGTCTCCTCGCGGGACGCGCTGCGGCAGACCGCGGCCGACATCATGACGCTGGTCCGGTCGCTGGACGGGACGGACGTCGACGGGGACCGGCGCGCGGACCTCTCCGGCGCGCGGGTCACCTACTTCGGCCAGAGCTTCGGCGGCATCTACGGCACCATGCTGGCCGGTGCCGACCGGACGATCGCCCGCTCGGTGCTCAACGTGCCCGGCGGTCCGGTGACCGAGATCGCGCGGCTGTCGCCGTCGTTCCGCCTGCTGATCACCCAGTCGCTGGCGGCGGCGGGGCTGACCAACAGCACCGACGCGACGCGGGCCTACTTCCAGGAGCAGATGCCGCTGCGCGGCGAGGGGCCGGTCACCGCGACCGTGCCCGGTGCGCTCGCGATCCAGGACTACCTGGCCAGGGCGACGTGGCTGACCCGGCCGGGCAGCCCCGAGACCTTCGCCCCGCTCATCCGGGACGACCGAGTGCTGGTGCAGGTCACCTACGGCGACCGGACGGTGCCGAACCCGACGTCGTACACGTTGATCGACGCCGGTGACCTGTGGGCGCGGACGAGCCTCTTCCGCAACGACAAGGCCCCGGACCCGGTGGCCAACCCGCACAGCTTCCTGCTGAACATCGCCTCCACGGGCGGGCTGCAGGGGCAGGCGCAGGTGGCTGCGTTCCTCGGCACCGGACGGGTCATCGACCCCGACGGCGCCGGCCCGGTGTGGGAGGTGCCGATCAGCGACCCGGCGCTGCTGCTCCCGCTGAACTTCGAGCAGCCGGCGCTCCGCCCCTGATCCCCGGGACGCCCTGAACCACGGAGGCCCAGAACCGATCCGGTTCTGGGCCTCTGTGGTTCATCCCCCGCAGGGGAGCTGCTGGGTCAGGCGGCGGCCTGCTGCTGCAGCGCGCGACGGACCTTGGGTCCGCCGGTGGTCATCTTGTACAGCTTGGCCAGCTGGGCCGGCGCGTTCTTCGGGGTCGTCTCCGCCAGCCAGCCGTTGGGCAGCGACAGGCGGATGACCTTGTGCCACGCGCTCGCGACCTGCTTGTACAGCGGGGCGGAGTGGTAGGTGAGGTCGTAGCGGTCGAAGATCTCCTTCACCCGCGGGGCGATCTCGGCGTACCGGTTGCTCGGGATGTCGGGGAACAGGTGGTGCTCCACCTGGTGCGACAGGTTCCCGGTCATGAGGTGCATGGCCTTGCTGCCGGAGATGTTGGCCGAGCCGAGCATCTGGCGGACGTACCACTCGCCGCGGGTCTCGCCGTCGATCGACGTCTTCTCGAACGTCTCGACGCCCTCGGGGAAGTGACCGCACATGATGACCGAGTGCGACCAGAGGTTGCGCACCACGTTGGCGGTGAAGTTCGCCGCCAGGGTCGGCAGGAACGACGGGCCCGACAGCAGCGGGTGGACGACGTAGTCCTTCGTCGCCTGGTTGCGGATCTTCTTCAGCACCTGCTTGGCGGCGGCGCGGAACTTCGGGTCGCTGCGGCGCTTCTTGGTGGCCAGGTTCTTGCCCAGCTCGAGGTCGTAGGCGGCGATGCCGTACTCGAAGAAACAGGCGTTGATGAAGTTCCACAGCGGCTGCGCCAGGTACATCGGGTGCCACTTCTGGTCCTCGTCGACGCGCATGATCCCGTAGCCGAGGTCGTTGTCCTTGCCGATCACGTTCGTGTACGTGTGGTGCAGCTCGTTGTGCGAGTGCTTCCACTGCTCGGCGGGGCTGGCCATGTCCCACTCCCACGTCGTGGAGTGGATCTTCGGGTCGCGCATCCAGTCCCACTGGCCGTGCAGGATGTTGTGCCCGATCTCCATGTTCTCGAGGATCTTGGCGACGGACAGGCCGGCGGTGCCGACCAGCCACGCGGGCGGGAACTTCGAGAACAGCAGGACGGCGCGGCTGCCCAGCTCGAGCTTGCGCTGCACGTCGATGACGGTGCGGATGTACTTGGCGTCGTCCTCGCCCAGGCTGTCGCGGATCTCCTGGCGGATGGTGTCGAGCTCCTTGCCGATGAGCTCGATGTCCTCGGGGGTGAGGTGGGCGATCGGGTTCTCGGGCTTCTTCTGGATGACGGTCATGTCCGGGCTCCTGGGGCTCGAGGTGGTCAGTGGTCGATGTCGCAGGCGCCGGCGGCGGCGCTGACGCAGGTCTGGATGAGGACGCCGTCACCGACGTCCTCGGCGGTGGTGATCTCGCCGTTGCGCAGGTCCCGGACCGCGCCCGAGCGCATGGGGAGCACGCAGCCGTAGCAGATGCCCATGCGGCAGCCGCTCGGCATGAGCACGCCGGCGTCCTCGGCTGCGTCGAGGATCGGGGTCGCGCCGTCGGCCTCGACGGTGGTCCCGTTCTTCGTGAAGGTGACCGTGCCGCCCTCGCCGGTCACGAGGATCCGGGGGCGGAAGCGCTCGGTGTACAGCCGGTCGGCGATACCCACCGACGCCCAGTGCTCCTCCAGCGCCTCGAGCATGCCCACGGGCCCGCAGGCCCAGGTGGCGCGCTCGTGCAGGTCGGGCACCAGCTCGGCGATGGACCGGGCATCGAGCATCCCGGCGCTGTCGGTGTGCTGCTCGATCAGCCGGATCCGGCCGTCGGCGGCCATCTGCCGCAGCTCCTCGCCGAAGACGACGTCGTCGGAGGTGGGCGCGGAGTGGACCAGGACCGTGTCGGCCAGCGAGTCCGCGTGGTTGCGCAGGATGCCCATGACCGGAGTGATGCCCGACCCGGCGGTGACGAACAGCGCCTTGCCCGGGACCTCCTCCGGCAGGCAGAACTCGCCGGTGGCCTGGTCGAGCTGGATGATCGTGCCCGGCTGGACCCGGTGCACCAGGTGGTTGCTGACCTTGCCGTCGGGGATGGCCTTCACCGTGATGGTGAAGCAGCCGTCGGCGCGATCGAGCACCGAGGTGATCGAGTACGCGCGCCACTGGCGGACGCCGTCGATGTCGATGCCGATGCGGACGTACTGGCCCGGCACGTGGGGCAGCCAGTCGCGGCCGGGGCGGATGACGATGCTCGCCGCGTCGCGCGTCTCCTTGTGCACGGCCTCGATGCGACCGCGCAGCGCCGCACCGGACCGGAGCGGGTCGAACAGGTCGAGGTAGTCGACCGGCAGCAGCGGGGTGGTCACCAGCTCGGCGGCCCGGAGCACCCGGTCGCGCAGCGCGACCCGCGCCGGCGGTCGAGCCGTCGGAGGACGGGGGGCGGTAGCGGTCATGCTCTTAGCTTTCCCAGTCCGACGGTCAAATACCTGTGCCGCGGACGTGAATCGGCAGGTAGGTTCTGTTCGCCGAAGACAAAGGAGCGCACGATGACGTCGGGCTACGACCCCTTCCCCGAAGCGGTCGCGGAGGCGATGCGCCGGGAGCTGTCGAAGGTGGCCGAACGCGCGGTCGAGGAGATCATCGTCGCGGTGCCGAGCTACGCCGACGCGTTCTCCGGCCCGATGGGCCGCAAGATCTCCGGCGCCGTCGAGCTGACCCTGCGCGGGTTCCTGCAGCTCGCGGCCGCCGGTGGCAACGCCGACGCGGCCACCCCGGGCGGCCAGGTCGTCGAGGCCGCGTACGCGCTGGGCAGGGGAGAGGCGCGCAGCGGCCGCTCGATGGATGCCCTCCTGGCGGCCTACCGGGTCGGCGCGCGCGTGTCCTGGCGGGACATGAGCGCCGCCGCGGTCGCCGCCGGCCTGGGGCCCGAGCCCGTGGCCCGGTTCGCCGAGCTGGTGTTCGCCTACATCGACCGGCTCTCCGCCGCGAGCGTGGCCGGGCACGCCGACGAGCTCGCCTCCAGCGGCCGGGCCCGCCAGCGGCTGCTGGAGCGCCTGGCGCACGGGCTGCTGACCGGCAGCCCGCACACGGAGCTCATCGCGATGGCGCAGCGGGCCGAGTGGACACCGCCGCGGACCCTGACGGCCGTGCTGCTCCCGGACGGCCGCACCCGGGGGGCGCTGGTCTCCCTCGACCCGCGCACGCTGGTCGCCGCGGAGGACCTGCCCGACCTCGACCGGACCGATGACCTCGCCGTCCTGCTGGTGCCCGATGCCGAGGGCGCCGCGCGGGGGGCGCTGCTCCGCGGGCTCGGCGGTCGCCAGGCGGTGATCGGCCCGGCGCGGACCTGGTGGAACGCGCAGGCGTCGTTCCACCGGGCGCTGCGCGCGCTGCGCCTCGGGATGGCGTCGGACGACGGCGACCCGCTGGACACCGATGCCCGCCTCGCGGAGCTGGTCGTGCGCGCCGACGAGGAGGCCCTGGCCGACCTGCGGGCCCGGGTGCTGGCGCCCCTGGAGTCGGTGGGGGACACCGCGCGCGAGAAGCTCACCGAGACCCTGCGCTGGTGGTTGCTGCACCACGGCCGCCGCGACCAGGTCGCCGCCGCCCTGTTCGTGCACCCGCAGACGGTGCGCTACCGGATGACGCAGCTGCGCCAGATCTACGGGCCGCAGCTCGAGGACCCGCTGATGGTCCGGGACCTCACCGTGGCCCTCGGTGTCGTGCTCCCCGCGGTCCCGCCGCCCGCCGAGGCATGAGGCCCCTGCCGGGCCCGGGTGTTTCACGGGAAACGGGCCGGCCGACCGGGGACGGCGGGTCGACCCGGTCGGGGCGGTGCGCCAGGGTGGGCGCATGACCGTCGACCTGGCCGCCGCCGCCGACTTCCTCGCCGGCGCGGGCCGCGTGCTGGACCGGCGGCGCTTCGACCTGCTGCTCGGCGGCGGTGGGCCGGACCCGGTGCTCGCCGCCGTCGACGCCTTCCGCAACGCCGACGGCGGCTACGGCTGGGGCCTGGAGCCCGACCTGCGGTCGCGGACCAGCCAGCCGGGTGGCGCGCTGCACGCGTTCGAGGTGTTCGCCGACGTCGCGCCGGTGTGCACCGCGCGGGCGCGAGAGCTCTGCGACTGGCTCGCCTCCGTCACCCTGCCCGACGGCGGGCTGCCGTTCGCGCTGCCCGTTCCGGACCCGGCGGCGAGCGCCCCGTTCTGGACCGGCGCCGATCCCGCCCGCTCCTCGCTGCAGATCACGGCCGTCGTCGCCGCGGTGGCGCACCGGGTGGCCGGCGCCGACCCCGCGGTGGCCGCCTCCCCCTGGCTGACCCGCGCGACGGAGCACTGCCTCGCCGCCATCGGTGGCCTGGACCGCGGTACGCACGCCATGGAGCTGGCGTTCGCGGCGCAGTTCCTCGACGCCGCCGCACCGGCGCGACCGGAGGCCGCGGACCTGGTGGACCGCCTGCGCCCGCTCGTGCCGGCCGACGGGCTGCTGCACGTGGCCGGGGGCGCGGAGGACGAGTACATGCGGCCGTTGGACTTCGCCCCGCTGCCCGGTGGGCCGGGGCGGAGCCTGTTCGCCCCGGCCGTCGTCGAGGCGGAGCTCGACCGGCTGGCTGCCGGGCAGCGGGCCGACGGCGGCTGGGCGGTCGACTTCGCCAGCTACTCGCCCGCGGCCACCCTCGAGTGGCGCGGCCACCGCACGGTGCAGGCGCTGGTGCTGCTGCGCGGCAACGGCCGCCTCTGACCACGCCCGCATCCACGGGGAACTGCCATGGCGCTCACAGGCGGGTGCCATGCGGGTCGGCGACCGTCGTCCTCGAGCGGCCCACCGGGGCCGACGGTCGAGAGGAGCAGTGCCATGGAGCACACCGCGGACGAGCAGCCCGCCCCCCGCGAGCGCATCGGCAGCCGCGCCTGGGTGCGCACGGTCGGCCTGGTAGGCGGCGGCCTGCTGGCCGGCGGCATCCTGGCCGGCACGGTGTCGGCGACGGCTGCCGAGGGGACGACGACCCCGGAGGTCACCCAGGAGCAGGGGACGACGTCGGCCGAGGACTGCCCGGAGGGCGGCGCCCGCGGGGACGCCGGCACGCTGCCGGGCAGCGGGACCGACGAGGCCACCCCCGAGAGCAGCACCGAGTCGACGGACGTCGGGTCGGCGGCCTGATCCGCCGGTGGGCGGCCCGGTCGGGGGGCCGGCGGGCCGCCCACCGGCACCCGGCGCTCCCCCATCCGGGGAACCGCCGGGCTGCGAACGCCGGGTGCGCCGTGCGGGCCGTCGCTGACCCTGACGGCCCGCACGGTGCCCCGGTGCGCGCCCTCCGTCAGGCGGGATCCCCTGTCAGGCGGGGTCCTCCGTCAGGCCGGGCGGAGGACGGCGACGAGGAAGTCCGACCCGGCGGTGAACGGCCGCAGGTCCCAGGTGGACAGCAGCAGGTCCGGCTCCCAGCCGGCGGTACGGGCATCGGCGAGGAACTCGTCGAAGTCGTAGCCCCGGCCGGCGCCGAAGCCGATGACGGCGCGGCCGTCGGGGGCCACGTGCGCCCGCAGCCGGCGCAGCACCGCACCGCGCGTCGAGGTGGCCAGGAACGCCATCACGTTGCCGGCGCTGACGATCGCGTCGAACGGCTCGGGGATGCCGTGGGCGGGCAGGTCCAGCTCGGCCAGGTCGCCGACCAGCCAGCGCGGGCCGGGGTGGTCCTGCTCGGCGGCCGCCACGAGGACGGGGTCGACGTCCACGCCGACGACGGAGTGCCCGACCTCGTGCAGGTGCGCGCCGACCCGCCCGGGCCCGCAGCCGGCGTCCAGCACCCGGGACCCGCGCGGCAGCATCGCGTCGACCAGCCGCGCCTCGCCGACCAGGTCCATCCCCTGCTCCGCCAGCGTGCGGAACCGCTGCACGTAGGCCGCCGAGTGCTCGGGGTCCTCCTGGGTCATGCGGATCCATGCGCTGGGTTCGGGGCGTTCGGTCATGGGGCCGTTCTACAGGGCGGGCTCCGTCGGGGCGTCCAGCAGGACGCCGGGGTTGAGGATCCCCGCGGGGTCCAGGGCGCTCTTCGTCGCGCGCAGCGCCAGGGCGAACGGTTCGGGGCGCTGCCGGTCGTAGCCGGGCCGGTGGTCGCGGCCGACGGCGTGGTGGTGGGTGATCGTGGCGCGCAGCCGCCCCAGCGCCTCGGACGCCGCCGTCTTCACGTCGTCCCACATGGCCACCTCCGAGCCGGGCCGGCCGGCGGCGAGGACGGTGAAGTACGGCGCCGCCCCGTCGGGGTAGACGTGGGTGAGGCGGCAGTTCAGCAGCCCCGGCGCGCCGGTCACCGCCGTCACGGCGGCCCCGACCTCGTCACGGACGGTCGCGTACAGCTCCGGCAGGCGGTCCCAGGTGCACGCCGTCTCGAACGTCTCGACGATCGCGCTCATCCGCGCCAGGCCGTCCCGGACGTAGGGCATCCGGAGGAACGTGCTGCGCCAGGCGTCCGCCGCGGCGTCCGTCCCGCCCTCCCCCGTGGCGACGACCCCGCCGGAGGCGCGGGCCAGGTCGGTCAGCTCCGTCAGCCGGCCGTCCACCGGGTGGGCGGCCGACTCGACGCCGAGCACCAGCACCGACTCCCCCGCCGACGCGCCGGCCAGCGCGGCCTCGCCCGGGTCGAGCAGCCGGCAGTTCGCCGGATGGAGGCCTGCTTGCGCGATCGCCCGGACGGCGTCGAACGCCGCGCCGACGTCGTCGAAGGTCACCGACGCCGAGGCCTTCCACCGGGGCCGGTCCTGCAGCCGCATCCACGCCTCGGTGATCACGCCGAGGGTGCCCTCCGAGCCGAGGAAGAGCCGGTCCGGCGACGGGCCCGCGCCCGAGCCGGGCAGCCGCCACGACTCGCTGACGCCGGCCGGGGTGACGACGCGCAGCGACTCCACCAGGTCGTCGACGTGCGTGTGCAGCGTCGCGTAGTGGCCGCCCGCGCGGGTGGCCAGCCAGCCGCCGAGCGTGGAGAACTCGAAGCTCTGCGGGAAGTGCCGCAGCGTCAGCCCCGAGGGGCGCAGCTGCGCCTCGAGCACGGGCCCCAGCGCGCCGCCCTGGATCCGCGCGGCCCGGCTGACCGGGTCGACCTCCAGGACGCGGTCCAGCGCCGTGAGGTCCATCGACAGCCACGGCCGGTCCCCGCGGTACTCGACCCCGCCGACGACCGAGCTCCCGCCCCCGAACGGCACGACGACCACCCCGGCCGATCCGGCCCAGTCGAGCAGGTCGACCACGTCGGCCTCGCTGCGCGGGAAGGCGACGAGGTCCGGCGCGCCGGAGAGGTTCCCGGCCAGCGCCCGGACGACGTCGCGGTAGGCCTTCCCGTACGTGTGCGCGGCCCGGTCGGCGGGCGCGGCGGACACCGGCAGGGACGGCGGCGCGCCGACCCGGGACGGCGGCAGCGCGACGTCGGCCAGGTCCGGCACCGCGCGCGGCCGGTCCGGCAGGCCGGGCAGCAGCGCGCCCAGGGTGGCGCACTCGTCGTCGCCGAGCGCGCGGTCGGTCGTGCCCCAGCCCCACCAGGAGCGGGTCGCGGTTCCGGTCACTCGGTCGTCCTCCAGGGCGGGGGGTCGGCGGGCTGCAGCAACGGGTCGTCGGCGGCCAGCGTGCGCACCGGCCCGGGCGGCGTCAACGGTCCCTCGAAGCGCACCGTCACCCGGCCGAGCCCCCGCCCCCACACCCAGCCGGAGCCGAGCTCCTCGTGCCGCACGTCCTGCCCGGGCCACCAGCGCTTCTCGGCCGGCAGCTCCAGTGGCTCCACCGGCTGCTCGGGGCCGGTGGGCACCGGCGACTCCTGCGGGAGCTCCTCGTCGTCGGCGAACAGGTCGCCCTGCGCGTAGAGCGACAGCCCGGAGACGCCGACGCCGAGCAGCCGCAGCCCCCCGCTGGTCCCGGCCTCGGTGAGCAGCCGGCGGGCGGTCGCGGCGATCGTCCGGGCGTCGTCGGTGGGCTGGGGCAGCGTCTGCGAGCGGGTGATCGTGGTGAAGTCGTACCGGCGCAGCTTCAGCGTGACGGTCCGGCCCGAGTAGGCCGAGGACCGCAGCCGGCTGCCCACCCGGGTCGCCATCGAGTCGATCTCGCGGCCGAGGACGTCGATGTCGGTGAGGTCGCGCTCGAACGTCTCCTCGTGCGATACCGACTTCACCTCCCGGTCGGGGACGACGGCGCGGTCGTCCTCCGCCCGGGCCAGCGCGTGGAGCCCCGCGCCGTGGGCCCGACCGGCCAGCGCCACCAGATCGGGCAGCGACTTCGCCGCCAGGTCGGCGACGGTCTTCACCCCGACCTGGTGCAGCCGCTCCGCCGTCGCGGGGCCGACCCCGCCGAGCCGGGTGACCGGCAGCGGGTGCAGCACGTCGAGCTCACCGCCCGGCGGTACGACGACGAGGCCGTTCGGCTTGTCGAGGTCGGAGGCGATCTTGGCCATGAGCTTGGAGCTGCCGATGCCGACCGATCCGGTGACGCCCCCGGTGGCCACCGCGATCCGTTCCTTGAGCCTCCGGCCGAGTTCCGTCACACCGGAAACGGTGAGGTCGTGTCCCGGCCCGGCGGCGAGGTCGACGTAGGCCTCGTCGATCGAGACCGGCTCCACCAGCGGGGAGAGTTCGCGCAGCAGCTCCATGACCACGTCGGAGGTCCGCCGGTACGCGGCGAACCGGCCGCCGAGGAACGCCGTGCCCGAGGGGCAGCGCCGCCGGGCCTCCGCCGTCGACATCGCCGACCGCGCGCCGTAGGCCCGCGCCTCGTACGACGCCGTCGCGACGACACCGCGTCCGCCGACGCCGCCGACCACGACCGGCCTACCGCGCAGCGACGGCTTGTCCCGCTGCTCGACGGCGGCGAAGAACGCATCCAGGTCCAGATGCAGGATGCTCGCCTCCCGCCGCATGCCCCCGATGATCCCCGGCCGACGGCGAGCGCTCGCCACGGCCCGCCGTTCCACCGCGCGGGGAACTTCCTTGCCCGCTCCGTCCAGCAACTGCCAGGCTGCGGCCTCCACGATCTCGGAGGAGGACGCGCGCGGTGACTGCGGTCTTCCTCGTCATCGGCGTCGTCGGGCTCCTGGTGCTCCTGCTCTCGCTCTTCGTCGGTGAGCTGGGCGATCTCGGCCTCGGTGACGTCGACGCCGACGGCCCGTTCTCGGTCCCGGCGATCGCCGCCCTGCTGGGCGGCACCGGATTCGGTGGTGCGGCGGCGACGGCGCTGCTCCCCGACGGCCTCCCCGATCCGGCCCGGGCCTCGCTCGCCGCGCTGGCCGGCCTCGCAGTCGCGGTGCCGTTGGCGTGGGGTGCGGTCCGCCTCTCCCGGGCGCTGAAGGACATGCCGACCCAGGAGACGCTGACCCGCCACCACCTCGCCGGCGCGCAGGGGGTCGTCGTCTCCTCGGTGCCCGTGGACGGGTTCGGCGAGGTGCGGCTGACGATCGCCGGGCAGTCGCTGAAGTTCGCCGCCCGCAGCGATGCGCCGCTACCGGCCGGCACCCCCGTCTACGCGACCGAGGCGCTCAGCGAGACCGCCGTCCACGTCGTGTCCACCGCACCCGATGCCCTGCCCGAACCCGGAGGCAACCACCCGTGACGCTGCTCTACGCGATCGGCGGCATCGCCGCGCTGATCATCCTGCTGGTCCTGCTGGTGCTGTCCCGGATCAAGGTCGCGGGGCCCAACCAGGCGTTCCTCGTCACCGGCCGCCAGGGCCGGCAGGTGACCGACTCCGCCGGTGTGGTGTCGCGGGACAGCTCGGGTCAGAAGGTCGTCATGGGCGCCAGCGTCTTCGTGCTCCCCGTCGTGCAGAAGCTGCACACGATGGACCTCTCCAGCCGCCGCATCCCGGTCGGCATCCGCGGCGCGGTCAGCAAGCAGGGCGTGAAGTGCGACCTGGAGGGCGTCGCGATCGTGAAGGTGGGCGGCACGGAGAGCTCGATCCGGGCCGCGGCGCAGCGCTTCCTCAACCAGCAGCAGGGCATCGACACCTTTACCTCGGAGGTGCTCGCCGGAGCGCTGCGCTCGATCGTCGGCCGGCTGACGATCGAGGAGATCATCCGCGACCGTGCGGCGTTCGCCTCCGCCGTCGCCGAGGAGGCCGAGTCCTCGCTCACCGGGCAGGGCCTGGTGCTGGACACCTTCCAGCTGCAGGACATCCAGGCCGAGGGCTCGTACCTGGCCGACCTGGGCCGACCCGAGGCCGCCCGGGTGCTCAAGGAGGCGAGCATCGCCGAGGCCCGCGCCCGGCAGGCCGCACAGCAGGAGCAGCTGCTGGCCGACGAGGCGATCGCCATCGCCCAACGACAGCTGGCGCTCAAGCAGGCCGAGATCACCGCGGAGACAGACGCGGCGAGGGCGCGGGCCGCGGCGTCCGGGCCGCTCGCCCAGGCCGCACAGGACCAGGCGATCCTCATGGAGCAGGAGAAGGTGGCCGAGCGGACGGCGGCGCTCACCGAGCGGCAGCTGGACACCCAGGTCCGCCGCCCCGCCGACGCCGAGCGGTACAAGGTGGAGCAGGAGGCCGAGGGCCGCAAGAACTCCGCGATCCTCACGGCCGAGGCGCAGCGGCAGGCGACCATCGCCGCCGCCCAGGCCGCCGCCGAGCAGGCCCGGCTCTCCGGTGAGGGTGAGCGGGCCCGCCGCTCCGCCCTGGCCGAGGCCGAGGCGATCGAGGGCGCCAAGCGGGGCGAGGCGGAGAAGCAGCGGCGGCAGGCGATCGCCGACGCCGTCGAGCGGGAGGGCGCCGCGGAGGCCGCCGCCATCCTGGCCCGCGGGCAGGCCGAGGCCGAGGCGCTGGACGCCCGCTCGGACGCCTTCGCCAAGTACGGCGAGGCCGCGGTCCTCGAGATGCTGGTCAAGGTGCTACCGGACGTGGTCGGCGCCGCCTCGGCACCGCTGTCGGCCGTCGACAAGATGACGGTCATCTCCGCCGACGGCGCGGGCGCCCTGGGCAAGTCGGTCGCCGCCAACGTGGCGCAGGGTCTGCAGCTGTCCGGAGACCTCACCGGCATCGACGTGGCGGCGCTGCTGCGCCGGCTCAGCGGGGCGGGCGGGACCGACGCCGTCACCCGCGTGCCGATCACCGCCGACGGCGACGGCGCTGCGCGGAACGGGTCGGGTGGCTGAGGGCAGCGGCGTCAGATCAGGACGGCCCAGCTCTCGCGGGCGTGGGCGGAGCGCCAGAACTCCAGCTCGTAGCGCGTCGCGACGGCGAACGCGGTCAGCATCGCCGGTTCGTCGGCGGGCGACGACCGGGCCGCGGCGTCGGTCAGCCGGCGCGCCTGCGCCGTCGCCACCTGGAACGGCTCGGCGTCGTAGGCGGCCACCCACCGGCGGTACGGGTGCTCCGCCGCGGCCCGTGCCTGCGGAGCCAGGCGCGCTCCGACGTCGGCGTAGATCCAGTAGCAGGGCAGCACGGCGGCCGCGGCGACGGCGTAGGGAGCGGTGGCCGCCGTCGCCACCAGGTAGGAGGTGTAGCCCAGGCAGGTGGGCGACGGGGTCGGCGGGGCGGGCGCCGGCCCGAGCAGCTCGGAGGCCAGCAGGTCGGCGTGCAGCTGGGTCTCCACGACGGCGCAGTTCTGCGCCGAGCCGGCCCAGAATGCGGCCGCGGCCGGGTCGGGGGCGCGGGCGGCCAGCAGGGCGAGCGCACGGGCGTAGCCGCCGAGGTAGAGGGTGTCCTGCTCCAGGTAGTGGCGGAACGACCCGGCAGCGAGCGTTCCGGCGCCGAGCTCGGCCAGGAAGGGCAGCTCGTCGATCGCGCGGCGGACCTCCGCGGTCGCCGCCCAGGCCCGGTCGCTGAACCCGCTCACGCCGGCCAGATCCCGGCGAAGTGGTGCACCGGACCGTTCCCGGAACCGATGCTCAGCGCGCTGCCCTCGGTGAGCGCCCGGTGCAGGTAGTCGCGCGCTCCCTCGACCAGCGGCGCCCAGTCGGGTGGACCACCGGTCCGCGCGGCCAGCGCGGCGATCGCCGAGGAGAGGGTGCAGCCGGTGCCGTGCGTGGCCGCCGTGCGCACCCGGGGCCGGCGGGTCACGGTCGTCCCGGCGGCCGTGGCGAGCACGTCCACGCTCTCCTCGCCCCCGAGGTGGCCGCCCTTGAGCAGCACGGCGCCGGGGCCGAGCCCCAGCAGCGCCCGGGCCTGCGTGCGCATCCCGTCGACGTCGCCGGCCGGTGCGGTCCCCAGCAGCGCGGCCGCCTCGGGGACGTTGGGCGTCACCAGGTCGGCCACCGGCAGCAGGTCCGTCCGGACGGCGGCGACCGCGTCGTCGTCGATCAGCCGGTCGCCGCTCGTCGCGACCATCACCGGGTCGCAGATCACCGGGCCCGGGCGGCGTTCGGCCAGCACCGCCGCCACCTCGCGGACCACGGCGGCGCTGCCCAGCATGCCGAGCTTGGTGGCGTGCACCTCGACGTCGTCGAGGAGCGTGCGCAGCTGCTCGCCCACGAACCCGGCCGGGACCGGGTGGACGCCGGTGACCCCGTGCGTGTTCTGCGCGGTGAGCGCGGTGAGGACGGCGGTGCCGTAGGCGCCGAGGGCGCTGAACGTCTTCAGGTCGGCCTGGATCCCTGCGCCCCCGCTGGGGTCGCTCCCGGCCACGGTGAGGGCGGTGGGGGTCACGACGCACGCGCCGGGGCCAGTGCCGCCCGGAGCCGGGCGGCGGCCGCCTGCGGGTCGGCTGCCGCGCAGATGTCGGACACCACGCAGATGCCGTCCACCCCGGTGGCCACCACCGCGGCCGCCCGGCCGGCGTCGATGCCGCCGATGGCCACGGTGCGCAGCCCGCCGGCGCGGGCCCTGGTGGCCAGCTCCCGGACGGAGTCCAGCCCCAGCCCGGGCCCCGCCTCGGGCTTGGTGGGCGTCGCCCACACGGGGCTGAGCCCGACCAGGTCCACGGTGCCCGGTGGCAGGCGCAGGGCCGCGGTCAGGTCCGCGGCGCTCTCGACGGACAGGCCGAGCAGCCGGTCCCGCCCGATGAGCAGCCGCACCTCGGCCGCCGGCAGGTCATCCTGGCCCACGTGCACGCCGTCGGCGCCGGCGAGCAGCGCGACGTCCACGGCGTCGTTGACGATCACCGGCACGTCCGGCCGGTCGGCCAGGGTGTCGCGCACCGCACGGGTCAGCGCCAGCAGCTCCCGGCGCGCGGCGTGCTTGTCGCGCACCTGGACGGCGGTGACCCCGCCGGCGACGGCCGCACGCACCACGTCGGCCACCGGTCGTGGCAGGCACAGCCGGGTGTCGGTGACCAGGTAGAGCGTGGGATCGAACGGGCGCCCCATCAGGCGGCCCGGACGTCGGCGCGGGCGAGGTCCTCCGGGGCCACCGAGTCCAGCGCGTCGAGCCAGGCGGCGGCGAAGGTGCCCGGTCCGGCGGCGGTGCGGGCGGCCTGCTCGGCGGCGAGGGCGACGTGGGCGTGGGCCGCCACGGCACCGGTCAGCGCGTCGCGGGTCGCGGCGACGTAGGCGGCGACCAGGGCGCCCAGTGCGCACCCGGCACCGGTGGTGCGGGTCAGCAGGGGGGAGCCACCGCCGACCCGCACGGTCCGGGCGCCGTCGGTGAGCAGGTCGACCTCGCCGCTCACCGCCACGACGCCGCCGGTGCGCGCCGCCAGCTCGCCGGCCGCGGTCGCCGCGTCGTCGGCCTCGGCGGTGCTGTCCACCCCGCGCCCACCGGCACCGGCGCCGGCCAGGGCCATGACCTCCGAGGCGTTGCCCCGGACGACGGCGGGCGACAGCTCGACCAGCTCGGCGGCCAGCCGGGTGCGGTACGCCAGGCCACCGACGGCCACCGGGTCGAGCACCCACGGCGTGCCCGCCGCGCGGGCCGAGGCGGCGGCCAGCCGCATGGCCCCGGCGGTGCGCTCGTGCACCGTCCCGACGTTGATCAGGACGGCGGAGGCGACGGCGGCGAAGTCGCCGGCCTCCTCCGGCGCGTCCACCATCGCCGGGGCGGCGCCCACCGCGAGCAGGGTGTTGGCGGTGAACGTCTGCACGACCGTGTTGGTCAGGCAGTGCACCAGAGGTGCGTGCTCGGTCAGCGCCGTCCGGGCAGCGCGCAGGTCGATGGCTTCCACGCCGGTGACATCCCTTCGCCAGTGCGAACTGGAGCAGGTTCGACGGGTGTGATCTCAGTCCCGGGCGGGACACCCCGTGCCACGTACGCCCCGAACCTAACCCAGCCCGCGCCCGGCGTCACGGGGGAGGTGGGCGCTGGCCTGCCGCGGCCCCGGTGCCCTAGGTTCCGGCGCGTGGATCACCATCTCGCGCAGGTGAACGTCTCCCGGCTGCTCGCGCCGCTGGACAGCCCGGTGCTCGCCGACTTCATGGCCGCCCTGGACGAGGTGAACGCCGAGGCCGACCGGGCTCCCGGGTTCATCTGGCGGCTGCAGACCGAGGACGGCAACGCCACGTCGGTGCAGGCCTTCGGCTGGGACGCCGCGGGCAGCCACGGCGTGGTCGTGAACCTCACCGTCTGGCGGGACGTCGAGTCGCTGGCCGGCTACGTGTTCGCCGGGCGGCACGTGCAGATCATGCGGCGGCGCCGCGAGTGGTTCGCCCGCGCGGCGGAGGCGACGACCGCCCTGTGGTGGGTCCCGGCCGGCACGCTGCCCACCACCGACGACGCCGAGGCGCGGGTCCGCCACCTGCGCGCCCACGGGCCCACGCCGGAGGCGTTCACCTTCCGCACCCACTTCCCACCGCTCGACGAGGTGCCGGCGCCCGCCGCGGACGACTGGCTCTGCCCCGCGTGAGCGCAGCCCCGGCCGACGGGTCGATGCGGCTGCTGCTGACCTCCGGCGGACTGTGCGACCCCTCGCTGGTCCGCGCGGTGGAAGAGCTGGCGGGCCGCACGGCCGCGGGGCTGCGCGCGGCCGTCGTCCCCACCGCCGCGAACGTCGTCCCCGGTGACAAGGGCTGGCTCATCAACGACTACGTCCTGCTGCAGCAGGCCGGCTTCGCGGAGGTGGACATCGTCGACGTCTCCGCCGTGGGGACCGACGTCTGGGAGCCGCGACTGGCCGCCGCCGACGTCCTCGTGCTCACCGGTGGCGACACCACCCACCTGCTGCACTGGCTGCGGCGGTCCGGCCTGGACCGGCTGCTCCCAACGCTGCTGGTCGAGCGGGTCCTCGTCGGGATCAGCGCCGGCAGCATGGTGCTCGGCCCGCACCTGGACCTCAGCCTGTCGGCCCGGCCGCGCCCGGAGGACCGGGTGGGGCTGGGGCTGGTGGACTTCCTGGTGATGCCGCACCTGGGATCGCCCTACTTCTCGAACGCGTCCGAGGAGGCGCTGCGGGAGGCAGCGCGCGACCTGACGCACACCCTGTACGGGCTCGCCGACGGCACTGCGGTGGCCGTCGCGGACGGGCGCGCCACCGTCGTGGGCGCCGGGCGGCACGTGATGCACCTCCCGGGGTGACCCTGGTCAGCCCTCCGAGAGGGCGGTAGCGGGGAGCCAGTCGGCGTCCAGCAGCTCGGCGATCTCCCGCAGCGCCGCGGTGTCCGCCCCGGCGGTGGAGCCGCTGACCGCCAGCCGCTCCACCATCACCCGGGCCACCTGCTCCTCCACCGTGTCGGCGGCGAACGCCACCCGCCACGGCGAGGTCTTCCCGTCCCGGTGCGTCCGGCCGGTCACCTGCCGGGCCTGGATGCCGGAGAACCGCGGCTGGTGGAACAGCCCCACGCGGGGCGCCTCCGACGCCGTCGACCCGTCGGGCAGCAGCTCACCGGCGTGCAGGCTGATCGACGCGGTCACGGTGAAGACGCAGACGGCGGCCTCGCCCCGCTGGAACCGCAGCCGCTCGGCCTCGACGTCGAAGCGGTCCCTCCCGGATCCAGCACTGCCGTAGATGCCGGCGACCGGGATGCCCGCGTCCAGCAGCGCCTCTCGGATCGGGTCGGCCGCGGTCTCGACGAACTCGACCGACACCGCCACCTGCCGCTCGGCCTCGACCTGCGCCCTGATCCAGTCGACGGTGGCCTGCACGCGGATCAGCCCGGCCTTCTGCCGGAAGCGCAGCAGGGCCGCCCGGCCGCGCGCGGTCTGCCGCCCGCGGCGGGCGAGCTGCATCTCCGCCCGGAACTCCGACCACTCCGCCTCGTAGGACGCCCGCTCGGCCGGTGTCAGCAGCACCGGCGTGCCGGTGACCGAGACCGGCCCCCACGGCGCCGGGCGGTGCAGGGTGGCCGGCGGGTCGGCCCGGGCCAGCCAGGACTGCAGCCGGGCGAGGTCGGCCCGGCGCTCGTCGGCGTCCTCGGTCCACTGCCAGCCGTAGCGACCACGTTCCACGTGGAACGTGTGCCGCTCCAGCGCCTTGGGCAGGTCGGCCCACTCCTTGATCGACTCCCCGTGCCGGGCGGCGAACTCCGGCGCCAGGTACGGCAGCTCGAGCGGCGTGTGCGCCGGCGTCGCGGTCGCGGCCAGCACGTACGGGGTGTCCTTGACCCGCGCGGCGCCGGAGACGGCTTTCCAGTGCTTCCACCGCTGCGTCGTCGTGTGCCGCACCATGTGCGCCTCGTCGGCGACGACGACGTCGAACCGGAGCTTCGCCACCTTGCCCAGCCGGTCCCAGGTCGTGACGCACCAGCGCAGCCCGCCGTCACCGAACCCGGCGATCGAGCGGGCCCAGTGCGGGATGGTGATGGCGGCCGGCCGGTCGGCGATGACCAGCACGGTGCGGACGTCGCGTTGCTCGGCGATCGCCTTGACCGCGAGGATCGCCGTCCCGGTCTTCCCCACGCCCGGGTCGTCGCCGAGCAGGAAGACCCGGCCCCCCGCCGCGGCGTGCGCCGCCACCACGTCGGCGCCGTCGCACTGCTGGTCGCGTGGCGTCAGCGGCCGGGCTTCGGGGAGCGGGCGGGGCGCGGTGTTCAGCTCGTCCTCGAGGAACCGCTCCAGGCTGTAGGCGGGCGGGTCGTACGGCGCCAGCTCGGGCGGTAGCGCCCGGCCGACCCACACGTGCGCCTGCAGCCCCGGGTGCCAGACGGCGCCCGGTGCCGGCGCGCGGAACGGCACGGCCAGCACCCACACCCGCTCCCCCGGCGCGGCGGTCGGCAGCTCGGGCGCGGCCTGCTTCGGCGCCGCCTTCCGCGGGGCTGCCTTCCGCGGCGCCGCCTTCGCCGTCGTCCGGCGGGTGCGGGTGGTGCTGCTCGTGCGGCCGCTGCTCGCGCTCCGGCGTCGTCCTGGCATCTGCGTCCCCCTCGTGGATCCCCCGGCACGGTAGAGGCGGGGACCGACGGGGGCGCGCAAGCGGTCGAGCGCGGCGTCGCCGGATCGTCATGCGGAGCCACCTTCACCGGCCGGCCCGGATGCGGTAGACCGGTTCCCGTCAGAAGCCGGCTCCGAGCGGGAGCGTCCGCCGCGCGCCGGCCCCGACGTCGACCGGACGCGTGGGCGATCGTCCGCGCCGGAGGACTCCATGACCCGAGCTGCCCGTCTCCTCATCGCCGTCCTCGTCGCGCTGGCGGGGGTGGTGCTGATCCCCTCCGGCGCCTCGGCCGCGGAACGGACGGTGACCTACACCGTGTCCACGCGCGGCGCCGTCGCCGGTGATCTCGGCACTTTCGCGGCGGTCGCCCGCGAGGCGCTCACCGACTACCGGGGCTGGAGCCTCGGAGGCACCCTGGCGTTCGAGCAGGTCGACGCGGGCAGCGACTTCGACCTGATCCTGGCTTCGCCGTCCGTGATCGACGCCGCGGCGCCCGGCTGCAGCGCCCAGTGGAGCTGCCGGGTGGGGCGCTCGGTGTACATCAACGACGAGCGCTGGCGGTTCGGGACGGAGGCGTGGCCGCACAGCCTCGCGCTCTACCAGCGGTACGTGATCCTGCACGAGGTCGGGCACTGGATCGGCATCCCGCACACCGACTGCCCCACCCCGGGGCGGACGGCATGGGTGATGCAGCAGCAGTCGATCTCGCTGCAGGGCTGCCGGGCCAACGTGTGGCCGGTCATCGCCGAGCGGGAGCAGGCCGGGGAGCGGATGGGCGTCTCGGTGAGCTGGTCGGGGATCGAGGCGCACTACCGGGCGCTGGGCCAGGAGGGCGGGCTGCTCGGGGTGCCGGTGGACTGGGAGCAGTCCTCCCCGGACGGGGTCGGCGTCTACCAGAACTTCGCCCGGCCGGGGACCATCTACTGGAGCCCGTCCACCGGGGCGCACGAGATCTACGGGGCCATCCGCGGGCACTACGGGTCGCTGGGCTACGAGCTCGGCCTGCTGGGCTACCCGACGACCGGGGAGCGGGGTTCGCCGGACGGGGTCGGCGTCTACCAGAACTTCTCCCGCCCGGGGACCATCTACTTCACGCCGGCCACCGGGGCGCACGAGATCTACGGGGCCATCCGCGGGCACTACGGGTCGCTTGCCTACGAGCTGGGTCCGCTGGGCTACCCGATCACCGGTGAGCGCGGCTCTCCGGACGGCGTCGGGCGCTACCAGAACTTCTCCCGGCCCGACGGCGCCTCGATCTACTTCACGCCGGCCACCGGGGCGCACGAGGTGTACGGGCCGATCTGGTCCCGCTGGGGGGAGACCGGCTGGGAGCTGGGGCAGCTCGGCTACCCGGTGAGCGGGGTGTACGACGTCGAGGGCGGCAGCCGGACAGACTTCGAGGGCGGGTACATCACGCTCGACGCCGCGACCGGCGAGACCGAGGTCGTGCTGGACTGATCGCGGCCGGGAGACCCACGGCGCCTCGCGCTCTGGTGGAATCGCCCGGTGACGGAGAACCCCGACGAAGCCCTGGCCGCCCGGACGCTGGGCGAGGCCGGCCCGCGCGTCGTCTTCGTGCACGGCCTGTTCGGCCAGGGCAAGAACTGGACGACCATCGCCAAGGGGCTGGCCGAGGACCACCGGGTGACCCTGCTCGACCTGCCCAACCACGGCCACTCCCCGTGGACCGACCGGATCGACTACGTGGACATGGCCGAGATGGTCGCCGCGGAGCTGGCGTCCTTCGGCGAACCGGTCACGCTGGTCGGGCACTCGATGGGCGGCAAGGTGGCGATGCAGCTGGCGCTGCGCCGGCCGGAGCTGCTGCGGGCCCTGGTCGTCGTGGACATCGCCCCGGTCGAGTACCCGCTGCAGGGCGGCCGCACCGAGGACCCCGACGAGGAGGCGTCGCCGTTCGCCGCCTTCATCGCCGCCATGCGCGAGGTGGACCTGGAGTCGCTGGACTCCCGGACCGACGCCGACGCCGCGCTGCGCACCGCCGTCCCCAGCCGGATGGTCCGCAGCTTCCTGCTGCAGAGCCTGGTCCGGGAGGGGACCGGGGACGACGGCGGCTGGCGCTGGCGGCTGAACCTGGAGCTGCTGGAGCGCGACCTCGGCGAGCTCCGGGGCTTCCCCGACCCACCGGACGGCGCGACGTTCGACGGGCCGGTGCTCTGGCTCGCCGGGGCGAACTCGCACTACGTGCTCCCCGAGGACCGGCCGCACATGGACGCGCTCTTCCCCGCCACCCGGCTGGTGAAGGTCAAGAACGCCGGGCACTGGGTGCACTCCGAGCAGCCCGAGGTCTTCCTGGCGACGCTGCAGCGCTTCCTGGCGGCGGTCGAGGAGTGACCGTCACCCGCTCGCTGCTGCTGTTCGCCCTCGCCGCGCTCGCCGAGATCGGCGGTGCCTGGCTGGTGTGGCAGGGCGTCCGCGAGCACCGCGGCTGGGCCTGGATCGGTGCCGGGGTGGTGGCGCTGGGCCTGTACGGCTTCGTCGCGACCCTCCAGCCCGACGCGAACTTCGGCCGCATCCTCGCCGCCTACGGCGGCGTCTTCGTCGCGGGCTCCCTGGCCTGGGGCATGGTCGTCGACGGCTTCCGTCCCGACCGGTACGACGTCGTGGGCGCGCTGGTCTGCCTGGTCGGCGTCGCGGTGATCATGTACGCCCCGCGCGGCGCCTGATGCGGCACTCGCCTCCCACCCTCACCTGCGGCACGCGAGCCACGTGTTCGACCGCGAGGTCGCCGTGCCGCAGATGAGGACGGTGCACCGGGTTCTCGGGTCGAGGTCTGCCGGCGCTCGCGACCCCTGGAACCCGGCCCTCTCCGCTGCCATCCTGGCCGGGTGCGGCAGGAGTCGGTGGTGCACCGCCCGCACCCCGCGCTGCGCCCGTACGTCGCCGCGGCCGTCGGGTACCGGCACGAGGGCCTGCCGCCCGGGGAGCACCTGGGCCTGCCGTCCCCCTGGCTGACCGTCATCCTCGCGCTGGACGAGCCGTTGGGCATGGCCGCCCACCCCGATCCGGCACAGGCGCCCGGCCGGTACGACACCGTCGTCGGCGGGCTGCACACCCGGCCGGCCCGGATCGTCCACCCCGGCCGGCTGGTCGGGCTCCAGCTGTCCCTCACGCCGGTCGGGGCCCGGGCCCTGCTCGGCTGCCCGGCGGGCGCCCTGGCCTCGCTCGACGTGCCGCTGGACGCCGTCCTCGGCCCGGCGGGGCGCGAACTGGCCGAGCGCGTCCGGGCCGCCGACGGCTGGGCCGGGCGGTTCACGGCGGTGGAGGAGGTCCTGCTGCGGCACCTGCGCCGGGATCCCGGCCCGCCGGCGGAGGTCGCCGAGGCGTGGCGGCTGACCACGGCGACCGGCGGCCGGCTGCGGGTGGCCGAGGTGGCCCGGCAGGTCGGCTGGTCGCCCCGGCACCTGGAGCAGCGGTTCCGCGCCGAGACCGGTCTGGGCCCCAAGGAGGCGGCGCGGGTGGCCCGCTTCGACCGGGCCCGCCGGGCCCTGGCCTCCCGGGTCGCGGCCGGCCGGGCGCCGGATCTCGCGGCGCTGGCGGTGGCCGGCGGGTTCTCCGACCAGGCGCACCTCACCCGGGAGTGGCGGTCCTTCTCCGGCCTGCCGCCCACCCGCTGGCTGGCGGCGGAGTTCGGATTCGTGCAAGACGCCCGTGCCGTGAGCACGGCACTGTCGACGCCATGACGACGACAGCGCAGCAGAGCGACCAGCAGCGGACGACGCCGGCCCCCACGGTCTGGCCGGCCTTCCGGGCCCGCGACGCCCGGGGGCTGATCCGCTTCCTCGTGGACGTCCTGGGGTTCGAGGAGACGGTGGTGCACGGCGAGGGCGACCGGGTGGACCACGCCCAGCTGTCCTGGCCGGAGGGCGGCGGGGTCATGCTCGGCTCCGTCCGGGACGACGGTGGCCAGTGGCCGGTGGAGTCGGCCGGCTGCTACGTGGTCACCGATGACCCGGATGCCGTGCACGCCCGGGCCGTCGCCGCGGGTGCGGAGGTCGTGCGGGCCCCGTACACCACCGACTACGGCTCCCGCGACGTCACCATCCGCGATCCCGAGGGCAACCTCTGGCAGTTCGGCACGTACCGCGGGGAGCCGCGCCGGGCGGGTTGAGCTAGCGGCCCCAGGCGATGCTGAGCTCGACGGCCCGCTGCCAGCGCGGGTACTCCGCGGTCAGCGCGGCGGCGCGGTCGGGCCGGGGTGACCACTGGGCCGACCGGTGCCAGTTGCGGCGCAGCGCCGCGACGTCGGACCACACGCCGACGGCGAGGCCGGCGGCGTACGCGGCCCCGAGGGAGACCGTCTCCCCCACCATCGGCCGCACCACCGGGGTGTCCAGGACGTCGGCGAGGAACTGCATGAGCAGGTTGTTGGTGGTCATCCCTCCGTCCACCCGCAGCGCCGGCAGGGGGAGCCCGGAATCGGCGTCCATCGCCTGGACCACGTCGCGGGTCTGCCACCCGGTGGCCTCGAGCACGGCCCGGGCCAGGTGTCCCTTGGTGACGTAGGAGGTCAGGCCGGCCACCACGCCGCGGGCCTCCCCCTCCCAGTGCGGGGCCAGCAGGCCGGAGAACGCGGGCACCACGTAGCAGCCGCCGTTGTCCTCGACCGTGCGGGCCAGCGTCTCGACCTCCGCCGCCGAGCCGATCAGCCCCAGTCCGTCGCGGAGCCACTGGACCAGCGACCCGGCCACCGCCACCGAGCCCTCCAGCGCGTAGTGCACCGGCTCGCCGGCCAGCTGGTAGGCGACCGTGCTGATCAGCCCGTTGGTGGAGCGGACCAGGTCGGTGCCGGTGTTCTGGAGCAGGAAGCTGCCGGTGCCGTACGTGCACTTGGCCTCGCCGGCGCGGAAGCAGGCCTGGCCGAACAGCGCCGCCTGCTGGTCGCCGAGGGCACCGGCGATGGGCACGACGGTGGGCAGCGCGGTGGTCGAGCCGATGACGCCGACCGACGGGCGGATCTCCGGCAGCACAGCGGCCGGCACGTCGAAGAAGGCCAGCAGGTCCGGGTCCCAGCGGCAGGTGTGCACGTCCATCAGCAGCGTCCGGCTGGCGTTGGTGACGTCGGTGACGTGCACCCCGCCGTCGGGGCCGCCGGTCAGGTTCCAGATCAGCCAGCTCTCCATCGTGCCGAACAGCAGCTCGCCGCGCTCGGCCCGCTCCCGGGCACCCGGGACCGAGTCGAGCAGCCAGCGCAGCCGCGGCCCGGCGAAGTAGCCGGCGATCTCCAGCCCGCTGCGCTCGGCGACGACGCCCGCGTCGGGGCGGGCGGCGAGCTGCGCCACCAGGTCCGCCGTCCGGGTGTCCTGCCAGACCAGCGCGCGGGCCACCGGCCGGCCGGTGCGGCGGTCCCACAGCACCGTCGTCTCCCGCTGGTTGGCGATGCCGACCGCGACCAGCTCGCCGGGTCGCGCCCCCAGGTCCGCGATGACCTGCGCCGCGGTCCGCTGGGTGTTGGCCCAGATCTCCTCCGGGTCGTGCTCGACCCACCCGGGGCGCGGGAAGTGCTGCTGGTGTTCGCGCTGGCGGACCGCCACCAGCCGCCCGGCGCGGTCGAAGACGATCGCCCGGGTCGAGGTGGTGCCCTGGTCGATGGCGAGCACGTACCGGTCAGCCACGGCGGCGCCCCGGTCCCCCGGTCACCGGTCCACCAGCTCGCGCGAGACGGCGGCCGCGGCGTCGGTGACCATGGCGACGAGCCCTGGGCGGACGACGTCGCGGGCGTCGACGACCGAGGACACGGGCGCGGTGACGCCCAGCGCCCCCACGACCAGCCCGGCCGCGCCCCGGACGGGCGCGGCCACCCCCGCGACGCCGTGCTGGTGCTCCTCGCGCTCCAGGGCCCAGCCCCGGGCGCGGACCTCCTGGAGGTCGGGCGCCAGCTCCCCCGCCGTGGGAACGGTGGCGTGGGTGAACCGCTCGAGCTCCGCGGGCACCGGCGGTGGAGGTACCTGGAAGGCGAGGAGCACCTTGCCGAGGGCGGTGGCGTGCGCGGGCAGCGCGGTGCCGACCTCGAGCTCCTGGGCGGAGTCGTCCGGACGGAAGACGTGGTGCACGACGACGACCTGCGTGCCCGCCAGCGTGCCCAGCCGGACGGCGCTGCCGCTGCGGGAGGCCAGTGCATCGGCCCAGTTCGAGGCGCGGGCGCGCAGCTCGTTGACGTCCAGGTAGCTGGTGCCCAGGCGGAGCAGCCCGGCGCCGAGCTCGTAGCGGCCGGTGTGCCGGTCCTGCGCCACGAAGCCCACGGTCACCAGGGTCCGGAGCAGGCCGTGCGCCGTCGTCTTGGCCAGCCCCACCGCCCCGGCGATCTCGCCCAGCCCCAGCCGGCCGCCGGCGCCCGCGATCACCTGCAGGATCGCGGCCGCCCGCTCGATCGACTGCACGGTGCCCGGCATGGCGTGACGGTAGGCCATGGCCACGCTCACCCGGACGGGTGGTGTACGACATCGTCGTACGGCAGTGGTTGAGAGGCGCAACGGAAGGACCCTACGTTTCGCCAGCCGTCGTGCCGCATCCACCGGCCCGACGCCGCCCCGTCACCGTCGATGAGGAGCCCCCTCCCATGACCACCCCTGTCCGGTCCCGGCCGTCGAGGCTCTGGAGCCTCCTGCTGGTGTCCCTCGCGCTGGTGCTGCTGGGAGGCGGCGTCGCCGCCGCCGTGCAGACCGACAACGGCGACGTCGGGCTCACCGACGTCCGGTTCACCGGGAACGGCGGCCAGACCCTCTCCGGCCTGCTCTACGTGCCCGACGGCGTCACCGCGGAGAACCCGGCCCCGGCGATCCTCGCCGTCCACGGCTACATCAACAGCCGCGAGACGCAGGACGCGTTCGCCATCGAGTTCGCCCGCCGCGGGTACGTGGTGCTGGCCCTCGACCAGTCCGGGCACGGCTTCTCCGGCGGCGCCGCGTTCGAGAACGGCTACGGCGGCCCCGCCGCACTGGCCTACCTCAGCTCGCTGGACATCGTCGACCCCGACAACATCGGGCTCGAGGGCCACTCGATGGGCGGCTGGACCGTCCTCACCGCCGCCGCGACGATGCCCGACGCCTACCGCTCCGTCGTGCTGGTCGGCTCCTCGACCGGCTCCGGCGTCGCGCCCGAGGGCGACACGGAGTTCCCGCGCAACCTCGCGCTGGTCTACGGCCAGCACGAGGAGTTCTCCACGCTGATGTGGAACGAGGCCGACGCGGACGACGTGCAGTCCAACGAGAAGATGATGTCGGTCTTCGGCACCGACGAGCCGGTGGAGACCGGCCGGGTGTACGGCTCGATCGACGACGGCAGCGCCCGCGTGGTCTACCGGCCCGACGCCACGCACCCCGGTCTGACCCTCGACCCCGTCGCCGTCGACCACGCCATCGACTGGTTCGACCAGACCCTGGAGGGCGGTCAGCCCGTGTCCGGGCAGACCTGGTGGCTGAAGGAGGCCGGCACCCTCGTCGCCTTCCTGGGCGGGATCCTCTTCCTGTTCCCGTTCGGCGCGCTGCTGCTGCGGAGCCGCTTCTTCGCGGGCCTCGCGGGCACCCCGGCGTCGGGCGTCGGCGTGCGCGGCCTGCCCTGGTGGGGCGCGGCGCTGCTCACCGCGGTGATCTCCGCCGTCACCTACTTCCCGTTCCAGATCTGGGGCAGCGAGTGGCTGGCCCCCAACAGCCTGTTCCCGCAGGAGATCACCACCGGCGTGATGTTCTGGGCGCTCGGCAACGCGATCATCTCGCTGGTGCTCTTCCTGATCTGGCACGCCACCGGTGGGCGCAGGGCCGGCGGTGACGCGCGGACCTACGGGCTGGCCGGCCCCGGCGGGTTCTCCTGGCGGCTGGTCGGGAAGTCCGCCCTCTTCGCCGCCGTCGTCACCGGGGCGCTGTACCTGCTGCTGGCCTTCTCCGGCTGGGCGTTCCAGACCGACTTCCGGTTCTACGTCTTCCAGCTGCACCTGATGGACGCCGCCCGGTTCCGGGTGTTCCTCACCTACCTGCTGCCGTTCACCGTGTTCACGCTGGTCATCGCCACGGTGCTGCACGGCCAGCTGCGCTCGGCGGAGTCGGGCTGGAGCACCGGCCGGCGGATGCTGGCCAACGGCGTGGCGCTGGCGATCGGTGTCCTCGCGCTGATCGTGCTCAACTACGCGCCGCTCATCGCGGGCGGCACGCTGTGGGTGGACACCCAGCCGCTGCTGGCGATCGTCGCCTACCAGTTCGTGCCGCTGCTGTTCGTGATCGGCCTGCTGGCCACGTACTTCGCGGACAAGACCGGCACCGTCTACGCCGGCGCCTTCATCGCCGCCATCCTCATCACCTGGAACAACGTGGCCGGCACCGCCAACCAGGTCGCGGTGAGCGCCTGGGGCGGTGGCACGCAGCTGGTCCGGGTGTGGCTGCCGATCGCCGTGGCGCTGGGTCTCCTCGTCGCCGCGGTGCTCCGGGCCCGGCGCCGGGACACCGGCACCCCGGGAGGCGGCGGGGCCACCGCCGTCTCCGGCCGGGCAGGCGAGCCGGCGCTCGCCGGCGATCGGGCAGCGCGCTGAGCGTGGGCACCCGGGCAGTCCCGGCGGCCGCCCCCTCCCCGGGGGGCGGCCGTCCCGGCCGGTACGTCGGGGCGCTCGACCAGGGGACGACGAGCACCCGGTTCATGGTCTTCGACGCCGCCGGCCACGAGGTGGCCCGCGCGCAGGCCGAGCACGCCCAGGTGCTCCCCCGGCCCGGCTGGGTCGAGCACCGCCCGGAGGAGATCTGGGACCGCACCCGCGAGGTCATCGCGCAGGCCATGGCGGCGGCCGGGCTCACCGCCGAGGACCTCGTCGCGGTCGGGCTGACCAACCAGCGCGAGACCACGCTGCTGTGGGACCGGCGCACCGGCCGGCCGCTCGGCAACGCCCTGGTCTGGCAGGACACCCGCACCCAGCCGCTGATCGACGACCTGGTCCGGCGCGGCCTCGCCGACCTGGTGCGCCGCCGCTCCGGCCTGCCCCCGGCCACCTACTTCTCCGCCGGCAAGCTGCGCTGGCTGCTCGACGCGCACGCCGACGCGGTGGCCGCGGCCGGCGGGCACGTCGTCGCCGGCACCGTCGACAGCTGGCTGCTGTGGCAGCTCACCGGCGGCCCGGACGGCGGGGTGCACGTCACCGACGTCACCAACGCCAGCCGGACGATGCTCATGGACATCGACACCCTGGAGTGGGACGCCGAGCTGCTCGACGTCTTCGGCATCGACCGCGAGCTGCTCCCCCGCATCGTCGACTCCACCGACCCGGCCGGCCACGGGACGGTGCGCACGGTCCCCGAGCTGGCCGGCGTCCCGGTCACCGCCGTCCTCGGCGACCAGCAGGCGGCCATGGTCGGCCAGACCTGCTTCGCCCCCGGCGAGGCCAAGAACACCTACGGCACCGGCAACTTCCTGCTGCTCAACACCGGGAAGGAGGCCGTCCGCAGCGAGGCCGGCCTGCTGACCACGGTCTGCTACCGGTTCGCCGGGGAGGACCCGGTCTACGCGCTCGAGGGCTCGATCGCGGTGACCGGGTCGGCCGTGCAGTGGCTGCGGGACCGGATGCGGCTGATCGACGAGGCGGCGCAGATCGAGGAGCTGGCGGCGGCCGTGGAGGACAGCGCCGGCGCCTACTTCGTCCCGGCCTTCTCCGGGCTGTTCGCCCCCTACTGGCGGCCCGACGCCCGCGGCACGATCGTCGGCCTCGCGCACTTCCACGGCCGGGAGCACCTCGCCCGGGCGACCCTGGACTCCATCTGCCACCAGTCCGCCGACGTGGCGGCGGCCATGGAGGCCGACTCCGGGGTGCGGCTGGAGGTGCTGCGGGTCGACGGCGGCGTGACCGCCAACGCGCTGTGCATGCAGATCCAGGCCGACGTCCTCGGCGTCCCGGTGCAGCGCCCGGCCGTCGCGGAGACGACGGCGCTGGGCGCGGCGTACGCCGCGGGGCTCGCGGTGGGGCTGTGGCCCGACACCGACGCCGTGCGCGCGCTGGCCGAGGGCCACCGCACCTGGCGCCCGGAGTGGGACGCCGCCACGCGGGAGCGGGCCCGCGCGGGCTGGCGCCGGGCGGTGAGCCGGTCCCTCGACTGGGCCGGTGAGGACGCCGCCGACCGCTGACCCCGTTCGGCATCGTCGAACGCCGCACGTCGACCCCGTGTGTCGCCGGACCTAGCGTGGACCGGCACGATCCATCTCCCGAGGAGCACCGATGACCGCAGTACCGCCGCTCGGCCCCGAGCAGCGCGCCCGTGCCTGGGCCGAGCTCGCCGACGGGGAGTTCGAGGTCCTCGTCGTGGGTGGCGGGGTCACCGGGGCCGGCGTCGCGCTCGACGCGGCCACCCGGGGCCTGCGCACGGCGATGGTCGAGGCGCGGGACTTCGCCTCCGGCACCTCCTCGCGCTCGTCGAAGCTCTTCCACGGCGGCCTGCGGTACCTGGAGTCCTTCGACTTCGGCCTGGTCCGGGAGGCGCTGCACGAGCGCGACCTCAGCGTGAACCGGCTGGCGCCGCACCTGGTCAAGCCGGTGCCCTTCCTCTACCCGCTGACCCACCGGGTCTGGGAGCGCCCCTACGTCACCGCCGGCCTGGCCCTCTACGACGGGCTGGCCCGCTTCGGCGCGCTGGCCGACCCGATGCCCGCGCAGAAGCACCTGACCCGCACCGGCGCCCGGCAGCTGTTCCCCGCGCTCAAGCCCGACGCCCTCGTGGGCGCCGTCCGCTACTTCGACGCGCAGGCCGACGACGCCCGGCACACCCTCACCCTCGCGCGCACGGCAGCCGCCTACGGCGCCACGGTGCTGAACTCCGCCGAGGTCGTCTCGTTCACCCACGCCGGCGGCCGGGTGGTCGGGGCCCGGGTGCGGGACGTCGAGACCGGCGCCGAGGTCGACGTGCGCAGCGAGGTCGTCGTCAACGCCACCGGCGTGTGGACCGACGACCTGCAGACCCTCGTCGGCGGCCGCGGCCGGTTCCACGTCCGCGCCAGCAAGGGTGTGCACATCGTCGTCCCCCGCGACCGGATCAACGGGGAGACGGGGCTGATCCTGCGCACCGAGAAGTCGGTGCTCTTCGTCATCCCGTGGGGCAGCCACTGGATCGTCGGCACCACGGACACCGACTGGGCGCTGGACAAGGCGCACCCCGCGGCCAGCCGCGCCGACATCGACTACATCCTCGAGCACGTCAACGAGGTGCTGGCGGTGCCGCTGACCCACGATGACATCACCGGCGTCTACGCCGGGCTGCGCCCGCTGCTGGCCGGGGAGTCGGAGCTGACCAGCCAGCTCTCCCGCGAGCACGCCGTGGCCCGGCCGATGCCCGGGGTGATCGCCGTCGCCGGCGGCAAGTACACGACCTACCGCCCGATGGCGGCCGACGCCGTCGACGCGGTGGCCGAGGACGTCACCCGACGGGTGCCGCCGAGCGTCACCGAGAACGTGCCGCTGGTCGGCGCCGAGGGCTACCACGCCATGGTCAACCAGCTCGACGCCCTGGCCGAGCGCTGGGGCATCCCCCGGTTCCGCGCGCAGCACCTGCTCGACCGCTTCGGGTCGCTCACCCCCGAGGTCCTGGCGCTGGCCGCCGACGACCGGGCGCTGCTCGAGCCGGTGCCGGGCGCCGAGGAGTACCTGATGGTCGAGCTCGTCTACGGCGCCGCGCACGAGGGTGCCCAGCACCTCGACGACCTGCTGGCCCGCCGCACCCGCATCTCCATCGAGACCGCGCACCGGGGGGTGCTCTCCGCCGAGCCGGTCGCGCGCGCGGTCGCCGGCGTCCTGGGCTGGGACGAGGAGCGGATCACCGGGGAGGTGGCCGGCTACGCCGCCCGGGTCGAGGCCGAGCGCCGCTCCCAGACCGTGCTGGACGACCAGGAGGCCGACGCCGTCCGTGTCGCGGCGCCCGACACCCGGGCCGTCGCGGTCGGGCGGGCACTGGCCTGATCGGTCAGATCTCGCGCGGACGCCGTCGGGACGCCAAGATCAACGGCATGAGCGACGCCCGTGCCGGACAGCCCGCCCAGCCCGCCGACCTGATCGACGTCGCCTCGCTGGTCAGCGCCTACTACACGGTGGAGCCCGACCCGGCCGAACCGGCGCAGCAGGTGTCGTTCGGCACCTCCGGCCACCGGGGGTCGGCGCTGGACGCCGCCTTCAACGAGGCGCACATCCTCGCGACCACCCAGGCGATCTGCGAGTACCGCGCGGAGCAGGGCTACGACGGGCCGCTCTTCCTGGGCCGGGACACCCATGCGCTGTCCGAGCCGGCCTGGGCGACGGCGCTCGAGGTGCTGGCCGCCAACGACGTGACGGTGCTGGTCGACGCCGGTGAGCGCTACACCCCCACCCCGGCGATCAGCCACGCCATCCTGCGGGCCAACGCCGGCCGCACCTCGGGGTTCGCCGACGGCATCGTCGTCACCCCGTCGCACAACCCGCCGCGCGACGGCGGGTTCAAGTACAACCCGCCCAGCGGCGGTCCCGCCGACACCGACGCCACGTCGGTCATCGCCGGGCGGGCCAACGAGCTGCTGCGCGCCGGGCTGAGCGGGGTGCGCCGGGTGCCGCTGGACCAGGCCCGCTCCGCCGCGGAGTCCTACGACTTCCTCGGCACCTACGTCGACGACCTGCCCTCGGTCGTCGACCTCGACGCGATCCGCGACGCCGGCGTCCGGATCGGCGCCGATCCCCTCGGCGGTGCCAGCGTCGACTACTGGGCGGCCATCGCGGAGCGGCACCGGCTCGACCTCACGGTGGTCAACCCCCTGGTCGACCCCACCTGGCGGTTCATGACGCTGGACTGGGACGGCAAGATCCGGATGGACTGCTCCTCCCCGTCGGCGATGGCCTCGCTGGTCGCCCGCCGGGACGAGTTCCAGATCGCCACCGGCAACGACGCCGACGCCGACCGGCACGGCATCGTGACCCCCGACGGCGGGCTGATGAACCCCAACCACTTCCTCGCCGTGGCGATCGCCTACCTGCTCAGCCACCGTCCGGGATGGGCCAAGGAGGCCGCCGTCGGCAAGACGCTGGTGTCCAGCTCCCTCATCGACCGGGTCGTCACCGATCTCGGCCGGACGCTGGTCGAGGTGCCCGTCGGCTTCAAGTGGTTCGTGCCGGGCCTGCTGGACGGCTCGGTGGGCTTCGGCGGCGAGGAGTCCGCCGGCGCCTCCTTCCTGCGGCGGGACGGCAGCGTCTGGACGACGGACAAGGACGGCATCCTGCTGGCCCTGCTGGCCGCCGAGATCCAGGCCGTGACGGGCCGGTCCCCCTCGAAGCTGCACCGGCAGCTCACCGACCACTTCGGCGAGTCCGCCTACGCCCGCATCGACGCCCCGGCCTCCCGTGAGGAGAAGGCGGCCCTCGGCAAGCTCTCCCCCGAGGCCGTCTCGGCGACCGAGCTGGCCGGCGAGCCGATCACGGCCAAGCTCACCCGGGCGCCGGGCAACGACGCCCCGATCGGCGGCCTCAAGGTGACGACGGAGAACGCCTGGTTCGCCGCCCGCCCGTCCGGCACCGAGGACGTCTACAAGATCTACGCGGAGTCCTTCCGCGGACCCGAGCACCTCGCGCAGGTGCAGGAGGAGGCCCGCGCCGTCGTCAGCGCCGCGCTCGGCGGGTAGCCGGCGCACCGGGCGGCCGGTACCGCCCGCGCGGGTGAGCCGATCCGCGTCGGAGCCGGTTCCGGCCGTGGCGGCGGGCAGACTGACGGGCATGAGCGACCCCCAGCACTGGGCGCCCCCGCCCGGCGGTCAGCCCGGCCCCCAGCAGCCGGGCCAGCCCCCGTACGGCGAGGCCCCGTACGGCCAGGCCCCGTACGGCCAGGGGGGCTACGGCCAGCCCGCGTACGGGCAGGCGTCCTACGGCCAGCCCCCGTACGGCTCTGCCGGGTACGGCCAGCCCCCGTACGGGCAGCCCCCGTACGGGCAGCCGCCCTACGGCTACGCCCCCTACGGGCAGCCCCCGTACGGGCAGCCGCCCTACGGCTACGCCCCCTACGGGCAGCCCCCGTACGCACCCCCGGGGTGGGCGGGGCGGTCCCCCGGCGAGGCCCGGCCGGGCGTGGTCACCGCGGCCGGCGTGCTCGGCATCGTCACCGGGAGCCTGACCGCGCTGGGCTCCCTGCTCATGCTCGTGATGCTGATCGACGGGGAGCGCGACCCGGCGACGGCCCTGCTGACCCTGGGCCTGCCCTGCGCGGTCGTCCTCGTGCTCGGCGGCGTCCGGCTGCTGCAGGGCCGGGCGGCCGGGCTGCTCTTCGTCTCGGCGCTGGCCGCCGTCGGCGTCCTGGTGGCTGCCCTCGTCGCCGGCTGGGTGGCCCTGGACGAGGACGGCCGGCTCGGCGTCACCGCCTTCGTCGCCTTCGCCTGCGTGCTGCCCGTGGTCACCGCGGTGTTCGCCCGGCTCCGCCCGGTGACCGCCTGGGCGGGGGCCGAGGGGTAGGACCTCCGGCTCAGCGGGCGAGGAGCCCGCCGACCACCGCCATGGCGAGGAACAGGATCGGCACGGCCGCCAGGAGTGCGACCTGCCCCCGGCCGAACGGCGCCATGTCCGCGCCGGTCCGGGGATCACGCACCGGATCGCCGTCGGGTTCGTGCCGGGCGACGACGACGAGCCTGGCGGTGCAGCCGCCCAGCACGAGCGCGCCGACGACGCACACCACCCAGGCGGGCAGCGAGAACAGCGACGTCCGGCCCTCGGCGAGCGACCACAGCCCGTCGAAGAGGGCGAAGGCGGCCACCCCCGTGACGACCATCTGCACCACGTCCCGCAAGGAGAAGTTCCGCCGGACCTGAGCCCAAGGGCTCGTCGGGACGATGCCGAGCGCGGCGGCCACCTCGTCGGCGTACTCCTTCGGGCTGCCGAACGCCTCCCGAGGGTGCTCCCCGGTCTCGGCGACGTGGCTCTGCACCTCGGCGAGGACCTCCCCGATCCGGGCACCCGGCACGTCGCGCAGCCGCAGCCGGAGCAGCAGGTCGTCGCGCCAGGCCTGCTCGGTGCTGTTCAGGACCTTCCCCATGGTGGGCTCCTCAGGCGGGGACGGAGGGGGACGAGAGGAGGCCGGCGGCCCGCTCGGTGAAGACCTGCCAGAGCTCGGTCCGCTCGCGGAGGAACTGCGCGCCGCCGTCGGTGAGTGCGAAGAACTTGCGCCCGGGGCCGCCGTCGCCCGCCTCCCAGGAGCTGGACACCAGCCCCTCGGCCTCGAGGCGGGTCAGGATCGGGTAGAGCGTGCCGCCCTTCACCGAGCCGAGACCCGCGTCGGCCAGCCGCGCCGCGATGGCGTAGCCGTACGTCGGCCCGTCGGCGACCACGCGCAGGACGCAGAGCGAGAGGACGCCCCGCATCCACTCGCCGGGCCAGCGGTCTTCCGTCACGGGCTAGACAGTACGACTGACTACTCAGCTGCACAAGCTAGTGAGGCAGGTGATCGGTCGGCGTGGGCGGGATCAGCGACGGGCCGACCGGCGACGCGCCTTGTCGGCGTACATGTCGTCGTCGGCCGCGCGCACGACCCGCTCGTACACGTGCTCGGGCTCCTCGCCGCCGAGGGCCGTGCCGATGCCGATGCTGATGCCCACGGGCACCCGGGCGCCCTGGAGATCCAGCGGCTCGGTGACCGTCGTGCGCAGCCGGTCGGCCAGCGCCTCGGCGTCCGTCCGCTCGGTGTTCTCGCACACGATGCTGAACTCGTCGCCACCCAGCCGGGCGGCGGTGTCGCTGGCCCGCAACACCGAGCCCAGCCGCTCGGCGAAGGTCACGAGCACCTGGTCACCCATCGGGTGGCCCAGCTCGTCGTTGATCGCCTTGAACCCGTCCAGGTCGATGATCAGCACGCAGGTGGGCGTGTTCTCCCGGTGCCCGCGGTCGAGGGCGTGCCGCAGCCGGTCGTGGAACAGCAGCCGGTTGGGCAGCCCGGTGAGCGGGTCGTGCAGCGAGCGGTGCACCAGCTGCGCCTCGAGCGCCTTGCGCTCGGTGATGTCCTCGATGATGAGGACCAGGTGCGCGGCCTGGCCGTCGGTCTCGGCCACCCACGAGGCGGTGATCTGCACCGGCACGTCGGACCCGTCCGGCCGGCTCAGGCGGGTCTCGTGCCGCATCGGCCGGTCGGGCCGGGCGGTCAGGGTGGCGTGCGCCTCCTGGGCGGCGGCGGCCGCGTCGGGGTGCACCAGATCGATCACCGAGCGGCCGTGCAGCTCCTCCGCGGTGTGGCCCACCATCTCCGCCAGGGCAGGGTTGACGTCCACCAGGAAACCGTCAGGGGTCGTCAACGCGATCCCCATCGGCGCATTGGCGAAGGCGCTCCGCCGATCCGCCGGGGGCAGCGAGCCGGCCACCTCGATCACTCCACACCTCCCGTGCTGCACTCATCTTGCGGGACGGGCCTGACGATCTGCTCCCCGGACCGGCCGCGGCGATCCCGGAACGCCTGATCGAGGGAACGCCGGGCGGTGGGGGCAGGATGCAGACGTACCCGCTGCCCGCGCCGAGGAGACCCTGATGTCCGAGTTCGACCTGGTGCTGCCCGCCTCCGTCGACGTCCGCGAGGTGGGCATGCGCGACGGGCTCCAGCTGGAGGCCCCCGTGCCCCTCGAGGCGAAGCTGGAGATGCTGGAGGCGCTCGTGGCCACCGGCGTCCGCCGGATCGAGGCGACGTCGTTCGTGTCGCCGAAGGCGGTGCCCGCGCTCGCCGACGCGGACCAGGTGGCCGCCGAGCTCAGCAGGTGGCCGGAGGTGCACTGGTCGGCCCTGGTCGCGAACCCGCGGGGCGCCGTCCGCGCGGTGGACGCCGGCGTCGCCGAGCTGGAGTACGTCGTCTCCGCCACCGACGGGCACAGCCGGGCAAACGCCGGGCGGAGCACGGCCGAGGCGCTGGCCGCGGTCGGCGAGATCGCCGGCCTCGCCCACGGCGCCGGCGGCTCGCTCGAGGTGATCATCGCGACCGCCTGGGACTGCCCGTTCGACGGCCGCACGCCGGTGACCCGAACGGTCGACGTGGCCCGCGCCGCCGTCACCGCCGGCGCCGACCAGCTCTGCCTCGGCGACACCATCGGGACGACGACGCCCCTGCGCGTCGTCACGCTCGTCGACGCCGTCCGGCGGGCCTGCCCGGGCATCGCCGTGGGCGTGCACTTCCACGACACCCGGGGTACCGGCCAGGCCAACGCGCTCGCCGCGGTGCAGGCGGGGGTCACCCAGCTGGACGCCTCGGTCGGCGGGCTGGGCGGCTGCCCGTTCGCCCCGGGCGCCAGCGGCAACATCGCGACGGAGGAGCTGGTCTACATGCTCGAGGAGTCCGGGGTCCGGACCGGCCTGGACCTCGACGCCCTGCTGGCCGCCGCCCGCGTCACCGAGCAGGTCGTCGGCCACGAGCTGCCCAGCTCGCTCCACCGGGCCGGTGGCCGGTCGGTCCCACGTCCCGACGGGTCCCGCTGATGCCGGCCGACGCGGTCTCCGAGCCGCCGCGGATCGTCGATCCCCGGGTGATGCGCGACGTGCTCGGGCACTTCGCGTCCGGGGTCACCGTGGTCACCGCGGACACCCCGGACGGGCCGATCGGCTTCACCTGCCAGTCCTTCAGCTCGCTCTCCCTGGACCCGCCGCTGGTCGCCCTCGCCCCGGCCCGCACCTCCCGCACCTGGGCGCGGCTCCGGGAGATCGGCCGGTTCTGCGTCAACGTGCTGGCCGAGGGGCAGGACGCCGTCTCGCAGAACTTCGCCCGCTCAGGCGCGGACAAGTTCGCCGGGGTGCCGTGGCGGGCCAGCGCCCACGGCTCACCCGTGCTCGACGACGTCGTGGCCTGGATCGACGGCGAGCTGTGGGCGGAGTACGACGGCGGCGACCACACGATCGTCGTGGCCCGGGTGCTCGACCTGGGTGCCGCACCCGATCGCCGGCCCCTGCTGTTCCACCGCGGCGCCTACGGTCTGCTGCGCAGCGGCGAGGACTGACCGGGGTTCCCACAGCCGGTTCCGGGGCACCGACTGCGGCGGGTGCGTGCACCCCCTACGCGAGGAGGGATCCCATGGGACTGCTGGACCGGCTCTTCGGTCGCCGACGGCGCGACGGCTACGGCTCGGGCTACGGGCAGGGCTACGGGCAGGGCTACGGCTCGGGCTACGGGCAGGCACCCCGCTCGGCCGACGAGCAGGCGCTGGAGCGCTACCGCTACCTGCTGCGCACCGCACCACCGGACCAGGTCGAGCAGGCGCACACGGAGGCGTTCGAGCAGCTGACGCCCGAGCAGCGGCGGCAGGTGCTGGCACAGCTGGCCGAGGCGGTACCCGCCGGTGAGCGGCCGGCCGGTGACGACCCGCGGACCCTCGCCCGTGCGGCCACCCGCGCCGAGCTCCGGCAGCCGGGCTTCATGGAGCGCACGTTCGGGAGCCGCGCCGGCTACGGCGGTGGCTATGGCGGTGGCTACGGACGCGGTGGCTACGGCGGCCCGGGTATCGGGGGGATGGTCGGCGGCAGCCTGCTGGGCACCATCGGCGGGCTGGTGGTCGGCACCGCGGTCGCCGATGCGCTGTTCGACACCGGCCTGGGCGACGGGGGCCTGTTCGGCGGCGGCGACGAGGAGGCCTACGCCGCGGGCTACGAGGACGGCGCTGGCGGCTGGGGCGATCCCGGCGCGGACTACGGCGGCGGGGACTTCGGGGGCGGGGACTTCGGCGGTGGCTTCGGCGACTTCGGGGGCGGGGACTTCTGAGGCCGCCCCGGGGGACCGGTCAGCCGGCTGCGGGGTCCCGCCTGCGGCGCCGGAGCAGGAGCAGCCCGAGGACCGGCAGGACGAGCGGCACGTAGCCGTAGCCCCGGCCGTAGCCGGACCACACGGTCTCGTCGGGGAAGGCCGCCGGATCAGCCAGCGACAGCGTGCCGACGACGAGGACGCCGACCAGCTCGACCACGATGGCGGCCAGCGCGATCCGCCGGCCGCTGCTCCCGCCGCGGGCCAGCCCGACGGTGGCGACCACGTAGACCACGGCCGCGAGCGCCGACAGCAGGTAGGCCACCGGCGCCTCGTCGAAGCGCGTGGCCAGCTGCACGCCGGCCCGTGCCCCGGCCGCCAGGGCGAAGATGCCGTAGACCAGCACCAGCACCCGCGCCGGTCCGGCCGTGCCGTCCGCGGGCGCCGGCTCCGCCGGCCGCCCGAGGCCCCGCTCACGCACCGGTGGCCTCCCACAGCTGGAGCAGCCGCCACACCATGACGCCGACGGCGGCGGCCGCGACCGCGAGCACCGTGCCGGCCCAGCGGGTGCGCTCGGTCCGGGCCCACAGCACGCCGGCGACCGGGATGAGCAGCACGCCGGAGAGGTAGCCCAGGAACGTGGGGGTGTCGGCGGGGGTGTCGCCCCCGGCCATGGCGACGCCGGCCAGCACGGCCTGGACGACCAGCACCGTCTCGAGCAGGGCCGCCCCGGCCAGGTGCAGGACGCCGATCCGCCGGCCGGCGGCCGTGGAGGCGAGCCCGAGCGCGACCACGAGCGCCGCGGCGACGGTGGCGGCGACGACGAGGACGACCGTCACCGCACCCCTCCGCGGGAGAAGACAGGTGCCGGCACGGGGCTCATCCTCCCGCCGG
Source organism: Blastococcus sp. SYSU DS0619 (assembly GCF_054051035.1). Classification (NCBI taxonomy): domain Bacteria; kingdom Bacillati; phylum Actinomycetota; class Actinomycetes; order Geodermatophilales; family Geodermatophilaceae; genus Blastococcus; species Blastococcus sp. SYSU DS0619. The sequence continues at coordinate 59,185 of NZ_JBJHAM010000006.1, read as the reverse complement.
GCCGTCCGCACCCCGGATCGGGGGCACCCGGGGGACCCCCCGGTGGTGACGTATCCGAACCGGTGTGGCAGGTTAGGCCCGCCTTAGTAAGGCATGCCTACCCGTATCGATCGGAGTCCCATGCGCACCGCCGTCCGGCCCCTCGCGGCCCTCGCTCTCCCCCTCTCCGCGGTCCTGGCCCTCTCGGCGTGCGGCGGTTCCGACGCCGGAACCGAGACCGCCGCCGCAGACACCGAGACCGTCTCCTTCACCTGGGACCGGAACGTCGCCGCCGAGGACGCGGACCCCGAGTTCGAGGAGACCTCGGTCGAGGTCCCGAAGAACCCCGAGAACATCGTGGTCTTCGACATGGCGAGCCTCGACACCATCGGCGCGCTCGGCGGCGAGGTCTCGGGCGCGCCGCTCGACTCGGTGCCCGACTACCTCCAGGACAACCTCGCCGAGGACGCCTACAACGTGGGCACCCTGTTCGAGGCCGACCTGGTCGAGATCGAGGCGCAGCAGCCCGACCTCATCGTCATCGGCGGTCGCTCGTCGGCGCTGTACGAGGACCTCAGCGAGATCGCGCCGACCGTCGACCTCAGCCTCCGCGGCTCGTACACCGAGACCCTCGAGCGCAACACCACCTTCCTCGGCGAGGTGCTGGGCGCCGAGGAGGAGGCCGAGGAGGCGATCGCCGAGGTCGAGGCGGGCATCGAGGAGGCCCGCGCCGCCACCGCCGATGCGGGCACCGGCCTGGGCCTGATGGTCTCCGGCGGGGAGCTGAGCGCGATGGCCCCGTCGGCCGAGGGCGACACCGGGCGCGGCGCGCGCGGCGGGCTGATCTACGACGCCTTCGGCGTCGAGCCCGTGGTGGAGGACATCCAGGCCGCCACGCACGGGGAGCCGGTGTCCTTCGAGTTCCTCCTCGAGACGAACCCCGACTACCTGTGGGTCGTCGACCGGGACGCCGCGACGAACGCCGAGGGCGCGCAGGCTGCCGCGGCGGTCCTCGACAACGAGATCGTCGCCCAGACCACCGCCGCCCAGGAGGACCAGATCGTCTACCTGGACCCGGCCGCCTGGTACGTCGTGTTCGGCGGGATCGAGACCACCAAGATCATGATCGACGACGTCCTGCAGATCGCCGGATGACGAGCGCGTTCCCGGTGGAGCGGGCGTCCCGACGTCCGTGACCACGCTCGACCGGACCCCGACGAGCACCTCTGCCCCGGTGCGGCCCCGCCGCACCTGGGTGGGGGTGCTCGTCGGCGTCCTCCTGGTCGTCCTCGCGTTCGCGAGCCTGTTCGTCGGCGTCTCCGACGTCTCACCCGCCTCGGTCCTCACGGGCGGCGCGGACGGCAACGCGGCCTTCCTGCTCGTGGCCAGCCGGATCCCGCGCACGGTCGCCGTGCTCCTCGCCGGCGCATCGCTGGGCATCGCCGGCCTGATCATGCAGATGCTGGTGCGCAACAAGTTCGTGGAGCCCGGCACCACCGGCGTCAGCGAGTTCGCGACGCTCGGCATGCTCGTCACGATGATCTTCCTCCCGGGCCTGGCGGTCGTCGGGAAGATGGCCGTGGCCGCGGTCTTCGGCCTCTTCGGCACCTGGGTGTTCCTGCGGGTGGTCCGGGTCGTACCCGTGCGCCAGCTCGTGCTGGTGCCGCTGGTCGGCATCATGCTCGGCGGCGTGGTCGGCGCCGTCACGACCTTCTTCGCCTACCGCCTCGACCTGCTGCAGTCCCTCGGGCAGTGGTCGCAGGGCAGCTTCGCCACGATCATGCAGGGCCGGTACGAGTTCCTCTGGATCGCGGGGCTCATGGTCGTCGTCGCCTGGGTGGCCGCCGACCGGTTCAGCGTCGTCGGCCTGGGTGAGGAGTTCGCGACCAACCTGGGGCTGAACTACCGGCGGGTCGTCGCCGTCGGCATGGTGATCATCGCGGTGATCACGGCGGCGGTGCTCGTCACGGCCGGCATGATCCCGTTCCTGGGGCTCGTCGTACCGAACGTCGTCAGCCTCATCATCGGCGACAACGTGCGCCGGTCGATCCCGTGGGTCGCCGGGATCGGAGCCGTGTTCGTCCTCGCCTGCGACCTGGTCGCCCGGGTCGTGCGGTTCCCCTACGAGATCCCGCTGGGGGTCATCGTCGGCATCGTCGGTGCGGCGCTGTTCCTCTGGCTGCTGCTGCGGAGGAGGAGCCGTGCTCACTGACCCGGTGCCCACGGAGTCCGGCGCCCTGCCCGAGGCCGGGCTGCACCGCACGCGGCTCGGGGCCTCGTGGGCGAAGCCGCTGGTGCGCCTGGGCGTGCTCGGCGCGGCCGTCCTGGTCCTGACCGCCGTCTACCTGTTCACCGCCGTCCCCGGTTCGCTGTCCTTCGCGCTCGAGATCCGCAGCCGCACGGTGCTCGCGATGCTGGTGGTCGCGACGGCGGTCGGGGTGTCGACGGTCGTGTTCCACACGATCACGCAGAACCGCATCCTCACCCCGTCGATCATGGGCTTCGACGCGTTCTACGTGCTGATCTCCACCGTCATCGTGTTCTTCGCCGGGTCGGCCGGGTTCCTCGGCTTCGACCAGCTCGTCCTGTGGCTCGTCCAGGTCGTGGTGATGGTGGCCTTCAGCGTGCTGCTGTTCACCTGGTTGTTCGGCGGCAAGCGGCGGTCGATCCACCTCATGCTGCTGGTCGGCATCGTGCTCGGCACGTTCTTCCGCGCCTTCACCGAGTGGATGCAGCGGATGCTCGACCCGCTGGACTTCCAGGTGCTCTCCGATGCGATGTTCGCGTCCCTCACCCGGCCCGACGAGATGCTGCTGCTGCTCACCACCGGCCTCGTCGTCCTCGGGTGCGCGGTGGTCGTGCCGCTCCTGCGCACCCTCGACGTCCTGACGCTGGGCGAGCCGGCCGCCGTGGGCCTGGGCGTGGACCACCGGCGGGTGGTGATGGTGCTCTTCCTGGGCGTCTCGGTGATGATCGCCGCGTCGACGGCGCTGGTCGGCCCCATCCTGTTCTTCGGTCTCATCGTCGCGAACCTGGCCTACAGCTACGCGGGGTCCTTCCGCCACGTGTGGACGCTGCCCACCGCGGTGCTGATCGGCGTCATCTGCCTGCTCGGCGGTCAGCTGGTCCTCGAGCGGCTGTTCGGCTTCGGCGGCACCCTGTCCACGGTCATCGACTTCGCCGGCGGCCTCTTCTTCCTCTATCTCGTGCTGCGGAAGGGGGCGCGGTGATCGCGCTCAACGGTGGCGCCCCGCCTCCGATCCACCTCGTGCTGCGGAAGGGGGCGCGGTGATCGCGCTCGAGAACGTCACCAAGCGCTACGACGGGCAGACGGTGGTCGACGACGTCACGCTCGCGCTCGGCGGGGAAGGGGTGACGGCGCTCATCGGCCCCAACGGGGCCGGCAAGTCCACGCTGTTCGGCCTCGTCGGCCGCCTGCTGCAGCCGGACGCCGGCAGCATCACGGTGGACGGGATGGACGTCGCGACGACGCCGTCGCACGAGCTCGCCAAGAACCTCGCCGTGCTGCGCCAGGACAACCACGTCGCGGCGCGCCTCACCGTGCACGACCTCGTGGAGTTCGGCCGCTTCCCGCACTCCCGCGGGCGGCTGACCGTGCACGACCGCGAGCACATCGAGAGCGCGATCGACTACCTCGACCTCCAGCTCTACCGGGACCGCTTCCTCGACGAGCTCTCCGGAGGGCAGCGCCAGCGGGCGTTCATCGCGATGGTGCTCGCGCAGGACACCAAGTACGTGCTGCTCGACGAGCCGCTCAACAACCTGGACCTGCGGCACATGACCGAGATCATGCGGCTGGTCCGCAGGATGGCCGACGACCTCGGCAAGCGGGTGGTCACCGTGCTGCACGACATCAACTTCGCCGCGACCTACGCCGACCGCATCGTCGCGATGCGCGACGGGATCGTCGTGGCGGACGCCTCCGCCCGGGAGATCATGCGCCCCGAGGTGCTCGCCGCCGTCTACGACACCACCGTCGACGTGCGTGAGATCGACGGCAAGCCGGTCGCCCTCTACTACGGCTGAGCGGCTCGGCGGCCGGCCGTTCACGCCTGCCTGCGGCCCGTCCACGGCCGCGGCCTGCGGGAACGCGTGGCACGTTCCACGTGGAACGGTGCCCCGGGGCGTGAGCTGTGCCACGCCTCCCCCGATCGGAGGGACCCCGCGTCGCGGGCGTGGCCCGACAAGGGTTAGATCATCTCGTATGTGCGGCCTCTGCGGCGAGATCACGTTCGACGGGACCACGGCCGACACGACCGCGGTCGCCCGCATGGTCGAGGCCCTGGTCCCCCGTGGCCCGGACGGGCAGGGATCCTGGAGCAACGGGCGGGTCGCCTTCGGGCACCGCCGGCTCTCGGTCATCGACCTCTCCACCTGCGGCTCCCAGCCGATGGTGGACAACGAGCTGGGCCTGACGGCGGTCTTCAACGGCTGCATCTACGACTACCAGGAGCTGCGGGCCGAGCTGGAGGGGCACGGCTACCGCTTCTTCTCGCACAGCGACACCGAGGTGATCCTCAAGGGCTACCACCACTGGGGCACCGACGTCGTCTCCCGCCTGCACGGCATGTTCGCCTTCGTCATCGCCGAGCGGGACACCGGCCGCGTGGTCATGGCCCGCGACCGGCTGGGCATCAAGCCGCTCTACCTCTCCGAGACCCCGGGCAAGCGGCTGCGCTTCGCGTCCACGCTGCCGGCGCTGCTGCGCGGCGGTGACGTCGACACGTCCGTGGACTCCGTCGCCCTGCACCACTACCTGACCTGGCACGCCGTCGTCCCGGCCCCGCGGACGATCCTCAACGGCGTCCGCAAGCTCCCGCCGGCCACCGTCCGGGTCATCGAGGCCGACGGCACGAGCACCGAGCACCGGTACTGGGAGGCGCGCTACGAGCGGCGGCCCGAGCACGCCGGCTGGTCGGCCCGCGACTGGGAGGACGCGATCGAGGAGGCGCTGCGGGTCGCCGTCCGCCGTCGCCTGGTCGCCGACATCCCGGTCGGGGTGCTGCTCTCCGGCGGCCTCGACTCGAGCCTGATCGTCGGCCTGCTCGCCCAGGAGGGGCAGACCGGGCTGGCCACCTACTCGATCGGCTTCGAGTCCGTCGGCGGCCGCGAGGGCGACGAGTTCGCCTACTCCGACGTCATCGCCGAGCGCTTCGCCACCGACCACCACCGCATCCGCGTCGGCTCCGACGAGCTGGCCGGCGCGCTGGGTCACGCCATCGGCGCGATGGCCGAGCCCATGGTCAGCCACGACGTCGTCGCCTTCGACCTGCTCAGCGAGCGGGTCAGCCAGTCGATCAGGGTGGTGCAGTCGGGCCAGGGCGCCGACGAGGTGTTCGCCGGCTACCACTGGTACCCACCGCTGGCCGGCGTCGGGCGCGAGGAGGCGGTGCGGACCTACGCGCAGGCGTTCTTCGACCGGGACCACGCCCAGATGCGGCACGTCGTCTCCGGCCGCTACGCCCTGGACGAGGACCCGAGCCTGGCCTTCGTCCGCGCCCACATGTCCGCCCCCGGTGCGCAGACGGCGGTCGACGCCGCGCTGCGCCTGGACAGCGAGGTCATGCTGGTCGACGACCCGGTGAAGCGGGTGGACAACATGTCCATGGCCTGGGGCCTGGAGGCCCGCGTGCCGTTCCTCGACCACGACCTGGTGGAGCTGGCGGCGATGTGCCCGCCCGAGCTGAAGCTGGCCGACGGCGGCAAGGGCATCCTGAAGGCCATCGGCCGCCGGATCATCCCGCCGGAGGTCATCGACCGGCCCAAGGGCTACTTCCCGGTGCCGGCGATCACCCACCTGCAGGGCAAGGTGCTCGACCTGGTCAAGGACGCGCTCTCCAGCGACGCCGCCCGGGACCGGGGCCTGTTCCGCCCCGAGTACGTCCGTGAGCTCCTCGCCGACCCCAACGGCGAGCTCACCCCGTTGCGCGGGAACAAGCTCTGGCAGCTGGGCCTGCTCGAGCTCTGGCTCCAGACGCACGCGGTCTGAGGGGACAGCGACGATGGCACGGCTGGCCGGGCACCGCCGCCGCACGGCGGTGCCCTCGACCCCCGAGCTGACCAGTCGGTCCTGGCACGAGCCCACGGCCCACGAGATCGAGGGCATGGCCGAGGACGTCGTCCTCGACCTCGGCTGGGGACAGCTGGCCTTCGGCCAGACCTTCCGGGACCTGCGCGGCATCGTCGACGTGCTGCGGGCCGAGGAGACGGGGCGGCGGGACATCTGCGTCTACCCGCGCGACCCGCAGGTGCTGGTCGGGATGGCGCCCGACGAGCTGTTCATCGATCCGTCGCTGACCTACCGGCTCGACCTGCACCGCTACCGCCCCCGGCCGGAGGTGATCCGCGGCGTCTTCGTGCGCACGGTGACCTCCGAGGCGGAGATGGTCGAGATCAACGAGCTCTACGCGCGCAACGGCATGGTCCCCGCCGAGCCGGCGACGATGTGGGCCAACCACCGGACCCGCACGTTCACCTACCTCGTGGCCGAGGACACCCGCACCAAGAAGATCGTCGGCACGGTGACCGGCGTCGACCACGTGCTGGCCTTCGGCGACCCGGAGGGCGGCACCAGCCTGTGGTGCCTGGTGGCCGACAAGCAGGACGCCCCGCCCGGAACCGGTGAGGCGCTGGTCCGGGTGCTGGCCGAGCGGTACGTCGCGCGCGGCCGGGCCTACCTCGACCTCTCGGTGATGCACGACAACACCGCGGCGATCACGCTCTACCGCAAGCTGGGCTTCACCCGGGTCGCCGCCGTGTGCGTGAAGCGGAAGAACCCGATCAACACGCCGCTGTTCGCCGCCCGGCCGCCGGGCCTGGAGCGGCTCAACCCCTACGCGCTGATCATCGCCGAGGAGGCGCTCCGGCGCGGGATCCGGGTCGAGATCACCGACGCCGAGTGGGGCGAGATGCGGCTGACGCTGGGCGGCCGCTCCGTGCTGACCCGGGAGTCGCTCTCGGAGTTCACCACCGCCGTGGCGCTGAGCCGCTGCGACGACAAGCGGGTGACCCGGCGGATCATGCGGCGGGCCGGGGTCCGGGTGGCGCAGGGCGCGCTGGCCTGCGAGGGAGACCTCGACGAGGCCAGGACGCTCCTCCGCGGCGTCGGCGACGTCGTGGTCAAGCCCGCGCGGGGCGAGCAGGGCCGGGGCATCACGGTCGGCGTGACCGACGAGGCCGCCCTGGAGCGGGCCGTCGCCGTCGCGCTGCAGTTCTGCCCCGACGTGCTGGTCGAGGAACGGGTCGACGGCGAGGACCTGCGGGTCGTCGTCATCGACCGGCAGGTGGTCGCCGCCGCGGTGCGCCGTCCGGCCGAGGTGGTGGGCGACGGCCGGCACGCCGTCACCGACCTGGTGCGCTCCACCAGCCGACGGCGGGAGCGGGCCACCGGCGGCGAGTCGCGGATCCCGCTGGACGACACGACCGCCGAGGTGGTCGCCGAGTCCGGCTACGCCATGGACGACGTCCCGCCGCACGGCGAGCGGATCCAGGTCCGGCGGACGGCGAACCTGCACACCGGCGGGACCATCCAGGACGTCACCGACCAGCTGCACCCGACCATCGCGGAGGCGGCGGTCCGGGCGGCGGAGTCCCTCGGCATCCCGGTGACCGGCATCGACTTCCTGGTCCCCGACGTCAGCGGCCCCGACTACGTGTTCATCGAGGCGAACGAGCGGCCCGGGCTGGCCAACCACGAGCCGCAGCCCACCGCGGGGCGCTTCGTCGACCTGCTCTTCCCGGAGACCCGCCGGCGCTGAGGGCCCGGCCGGCCACCGGGCGCCCCGGCGGCGGGCCGGCGCGGCTCACCGGCGTCGCAGGAGCGCACTCCCCCGGCGCACGAGCGGCCGCTCCCGCAGGAGCGTGAGCGCGGGGCCGGGGTCGCGCACGTCCCAGACGCTGCCCGTCGAGCCCGGGAGCCAGCGCAGCACTCCCCCGAGGTCGCGGACCAGACCGCCGCGCCGCTCGACCGCGGCGCGGCGCAGGTCGCCGGCCGCCCAGGCGAACCGGACCCCGGTCGCGCCGTCGGAAAGGCTGGTCGCCGGCTCGCCGAGGACGCGGCGGCCCCAGGCGTCGGGCAGGTTGGGGCCGGCCGCGACCGCGAGCGCCATGGAGCCGAAGAACCGGCCGTTGAGGTCGATGAGGTGCCGCGTGCCCGCGCGGTCCCGGAGGAACTGCAGCTGCACCAGGCCGGACCAGCCGAGGCCGGCGAGCAGCGCGGTCGCCGATCGGCCAGCTCCTCGTCGACGGGCACGGTGACCGCGCGGCAGGTGACCCCGCTCGGCGTCGGCCAGAGGGCGGTGGAGACCTGCTGCACCCGGCCGGTCAGCCGCCCGTCGAACAGCCCGACGAGGGATTCGAGCACGCCGTCGACCGGCTCCTGGAGCACCGGCTCGAAACCCGAGTCCGACAGCAGGCGGACCCGGTCGCGGGCCTCGGCCACGTCCGCGTAGCGGCGGGCCTCGATGCGCAGCTCGTGCCGCTGGCCGGGGTGCCAGTGCGTCCGGCACTTGACGACGACCGGTCCGGTCCACGCGTCGAGGGCAGCCGGCGTCGCGACCTCCGTGCGGGGCGAGGGCAGGCCCGCGGCCGCGGCGCGGTCGGCCAGCCCGACCTTGTCCAGGCCCCCGAGGACGACGTCGGCGTGCGGGTGCGCCACCGCGGTCGGGATGCGGTCGGCGTAGGTGGCCAGCGCGGCGGCCCAGTCGTCCCCTCCCCCGAAGACGATGTCGTAGCCCTCGTCGTCGGCGGCTCGGGCGACCGCCGTGACGAAGTCGGCGGCATCGCCGCGCGGGCGGGGGACGACGTGCCGGCGCACGCAGCCCCGGGCCGAGGTGACCATGCCCGTCCCGGTGGGGGTGCCGACCCCGACCGACCAGCCGGCCCGGTGCAGCGCCCGCACGGCGGTGAGCGAGCCACGGTCACGTGACGCGGTCACCACGAGCGCCTTCTTGGTCCTGGTCATCGGTCGCACACTATTGATCAGCGGGCGCACACCCCAGTTGCATGAGAGCAACCTCATCCGCTTTTCACCTTCGCGGGTGCGCCGTCCCGGGCGTCCCGGTGGCTCAGGACCGGCGTCGGCCGGCCAGCCCGGTCACCAGCGAGGACACGTCCGACGGCTCCGGTCCGCGCAGGCACACGAGGACCAGGAGGTAGACCGCGGCCACGGCGGTGCCGCCGGCCGCCAGCTGCAGGAGGGCCGTGGCGGCCGACCCGTCCGCGGGCAGCTGGGCGACGAGCGCCGCACCGGCCAGGCCGCCCAGCAGGGCGGCGGCCGCGGTCCGGCCGGTCGTCGCAGCGAGCCCGCCCAGGCCGACGGCGGCGTGCCGGCGGGCGAGGAGGACGACCGCCAGCACGGCCCCCAGCACCAGGGACAGGCTCGTCGACCCGGCGAGGCCGGGGATGCCGAACGCCACGCCGAGCGTGAGGTCCCCTGCCACGTTCACTACCATCACGAGGACGGCGACGAGCGTGGGGGCCCGGCCGTCGCCCACGGCGAGGAACGCGCGGGAGACCAGCGACCGGACGGCGACACCGAGCACGGCTGCGGCGTAGAAGGCGACGGCGGTGGCGGTGGCCGTCACCGCGGCCGCGTCGAACTCCCCGCGGCCGAAGAGCAGCTGGACCACGGGGCGCGCCAGCACGACGAGCACGGCCACGACGGGCATCAGCAGCGTCACCATCACCCGCACCGCGCGGTCGACGAGCCGGCGCAGCTCGGCCCGTCGCTCCGGGGTGCCGGCCTCGCTGAACGCCGGGTAGAGCGCGGCCACCACGGTCACGACCAGCAGCGAGTCCACCAGGTTGACCACCCGGAAGCCCAGGCTGAGCGAGGTGATGACCCCCTCTCCCTGGCTCGAGCCGACCGCCCGGTCCACGAGGGTGTTGACGTTGAGCACCGCGCTGCCCACGAGGAGCGGGGGCGTCAGCCGGAGCACCTCGCGCACATCCGGGTCCCGCAGGGACAGCCGCGGCCGGAGCCGGATGCGGGCGCGCCGGACGGCGGGGAGCTGCACGAGCAGGCGGGCGGCCGAGCCGACGACGAAGCCGACGGCCAGCGATTCGGCGCCGAAGCGCGGGCCGGCCCAGGCCGCGGCGGCGATCATCACCAGGTTGAAGGGCACGCCCTGCAGGCCGGAGGCGAAGAAGCGGCCGTGCGCCTGGCAGGCGGCCGCCAGGATGTCGGTGCCCGCGACGAACAGCGCGGCCACCAGGATGATGCGGGTGAGCTGCACGGCGAGGTCTGCCGTCGAGTCGTCGAAGCCGGGGGCGAGCACCCCGACGACCTCTTCCGCCGCCACGAAGACCGCCACCGACCCGACGGTGAGCACCAGGGCGGTGAGGGTGAGCACGGTCTGCACCGTCCGGTTGGCGCGCTCCTGCTCCCCGGCGGCGGCTGCCCGGGCGACCGAGGGCACCACGGCGCGGGCCAGCGCGGTGGCGACCAGGGCGAGCACGAGGTTCATGACGCCCTGCGCCACGAGGTAGGCGTCGAGGACGGCGCCCGCCCCGAACACCGCCGCGATCACCGCGTCCCGGACGAAGCCGAGCACCTGGCTGACCGCCGTGAGCGAGACGAGCAGGGTGGCCGCCCGGGCGATGCGCCCCGGGGAACCGGCCCGGGGTGGTGGCGCGTCGCTCACCGACGCCCGACCGTCGCCCGGTCCCCGGCGCACCACGCCGCCAACCTACCGGCCGTCGCGGGCTCGAGGACGTTCCCGGCAGGGTGCCCCCTGGTGATCAGGTGACCTGATCGTCAGGGGTCCTGGCTCACGGTGGACGGTGAGCCAGGACCCCTGACGGTGAGCCAGGACGGCGGTCAGAGGCCCAGCTCGGCGCGGATCTCGTCGGTGTGCTCCCCCGCCGCCGGCACCCGCCCGACGGCCCCGGGGGTCGCCGAGAACCGCGGGGCGACGGCGGGCTGCCGGACGCCGTCGACCTCGACGAAGACCCCGCGCTCGGTGTTGTGCCGGTCCTCGGTCGCCTCGAGCAGCGACCAGACCGGTGCGACGCAGGCGTCGGTGCCCTCGAACACCGCCCACCACTGCGCGCGGGTGCGGGAGGCGAAGACCTCGGTGAACCGCTCGCGCAGCGCCGGCCACTGGCGGGGGTCGGACCGGTCGGGCAGGGCCTCGTCACCGGCCAGCTCCAGCCCGGCGAGCAGCGCGGCGTAGAACTGCTCCTCCAGGGCGCCGACGGCGAGGAACTGCCCGTCGGCGCAGCGGTAGACGTCGTAGAACGGCGCACCCGTGTCGAGCAGGTTGCGGCCCCGCCGGTCGGTCCAGACGCCGGCGCCGAGCATGCCGTGGATCATCGTGGTCAGGACGGCGGTCCCGTCGACGATCGCGGCGTCCACCACCTGGCCCCGGCCGGTGGTGCGGGCGTGCAGCAGGGCGGCGAGCGCGCCGAGGGCGAGGAACACTCCCCCGCCGCCGAAGTCGCCCAGCAGGTTCAGCGGCGGCGCCGGCCGCTCGTCGGGCCGCCCGCTGGCGCCCAACGCCCCGGTGAGGGCGATGTAGCCGATGTCGTGGCCGGCGCTGTGCGCGAGCGGGCCGGTCTGCCCCCAGCCGGTCATCCGGCCGTAGACCAGCGCCGGGTTGTCACCCAGCAGTTCGTCCGGGCCCAGCCCCAGCCGCTCCATGACGCCGGGCCGGAACCCCTCCAGCAGGACGTCCGACCGCCGCGCGAGGGCGCGGACCACCTCGACGTCGGCCGGGTCCTTGAGGTCCAGCGCGATCGAGCGCTTGCCGCGGTCGAGCAGCGAGGTGGCGCCGAGGGAACCGAGCAGGCCGCCGCGGGCGCCCGTCCGGTCGATGCGGACCACGTCGGCGCCCAGGTCGGCCAGCAGCATCCCGCAGAACGGGCCGGGCCCCAGCCCGGCGAACTCGACGACCCGTACTCCCTCCAGCGGTCCCACGGCGTCCTCCCCTGTCCCGGGTCGCCGACGTGCGACCCTCCCGGAGGGCATGCTGCCCGACGCCGGGACGACGAGGAGAGCCAGGTCACATGGCCTATCTGCTGGCGGCGCTGGGCGGGGCGCTCGGCTCCCTGGCGCGCTGGGCGCTGGCCGAGGTCCTGCCGCCTTCCCCCGGCGGCTGGCCCTGGGCGACCCTGCTCGTGAACCTGACCGGCTGCCTCCTCCTCGGTGCGCTGCTGGCCGCGCTCACCACCCGCTCCCCCGAGCCGGCGTGGGCGCGGCCGCTCCTCGGCGTGGGCGCGCTGGGCGGATACACGACGTACTCGACGTTCGCCGTCGAGGTGGTCGGTCTGGTGGACCGCGGCGCGCCCGTGCTGGCCGCGGGATACGTGCTGGCGTCCACCGTCGGGGGCGTCGCGGCGGTCGTGCTGGGCGCACGGGTGGTCCGGCCCGCCCGAGACGCCGGGGGACCGACGGGTGCCCGCCCGACCGGGCGGCCGGCCCGGTGACCCCCCTCCTGGTGGCGCTGGGCGCCGCGGTGGGGGCGCCCCTCCGGCTGCTGGCCACCCGGCTCGCGGGCCGGGCCGGGCGTGACCCCGCAGCGGGCACCCTCGCGGTCAACGTCGCCGGCAGCGCGGTCCTGGGACTGCTCCTCGGGCTGGCCGACGTCCCGGCGGGCGTGTTGGCCCTGCTGGGCGCCGGTTTCTGCGGCGCCCTCACCACCTTCTCGACGTTCGGCGTCGATGTCGTCCGGCTGCGGGACGAGCGAGGGGCCGGCCGGGCACTGGGCTACCTCGTCGCCACGCTGGTGCTCGGCCTGGGGGCGGCCGCGGGGGCCTACCTGGTCGCGCGGGGGGGCTGACCGCCCCGGGTCGGCCGCGGGGCCGGCTCCGGTCCTCCTCCCCCGTCCTGCTGATCCGCGCGTACCCGTGGAGCGGGGACGGCGTCCTCTGGATAGGGTCGTGGCGGTATGGCCGAGAACACGGAGAACCAGGTCGGGGCGGACAGCCCTGTGGTCGTGGTCGCCAACCGGCTGCCGGTCGACCAGGTCACCGATCCCGACGGCAGCACCCGCTGGCAGCGCAGCCCCGGCGGTCTGGTCACCGCGCTGGAGCCGTTCGTGGCCGGGCGCGGCGGCGCGTGGGTCGGCTGGTCCGGCTCGGCCGGCGAGGCGCCGGAGCCCTTCGAGTCCGGTGGGATGTCGCTGATCCCCGTCCCGCTCACCGAGGACGAGGTCGACCGCTACTACGAGGGCATGTCGAACGCCTCGCTGTGGCCGCTGTACCACGACGTGGTCGAGAAGCCGGAGTACCACCGGGCCTGGTGGGACACCTACGTGCAGGTCAACAAGCGGTTCGCCGAACGGGCCGCCGCGGTCGCCGCCGAGGGCGCCATCGTCTGGGTGCACGACTACCAGCTGCAGCTGGTGCCGGCGATGCTGCGGCAGAGCCGGCCGGACCTGACCATCGGCTTCTTCCTGCACATCCCCTTCCCGCCGTACGAGCTGTTCACCCAGTTGCCCTGGCGGTCGGCGATCGTCGAGGGTCTCCTCGGCGCGGACCTGGTCGGCTTCCAGCGCCCGTCCGCGGCCACGAACTTCGTCCAGCTGGCCCGGCGGCTGCACGAGCTCAGCTGCCGCCGGAACCAGATCGAGTACGACGGACGGGTGGTCACCGCCCGCGCCTTCCCGATCTCCATCGACGTCAGCGCCTTCGACGAGCTCGCCCGCTCGCCCGAGGTGATCCGGCGTGCGCAGGAGATCCGTTCCGAGCTCGGCAACCCGAGCAAGATCGTCCTCGGCGTCGACCGGCTCGACTACACCAAGGGCATCGGTGTCCGGCTCAGCGCCTTCGAGGAGCTGCTGGAGGACGGCGCCCTCGAGGCGCCCGACACCGTGCTGGTGCAGGTTGCCACGCCGAGCCGCGAGCGGGTCGAGCACTACGTGCACATGCGCGAGACGATCGAGCAGCAGGTCGGCCACATCAACGGCGTCTACGGCTCCATCGCCGGCCCGGCCGTGCACTACTTCAACCAGTCGATGCCGCGCGAGGAGCTGGCCGCTCTCTACCGCGCCGCCGACGTCATGCTGGTCACCCCCTACCGGGACGGCATGAACCTGGTGGCCAAGGAGTACGTTGCCGCGCGGGGCGATCTCGGCGGCGCGCTGGTGCTGTCGGAGTTCGCGGGCGCGGCCGCGGAGCTGCGGCAGGCCTTCCTCGTCAACCCGCACGACATCACCGGGGTCAAGAACCAGCTGGTCCGGGCGCTGCGGATCGAGCCGGAGGAGGCGGCCCGGCGGATGCGGGCCATGCGCCGGCACCTGTTCAAGAACGACCTCGAGCACTGGGCCAGTTCCTTCTTCGACGCCCTGAAGGGGCAGGCATGACCTCCCCCGTCCCGGACGCCGCGCTGGCGGCCCTGGCCGGGCGCCGGCCGTTGCTGGTGGCCAGCGACTACGACGGCGTCCTCGCCCGGTTGCGCGACGACCCTGCGGCGGCCGTCCCGGAGCCCGGCGTCGCCGAGGCGCTGGCCCGGCTCGCCGCGGTCGACGGCGTCATCGTGGCCCTGGTCAGCGGCCGCGGGGTGGACGACCTGCGCCGGACCAGCGGGCTGGAGGGCGACTTCCGCTGGATCGGCAGCCACGGGGCCGAGTTCGACGGGCCCCTCACGGGCGACGAGGCCGGCCGGCGCGACGAGCTGGCGCAGCTGCTGGCCCCGCTCGTCGAGGCCACGCCCGGTGCCCGGCTGGAGGTCAAGCCGGCGAGCGTCGCCGTGCACGTCCGCCAGGTCGCCGATCGCGATCGGGCCGCTGCCCTGCTCGCGGAGGCCCGGGACGCCGCCGATCCGTCACTGACGATGAAGCCGGGCAAGGACGTGCTCGAGATCGCCGTCACCGACGCGGACAAGGGTGGGGCGCTGCGGCGGCTGGTCGAGGAGCTCGGCGCGGCTGCGGCGGTCTACCTGGGCGACGACGTCACCGACGAGGACGGGTTCCGGGCCCTGGGGCCCGACGACCTGACGGTCAAGGTGGGCGAGGGCGAGACGGCGGCCCGCTACCGGGTCGCCGGGCCGGAGGCCGCGGTCGACCTCCTCGGCGCGCTGGCCGACCGGCTGGTCTGAGCCGGCGGCGTCGCGTGTCGCGCGGCGCGCCCGGAGGACCGTCGTGGCGGCCGGTGGTCGGCTCATCTCCCGATGTCGACATTCCCGGAATACCTGTTGTCGCGCCGAGCAATGCGGTCCCGGCCGGGTGGGTGACCATTCCAGCCGTGTCGACACGGTGCCTGAAGAAATGCGCTGACCGCAGGTCCGCATAACGATCACCTCTCCCCCCACAGCCGGCACGCATGCGTACGTGGCTGGAGTGACAACAATGACGGCGTCGCCACAACTGGCGGCTCAGTCGATCCCTTGGACGGTCCCCGTGCGCCCACCTGCCCCCTCCCCCGTCTCCCGACGGCGTGCCGGGTGGTTCGCCGACCGCTCCCTCGCGGCCAAGTTCGGCATCCTGGTGGGCGTGGTGGTGCTGGCCTTCGGTGGCCTGACCGCGGCCGTCCTCAACGAGATGTCGTCGGTCCGGGAGGCCAACACGGAGGTGGCGGCGCTCAACCACGCCCAGGAGCTGGTCCTCCAGCTGGACACGCGGGCCAGCGAGCTCAAGGTCGACGGGTTCAAGGCCATCACCCGCCCCGACCCGGCCGAGCAGCTCGCGGAGCTGGCCGACGACATCGCCACCCCGCGGGCGTTGCTGGACGAGCTGGCCACCATCGAGATCGAGGGCGCGGCCGCCGAGGCGGTGGCCGGCCTGGCCGACAGCTACGGCGCCTACACCGACGCCATCACCCTGTTCGTCGACTCCGCCGTCGCCGACCAGGCCGGCGCCCGGCTCCGCTGGGAGGAGATCCAGGCCGCCAACGACCTGACCGACGGCGCGGTGAGTGACGCGAAGGACGCCCTCGCGGCGCAGGGCGCGCAGGCCCAGGTCCGGTTGGACGAGGCGATCAGCACCGCCGTCATCGAGACCGTCGTCGTCGCCGTCGTCGCCATCCTGGCGGTCGTCGGCCTCAGCGTGCTCACCATGCGGTCGGTCACCCGCCCGGTGGAGCGCGTCAAGCGGTCCCTGGAGGCGCTGGCGAAGGGCGACATGACGGTGCCGACGGAGGTCTCCTCGCTGGACGAGGTCGGCCAGATGGCCGCCTCGCTGGACGCCGCCCGGACCAGCTTGCGTGGCGTGCTGTCGTCGGTCGCCGACTCGGCCACGGCGGTGGCGGCGTCGTCGGAGGAGCTGAGCGCCTCCTCGGCGCAGATCGCGGCGTCGGCGGAGGAGACCTCCACGCAGTCCGGGGTGGTGGCCTCCGCCGCCGAGGAGGTGTCACGGAGCGTGGAGACGGTCGCGGCCGGCGCGGAGCAGATGGGCGCGTCCATCCGGGAGATCGCCAGCAACGCCGCGGAGGCCAGCGAGGTCGCGTCCCGCGCCGTGGTCGCCGCCGCCACGACCACCGCCACGGTCGCCAAGCTCGGTGACTCGTCCGCGGAGATCGGCAACGTGGTCAAGGTGATCACGAGCATCGCGGAGCAGACGAACCTGCTGGCGCTGAACGCCACGATCGAGGCCGCCCGCGCCGGCGAGGCGGGCAAGGGCTTCGCGGTGGTGGCCAACGAGGTGAAGGAGCTGGCGCAGGAGACGGCGAAGGCGACCGAGGACATCGCCAAGCGGGTCCTGGCCATCCAGGGCGACACCACCGCCGCGGTCGCCGCGATCGAGGAGATCTCCGCGATCGTCGCGCAGATCTCCGACCGGCAGACCACCATCGCCTCGGCGGTGGAGGAGCAGACCGCGACCACCAGCGAGATGTCCCGCTCGGTGACCGAGGCAGCCGGCGGGACGACCGAGATCGCCGCCAACATCACCGGCGTCTCGTCCGCCGCCGAGTCCACCACCCAGGCGCTGACCCAGACCCGGGTCGCCGTCGACGAGCTGTCGCGCATGGCCGCCGACCTGCGGACCACGGTGGGGAGCTTCGTCTACTGACACCGGCGACGCGCGCGTCGCACCCACGGACGACGAGAGGGGCGCCCGGCCGACCGGCCGGACGCCCCTCTCGCCTCTTCCGCGTCGGCGGGTCGACAAATCGGCCGGCCGGGGAATGGTCGTCCGTCGATTTCGACCGGGATTGCGACACGGATGGCTCAGTGCTGAAACAACGGCTCGGAATGGTGATGATCAGCGGGATCCACCGGCTGAGCAAGGGATGACACGAGCATGTCCGCACCACGGCACGACGTCCGACAGAGGCACTGGTACCGCGACCGGGGGATAGCCACCCGCATCTTCGCCGTCAGCGCCGCCCTCCTGCTGGGCACGATCGCCGCCACCGTCACCGGCATCACCGGCACCCAGCGGGTGGCCGACCTCCATGCCGAGTCCAGGGACGCCGTCGCCGCCCAGCGGGCGGTGGAGGCGGCCCGCTACGACCTGCTGTGGGCGGCGAACTGGCAGAACATCACCGCCTGGAAGGCCCGGGTCGACGGTGGTGCGGTCGCCGCGGCCCCCGACGGCGACAACGTGGCCGCCTACCGCGACGGTGCCGCCGGTTTCGAGGCCCTCTTCGACCTCGACCCCGACCAGCTGGACGCCGAGGCCGAGGCCAGCCTCGAGGTGATCGAGCAGAACTGGGCGCTGATGAGCGACTACAACGACCAGATCTTCCTGCTGTGGCAGCAGGGGCGCCTCGACGAGGGCGACGCGCTCTCCCAGGGCGAGAAGTGGGACGTCTTCTACCTGCTCGACCAGGCGATGGTGGAGCTCGTCGCGTCGGTCGACGCCCGCGTCGCGGAGGCGGAGGCGGCCGTCGCCGACGCCCGCACCGAGACACGGGTCGTCTCGATGGTGGTCTTCGCGATCGCCGTCCTGGCCGGCGGAGGGCTGGCCTGGTTCGTGTCCAGCGGCATCGTCCGCGGCGTCCGGGAGGTCAAGGCGGGGCTCGAGCGGCTGGCGGCCAACGACCTGACCGTCCGGCTCCCGGTGCGCGGGCGGGACGAGATCGGCGAGATGGCGGCGGCGCTCAACACCGCTGCGGCCGTGGTGTCCACCACGGTGACCGAGATCGTGGCCTCGGCCGATGCGGTGGCCGCGTCGTCCGAGGAGCTGAGCGCCTCCTCGGCGCAGATCGCCGGTTCGGCGGAGGAGACGTCGGCGCAGTCCGGGGTGGTGGCCGGTGCGGCCGAGGAGGTCTCCCGCAGCGTCGCGACGGTGGCCGCCGGCGCGGAGCAGATGGGTGCGTCGATCCGCGAGATCGCGCAGAACGCCGCGGAGGCCAGCGAGGTCGCGTCCCGCGCCGTGGTCGCCGCCGCCACGACCACCGCCACGGTCGCCAAGCTCGGTGACTCGTCCGCCGAGATCGGCAACGTGGTGAAGGTGATCACCTCGATCGCGGAGCAGACGAACCTGCTGGCGCTGAACGCCACGATCGAGGCCGCCCGGGCCGGTGAGGCGGGCAAGGGCTTCGCGGTGGTGGCCAACGAGGTCAAGGAGCTGGCGCAGGAGACGGCGAAGGCGACCGAGGACATCGCCAAGCGGGTCCTGGCGATCCAGGGCGACACGACGGCGGCGGTGACCGCGATCGAGGAGATCTCCGCGATCGTCGCGCAGATCTCCGACCGGCAGACCACCATCGCCTCGGCGGTGGAGGAGCAGACGGCGACCACCAGCGAGATGTCGCGCTCGGTGCAGGAGGCCGCCGACGGCACCGGTCAGATCGCGGCGAACATCTCCGGGGTCTCCTCGGCCGCCGGCTCGACGACGCAGGCCCTCGGCCAGACCCGCACCGCTGTCGACGAGCTGTCCCGGATGGCCGCCGACCTGCGCACCACGGTGGGTCGCTTCACCTACTGACCGCACCCGACCGTCCACCCGCGAACGCCGGTGGTGACCGTTCCCCGGTCACCACCGGCGTTCGCGCATTCCGTCCGGGGTGGTCGCCGGAATGGCGGCATGTCGACACGGGAAAAGTGGTCACCGAGCTTTCTCGCTACGGGGGCCTCGACACGCCGCCATTTCGGACGATCGCGGCCCGTGGGTGTCCTAAATTTCTTCCCATCACGCACGACATGCGTGATCGGGGCCAGGGCGAGACAGCGTCATCGGGGATGCAGCCGAGCCTCATCCACCCGTACGAATCCATTCCTGGAGAAACGCGATGACCGTTCCCGCACACAGCACCCGCTCCGGGCGGGCGCGCTGGTTCATCGACCGCCCGATCGGCGTCAAGATCGGCGCCGCCCTCGCGGTGCTGGCCATCGTCGCGATCGGTCTCACCGGGCTGGCCGTCCAGCGGATCGGCACGCTCGCCGACGCCGGCGACCACCTCTACGAGGACTCGATCGTCCCGCTGAACAAGCTCGCCGAGGCGCAGCGGACCTTCCAGGGTGACCGCGCCCGCAACAACATGTACGGCTTCGTCGACGACGCCACGCGCGCCGAGCTCCGCCCCGTGCTGGCCGAGCGCCGGGCGCAGTTCCGCGAGGAGATGGACGCCTACGTCGCCACGCTGAACAATCCGGCCGACTTCGCGCCGGTCCTGGACGCCGCCGACGCCTACTACGCCACGGTGGATCGGCAGCTGTACCCCCCGGCCGACGCCGGTGACCGGGACACGGTGCAGACGGTGGTGACCGGCCCGCTGGCCGAGACCGGGCGCGCGCTGTCCGACGCCTTCGGCGCCGAGCAGGAGCGCCAGGCCGCCGACGCGGCGGCCGACGCCGCCACCGGCCAGGACCTCGCCTCGACGGCGCGCTTCACCCTGTGGATCGCCCTCGCCATCGGCATCGGCGCCGCTGCCGTGCTCGCCGTCCTGGTCGTCCGGGGGATCGTCGCCACGGTGCGTTCGGTGCAGAGGTCGGTGGACGCCCTCGCGGCCGGTGACCTGACCATCACGCCCGACGTGCGCTCGAACGACGAGCTGGGTCGCATGGCGGCCTCGCTCGGCACCGCGCAGGAGAGCCTGCGGACGGTGCTGGGGACGGTGGCGGCGTCGGCGGATGCGGTGGCGGCCAGCAGCGAGGAGCTGTCGGCGTCCTCGGCGCAGATCTCGGCGGGTGCGGAGGAGACCAGCGCGCAGTCGGGTGTGGTGTCCGGTGCCGCGGAGGAGGTCAGCCGCAGCGTGCAGACCGTCGCCGCGGGTGCCGAGCAGATGGGCGCCTCGATCCGGGAGATCGCCAGCAACGCCGCCGAGGCCTCGCAGGTGGCGGCGCGTGCGGTGACCGCGGCGGAGACCACGTCGGCGACGGTGGCGAAGCTGGGGGCGTCCTCGGCCGAGATCGGCAACGTCGTCAAGGTCATCACCTCGATCGCCGAGCAGACCAACCTGCTGGCGCTGAACGCCACGATCGAGGCCGCCCGGGCAGGTGAGGCGGGCAAGGGCTTCGCGGTGGTGGCCAACGAGGTCAAGGAGCTGGCGCAGGAGACGGCGAAGGCGACCGAGGACATCGCCCGCCGCGTCCTGGCCATCCAGGGCGACACCGGAGCCGCCGTCGAGGCGATCGCCGAGATCAGCCAGATCGTCGCCCAGATCTCCGACCGGCAGACCACCATCGCCAGCGCGGTGGAGGAGCAGACCGCGACGACCAACGAGATGTCCCGGTCGGTGCAGGAAGCCGCCGGTGGCACGACGCAGATCGCGGAGAACATCTCCGGGGTCTCCTCCGCCGCGGACTCCACCACCCAGGCGCTGACCCAGACCCGCACCGCCGTCGACGAGCTGTCCCGGATGGCCGCCGACCTGCGCACGACGGTGGGTCGCTTCACCTACTGACCGACCCCAGCCCCACCGCGAATGCCGGTGGTGACCATTCCGGTCACCACCGGCATTCACATTTCTGTTCGTGGCCACGCGAATGGCGGCATGTCGACACGGAAGAGCCGGTCGCCCGCCATTCTCGCGGCACGTGTCCGACACGCCGCAATTCCGGCCGTTCCCGACTCATTGATCTCCTATGTTCCTCCCTGTTCCCACCGCGCAAGGACGTCCCACAGTTCGTCGGGCGAGATCCGGTGCGCGCTCTTCCCCTTCTTCCCCACCTGGAGCACCGCCATGAGCGCAGCCGCCCGCACGACCGCCCCCGGGGGTGGCCGCGGCCCCCAGCCGGCCGCCGGCCGCAGCGCCGGCGCGCTGACCTGGTGGGGCGACCGCTCGGTGAAGACCAAGGTGCTCACGACCGTCTCGGTCGCGGGCGTCGTCGCCGGCGCCATCGGCGTGCTCGGGCTCCAGGCACTGGGCTCCTCCGCCACGGCGGCGGACCAGCTCTACGAGAACAACCTGCTGAGCGTCGCGGACGCCGCCGACATGGACGGGCTGCTCGGCGACATGCGGGTGAACCTGCGCGACACGGTCCTGGGCACCGACGCGGCGGCCAACATCGCCGCCATCGACACCCTGGCTGGGGAGATGCAGGCCGCGGTCGACGAGTACCGGGCTGCGACCGACGCACCGGAGAAGCTGGCCGCCCTCGACGAGGTGGAGGCCGACGTGGCCGCCTACGTCGCGTTCCAGAAGGACGTCCTGGTCCCCTTCGCGGCCCAGCAGGACTTCGCCAGCTGGATGGCCGCGAACGCCGCGCAGGGGGCGCCGATCGCCGAGAACCTGGGCACGGAGATCCAGCGGTTGCGGGACATCGAGGCCGCGGAGGCGGGCGAGGCGGCCGCCGCGATCCGCAGTGAGTACGACAGCCAGCGGTTCCTGTCGATCGTCATCATGGTCGTCGGAATCGCCCTGGCGCTGGCCGGCGGGCTCTTCGTCGCCACCGGCATCGCTCGTGCCGTCCGCAAGGTGCAGGACGTGACCGAGGCGCTGGCCAAGGGCGACCTGACGAAGACCAGCGGGCTGATGTCGAAGGACGAGATGGGCCGGATGGGCCAGGGCCTCGACACGGCTGTGGCGAACCTGCGGTCCGTGCTGTCATCCGTCGCCGGCTCGGCGGATGCGGTGGCGGCCAGCAGCGAGGAGCTGTCGGCGTCCTCGGCGCAGATCTCGGCGGGTGCGGAGGAGACCAGCGCGCAGTCGGGTGTGGTGTCCGGTGCCGCGGAGGAGGTCAGCCGCAGCGTGCAGACCGTCGCCGCGGGTGCCGAGCAGATGGGCGCCTCGATCCGGGAGATCGCCAGCAACGCCGCCGAGGCCTCGCAGGTGGCGGCGCGTGCGGTGACCGCGGCGGAGACCACGTCGGCGACGGTGGCGAAGCTGGGGGCGTCCTCGGCCGAGATCGGCAACGTCGTCAAGGTCATCACCTCGATCGCCGAGCAGACCAACCTGCTGGCGCTGAACGCCACGATCGAGGCCGCCCGGGCAGGTGAGGCGGGCAAGGGCTTCGCGGTGGTGGCCAACGAGGTCAAGGAGCTGGCGCAGGAGACGGCGAAGGCGACCGAGGACATCGCCCGCCGCGTCCTGGCCATCCAGGGCGACACCGGAGCCGCCGTCGAGGCGATCGCCGAGATCAGCCAGATCGTCGCCCAGATCTCCGACCGGCAGACCACCATCGCCAGCGCGGTGGAGGAGCAGACCGCGACGACCAACGAGATGTCCCGGTCGGTGCAGGAAGCCGCCGGTGGCACGACGCAGATCGCGGAGAACATCTCCGGGGTCTCCTCCGCCGCGGACTCCACCACCCAGGCGCTGACCCAGACCCGCACCGCCGTCGACGAGCTGTCCCGGATGGCCGCCGACCTGCGCACCACCGTCGGGCAGTTCACCTACTGAGCCGGCGCGTCGCCCGGCCCGGTGGTCGGTCGCGGGCGACGCACTGCCGATAACACGACTGGCGACGTCCGCCGGCGGATTCACCTTGAGTCCGCCGGCGGGCCGCCGATGACCCAACGGGGACGACTGCGCCCCGTCGCAACCAGAGAGAAGGCAACAGTGGACGGTCTGGACGACATCGTCGAGGAGTTCCTCGTCGAGAGCCACGAGAACCTGGACCAGCTCGACACGGACCTGGTGGCGCTCGAGCAGGAGCCGAACTCCCGCGAGCGGCTGTCGAGCATCTTCCGGACCATCCACACCATCAAGGGCACCAGCGGCTTCCTGGCCTTCAACAAGCTGGAGGAGGTCACCCACGTCGGCGAGAACATGCTGTCCCGGCTGCGGGACGGCGAGCTCGAGCTGACGCCCACCCGGACCAGCGTCCTGCTGCAGATGGTCGACACCGTCCGGTCCCTGCTCACCTCGATCGAGGCCAACGGCGGCGAGGGTTCGGTGGACGTCTCCGCCGTCGTCGCCGACATCAGTGCCGCCATGGAGGACGGCCCGGTCGCCGAGGCCGCCCCGGCCGCCGCCCCGGCCGCCGCCCCGGCCGCCGCCCCGGCCGCCGCCCCGGCCGCCGCCCCGGCCGCCGCCGAGGAGCCGGCCGTCGAGGCCCCCACGAAGAAGGCCCCGGCGCGGGCCGCCCGCAAGACGCCGGCCGCCCCGGCCGCCCCGGCCGCCGCGAAGGCGCCCGCCAAGCGCCGCGCCAGCCGCGCCAAGGCAGCCCCCGCCCCCGCTCCCCTCGCCGAGGTCGTCGTCGATGTCGCCGAGGTCGAGGAGCTGCCCGTCCACCTGCCCGAGGAGCCGCCGACCCCGGCCCCCGTCGTCGAGGAGCACCCGGTGCCCGAGCCCGTCGTCAGCGATCACCCCGAGGGCGATGCCGTGCCCGCGGACGCCGCCGGCGGTCAGGTCCGCCGCGCCGTCGCCGACAGCACCATCCGGGTCGACGTCGACCTGCTCGACGAGCTCATGCTGCTCGTCGGCGAGCTGGTGCTCACCCGGAACCAGATCGTGCAGAACGTCGCGCGGCAGACCGACACCGACCTCATCCGCGCCTCCCAGCGGCTCAACCTGATCGCCAGCGAGCTGCAGGAGGGCGTCATGAAGACGCGCATGCAGCCCATCGACCACATCTGGTCCAAGCTGCCGCGCGTCGTCCGCGACCTCGGTCTCCAGCTGAAGAAGTCGATCCGCCTGGAGATGGAGGGCCGGGACACCGAGCTCGACAAGACGCTGCTCGAGGCGGTCAAGGACCCGCTGACCCACCTGGTCCGCAACTCCGTCGACCACGGGATCGAGACCCCGGAGGACCGCAGACGAGCCGGCAAGCCGACCGAGGGCGTCCTCACCCTCCGCGCCCGCCACGAGAGCGGCCAGGTCGTGGTCGAGGTCGCCGACGACGGCGCGGGGATCGACCCGGTCAAGCTCGGCGCCAAGGCCGTCCAGCGCGGGCTGCTCACCCAGGACGCGCTCTCCCGGATGAGCCCGGCGGACATCCTCCAGCTGATCTTCCTGCCCGGCTTCTCCACCGCCGCGGCGGTCACGAACGTCTCCGGCCGCGGCGTCGGCATGGACGTCGTCAAGACCAACATCGAGTCCATCGGCGGCACGATCGAGGTCGAGTCCGACCCGGGCGTGGGCACGGTCTGCCGGCTGCGCATCCCGCTGACCCTGGCGATCGTCCCGGCGCTGACCGTCGAGTGCGCCACCGACCGCTACGCCATCCCGCAGATCAGCCTGCAGGAGCTCGTGTCGCTGGACGCCGAGAAGGCCGTCAACGCCGTCGAGGAGGTCGGCGGGGCGCAGGTGTACCGGCTCCGCGGAGAGCTCCTCCCGCTGGTCCGGCTCACCGACGTCCTCGGCCTCACCTCCGAGCGGCACGACGGGCACGTCGTCATCGCGGTCCTCCGCTCCGAGGGCCGGCGCTTCGGCCTGGTCGTGGACCGGGTCATCAACACCGAGGAGATCGTCGTCAAGGCCGTCGGCGGCCAGCTCAAGGCGATCGGCCTGTACTCCGGGGCGACGGTCCTGGGCGACGGCACCGTGGCGCTGATCCTCGACGTGCAGGCGCTCGCCCGCCGCGCCCTGCGCACCGAGACCGGCGACCGGCAGGAGGCCCGCGCCGGCTCGCTGCAGATCGCGGCCGCCGAGACCGAGCGGCAGCGCATGCTCCTGGCCGCGATCGGCGGCGGCCGCCGGGTGGCCATCCCGCTCGACACCGTCACCCGCCTCGAGCAGGTGCGCACCGAGTCGGTGGAGAAGGTCGGCAACCGGGAGGTCGTCCAGTACCGCGGGGCGATCCTGCCGATCGTCCGGCTCGACCGGCACCTGGGCGCCTACGGCGAGTCCGACCGCGAGGTGCTCGAGGTCATCGTCTACGCCGACCACGGCCGCAGCGTCGCCATCGTCGTCGAGGAGATCCTCGACATCGTCGACGGCGAGGCCGCGGTGCGCAGCGACATCGACGACATGGGCCTGCTCGGCTCCGCCGTCCTCGGCGACAAGGTGACCGAGCTGCTCGACGTCCGCGCCGCGATCCTGGCCGCCGACCCGGCCTTCTACTCGCACTCGACCACGGCGCCGTCCGGCGTCTCCGACTCCCTGCTGGAGGTCTGACGTGACCGCTCCCACTCGCACGCTCGCGCCCGCGGCCAGCGGCCAGCTGGCCACCTTCCGGCTGGACGGCGACCTGTACGGCATCGAGGTCGAGCACGTGCAGGAGGTGCTGCGCAGCCAGCAGCTCACCCGTGTGCCGCTGGCCCCGACGGCCGTCGCCGGCCTGATCAACCTGCGCGGCCAGGTCGTCACCGCGATCGAGCTGCGCGAGCGGCTCGGCCGGCCGCCGCGTCCCGAGGGCACCGACCCCGTCGTCATCGTCGTCCGGCTGCACGGCGAGGCCGTCAGCATGCTGGTCGACTCCATCGCCGACGTGGTCGACGTCGACGCCGGTGACTTCGAGGCGCCGCCGGACACGCTCGAGGGGCAGGCCCGCGACCTCATCCGCGGTGCGTACAAGCTCGACGGCAAGCTGCTGCTGGCCCTGGACGTCCAGAAGGCCCTTAGCGCTTAGCCAACCGTCGTCCTCCGGACGACACCGCGGCCAGGTGCCGTCCCCCGGTGGGCGGAGCGTGTCCGTCGCGTCTGCGCGGACTTTCCGGGCCCACCCGGCACGAGAGAGCAGCAGGAAGGAGCGGCGGGGAGGGTGACCTCCCCGCCGTTCCGGCTTTTCCGGGCAAAGGCGGGCGCGGGGGAGTGGCTTCGTCACGCAGCGTGATGCATCGCTGACAGTGGGGCCTCGGACACGCCTGGTAGGCGGAAGTCGGCTCCAGCGATCGGGTGACGTGTGCATGGCGCTTCGCCGGTCGGGCAGTCAGCATGGGTCCGTCCTGTTCCCGGCTGCCGTGGAGGCCCTGCCATGCCCTACTCGCTGGTCAGCGCCGCCACCCTGGGCTTCGACCTCGTGCGCCTGCCCGCCGGCCGCTCGGTCGCCGAGGTGCTCCTCGCCGGCCTGGGAGCGGACGCGAGCGCGATCTCCCGGCTGGCCGGGGTGCACCCGGCCCGTGGCCTGGACCGCGAGCGCCGCGGGGTGCGCGCCGTCCGTTCCCGCCGGGCCCGCGAGATGGCGGCGGGCGTGCCGCACATGCGCTCGGCCGCCGAGGCCGGCAGTGGCGAGGGAGACCGGGCGGCCCTGCTGGTCGCCCAGCTCGAGCAGGGCACCATCGGGGACGCCCCGACGCTGGAGCGGCTGCTCCGGGACGACGTCCTGGGCGCCGAGCACCCGCTGCGGGCCGGGTGGGACGCCGACGAGTGGGACGAGGCCACCGACGTGCTGGCCGACGCGGCCGTGGGCTTCTGGGCGGCCGGCGTGCTGCCGCCCCTGGTCCGCCGTGACCTGACCGCGGCGTTCGACCGGGCGCTGGACGCCGGCCCGCTGGCCGGTCCGGGCTCGTGGGGCCTGGGCCCGGCAGCGGACGAGCTGACCGGCTTCCTCGCCGCAGTCCGGGATCTCGACGACGCCGGCCGGACCCGCTGGCGGGTCGCCGTGGACGAGGGCCGGGCCGAGCGCCGTCCCTGGGCGACCGCGATGCACGAGGCCTCCTGGGGCGCCCACGTCTCGGGCCGCATCCGCGCGTTGGCCGCGGCCCAGCTGCTCGCCGTCCAGGCGTTCCTCGACGGGGGCTTCGACCTGCACGACGGCGCGGCCGGGGTGTGGAACGCCGTCTCCGGGTGCGTGCAGGCGATCGTCGTCGACGACCTCCTCGGCAGTGACGCCGTCGCCCTCCTGCGTGCCCCCGGCCGCCGGGTCGCCGCGCTCCGCTGACCGGCCCGCGGCGCACCGCGCCGCGCCGCATCCGCCCAGGTCGTCCGCCATTGTGGCGGCACATGTCGACAATGGTTGTGCGGCCCATCTGTCTCGTCCCCGTCGACAATCGTCGACGGCAAAAAGATGGGGCAACACGTTTCGCGTGTCGCCTGTATTCCGGCTGCCCCGTGCCGAGAATCCTCCGGTAGCACCAGCCCGCCTCGGCCCTTCCGGCCGCGGGGGCCAGGCGTTCCGGACGGGGTGATCCGGCCGCCGTCTCCCGCACCGCCATTCCGAGGAATGGCCGCGCGGGCGCCGGGCGGCCATTCTGCCGCGCTCGGGTGCCGCTGCCGGCATCCTCGTCGCCCATGTCCCGATCCGTCCGGGAAATGTCGGATGCCGTACCGCCAAGGGCTCAAGCCGGGCGCGGACATGCCGATACAGACAACGAGCCCGCCGGTCGACGTGGGCAGGGGCCAGGAGGACGTGTGAACCCGATCAAGGTGATGGTGGTCGACGACTCGGTCGTCGTCCGCAAGATCGTCACCGACGTGCTCTCCGCGGACCCGGGGATCGAGGTCGTGGGCACCGCCGTCAACGGCAAGGTCGCCGTGGGCAAGCTCGAGCAGCTCAAGCCCGACCTGATCACCATGGACATCGAGATGCCGGAGATGAACGGCATCGAGGCGGTCCGGGCCATCCGGGGCTTGCGCAGCCGAGTGCCGATCATCATGTTCAGCACGCTCACCGAGCGCGGGGCCACCGCCACCCTCGACGCCCTCTCCGCGGGGGCCAACGACTACGTCACCAAGCCGGCCAACGTCGGCAGCGTGGCGCAGTCGATGGAGAGCGTCCGGGAGCAGCTGATCCCGAAGATCAAGGCGCTGACCGGCCGTCCGGTGACGACGGTGGCGCGCGCCGCCCCCGCCGCTCCGCCGCCCCGTCCGGCCGCCCCGCGGACCGGGCCCGGCAAGAAGCCGGCGGTGCTGGTCATCGGCTCCTCCACCGGTGGCCCGGAGGCGCTGGCGCGGGTGCTGCCGGCGTTGCCGGCCAACCTGCCGGTGCCCGTCCTCCTCGCCCAGCACATGCCCCCGGTCTTCACCCGCCAGTTCGCCCAGCGCCTGGACCGGCTCTCCGCGCTGCGTGTGGTCGAGGCGGTCGACGGCACCCCGCTGGTCCCGGGCACGGTCCACCTCGCGCCCGGCGATCACCACCTGGTCGTCCGCGTGAACGGCCGCGCCGCGTTCACCACCTCGTTGAACCAGAACCCGCCGGAGAACTTCTGCCGCCCTGCGGTCGACCCCCTGTTCCGGTCGGCCGTGGCCGCCTACGACGGCGCGGTGCTCGGCGTGGTGCTGACCGGCATGGGCGCCGACGGCCGCAACGGGTGCGGGGAGATCCGCAACGCTGGCGGCACCGTGGTCGTGCAGGACCAGGCCACCTCGGTCGTGTGGGGCATGCCGGGCGCCGTCGCCCAGGCCGGCTACGCCGACGAGGTCCTGCCGCTCGACCGGATCGCCGAGGCGATCCAGCGGCACCTCTCGGGCGCCGCACTCCTGAACTCCGGAACAGCTATGGCCGTGGGAGGTCGTCGATGAGTCTGACCGCGACCAGTTTCGACTGGGTCCGTGAACTCGTCCGCAAGGAGAGCGCCATCGTTCTCCAGCCGGGCAAGGAGTACCTGGTGGAGGCCCGCCTCCTGCCGATCGCCCGGCAGATGGGCCTGACCGACGTCAGCAAGCTGGTGGAGACCGTCCGGGTGCGCCCGGACGCCGACAACACCCGCCGGATCGTCGAGGCGCTGACCACCAACGAGACCTCGTGGTTCCGCGACGGCGACCCGTTCACCGCGCTGACCTCGACCGTGCTCCCGGCCCTGCTGTCGGCGCGCGGGGCCAACGAGCGGCTGCAGATCTGGTCGGCGGCCTCCTCCAGCGGCCAGGAGCCGTACACGATCGCGATGCTCCTGGACGACGCCCTGCCCAACGCCGCCTCGCGGGTGTCGATCACGGCGACCGACCTGTCCCGCGAGATGGTCCAGCGCACCCGCGCGGGGCGCTTCAGCCAGCTCGAGGTCAACCGCGGGCTGCCCGCCCCGATGCTGGTCCGGCACTTCACCCGGGCCGGCACGGAGTGGGAGGTCTCGCCCAACCTCCGCCGGATGGTCAACGCCAGCGAGTGCAACCTCGCCGCCCCGCTGCCGCGGATGGGCCCCTTCGACGTGGTCTACCTGCGCAACGTGCTCATCTACTTCGACCTGCCCACCAAGCAGTCGATCCTCCGCCGTGTGCGGGACCTCATGCGACCTGATGGCTGGCTCTTCCTCGGCGCCGCCGAGACCACGCTCGGGGTCGACGACTCATGGGAGCGGGTCGTCATCGGCCGCAGCTCCGCCTACCGCCCACTGAAGGGGAAGTAATGCGTGCCTTGGTGATCGACGACTCGCGCGCCATGCGCCGGATCGTCACCGGGATCCTCACCAACCTCGGCTACGAGGTCCGCGACGCCGGCCACGGCGGTGAGGGCCTCAACGTGCTCAACGAGGGGTGGGTGCCCGACCTCGCCACGATCGACTGGAACATGCCGGTGATGGACGGGCTGCAGTTCGTCTCCGCCGTCCGCTCCAACCCGGCCTGGCGCCGGATGACCATGATGATGGTCACCTCGGAGAGCGAGCACACCCAGATCGTCCGGGCCCTGGCCGCCGGCGCGCACGAGTACATGATCAAGCCGTTCACCGCCGACGCCTTCCGCGACAAGCTCGCGCTGCTCGGCCTGCTCCCCCAGGAGGTCGCCCTGTGAGCACGCTCGACACCGGCGCGCGGCGCCGCAGCAGCGACGCCCGCCCGGTGATCAACGACCTGATCGACGAGGACACCATCCTGTCGATCGCCGGCGAGGCATGGATCTCGCTGGTCGGCGAGGACGAGGTCCTCGTCCCGCTGCCGACCCCCCTGCCCGGCGACATCCTGTCCAGCTGGGTCGACGTCGTCGGCCCCTGGACCGGCAGCGTCGTCCTGACCACCGGTCGCGCCACCGCCGAGGAGCTCTCCCGGGCGCTGCTCCGGGAGTCCGCGCCGGAGGTCCTCGACGACGAGGACGTCGCCGATGCCTTCGGCGAGATCGCCAACGTGGTCGGGGGCAGCGTCAAGGCGGCGCTGCCCGGACCGTCCGCCCTCAGCCTGCCGCAGGTCGGCAACGCTCCCCTGGTCCGCAACCCGGGCGACCTCTGCCGCATCGACGTCGTGTGGCGCGGCGAGGCTCTCTCGATCTCCGTGCAGGGCGCACTCCCGCCGCTGCCGGTTCCCACCCCCACCCGCGAGAACGAGGTGTCACTGTGAAGATCCTGATCGCCGACGACAGCCGCGTGATGCGGCAGATCGTCATCCGCACCCTGCGTCAGGCCGGGTACGACGACCACGACATCGTCGAGGCCGAGGACGGCGCCGACGCGTTGGCCAAGGTCGGCTCGGAGAAGCCGGACCTGGTCCTGTCCGACTGGAACATGCCGAACATGACCGGCATCGAGTGCCTCCAGGCGCTGCGGTCCTCGGGCTCGGCCGTGCCGTTCGGGTTCGTCACCTCGGAGGGGTCGCCGGAGATGCGGGAGAAGGCAGCGAACGCCGGCGCGCTCTTCCTCATCGCCAAGCCGTTCACCGAGGACACCTTCAAGGAGCACCTGGACGGGGTGATCGCGTGACCGCCCCCACCGCCGTGCAGCTGCCGGCCGCCAAGGACATCCGCGACATGCTCGCCGGCCTGGTCGGGAAGCCGGTGAACGTCTCGCCCGGCGCCCCGCTGACCCCCACGCCGGAGAAGCCGGTCGCGGTCGCCGTCTACGTCGACCCGCAGATGGCCGTCAACGCGCTGTGCCTCATGGACCTGGGCGCGTCCGCCTACACCGGTGGCGCGCTGGCGCTCCTGCCCCCCGGCGGGTGCCAGGACGCCGTGGAGGAGGACGGCGAGCTGACCACGATGCAGGTCGAGGCGCTGCACGAGGTGGTGAACGTGCTCTCCGCACTCTTCAACACCCCGGGCGCCCCGCACTCGAAGCTGCACAAGCTCTACGCCCCGGGCGAGGAGATCCCCGGCGACCTCGTCGGGATGCTCTCCGCCTTCAACCGGGTGGACCTCGCCATCGAGGTGCCGACCTACGGCAAGGGAGCGATCTCCTTCGTCGTCCCGTGACGACGGCACCGCCGTGAGAGACCCCCGCCGCCCTCGGGCGACGGGGGTCTCTGCGCGTTCGTGGTTGCACGTGGAACACCGGTGGCCGCGGTGCGGTCCGGCAGGACCGCGATGTCCTTGCACGTGGGCACCGCTACGCGATGGCGTACTCGGGCTCCGCGGTGCTGGTCGGGAGGCAGGCCCACACGTGCTTGCACTCCTCGTCGACGTACCAGCCGTGCGCGACGGAGAGCCGGGCCACCAGTTGGAGGCCCATGCCGCCCTGCGCCGGGTCGCGGTCGGCCGTCGGTGCGGGCATCGACTCGGGCGCCCGGTCGCTGACGTCGAGCAGCCAGCCGCCGCTGCCGGCCACGACCGTGGCCACCACCGGTGACTCCCCGTGCCGCAGGGCGTTGGAGGCGAGCTCGTCGAAGGCCAGCACGAGCTGCTCGCTGGCCGCGTCCTCCTCGTCGTCGTGCGGGAGACCGACCCGCCCGAGCCGGGAGCGCAGGCCGGCGCGGGCGGCGGGCAGCTCGCCGAGCGCGGCGAGCCGCCAGCGCCAGACCTCGCCGCGCCCGTCGGGCAGCGGGCGCAGCGGCCACGCGAGTCGCCCCATGCTCTCCACCACCTCGAGTCCGAAGTCCGACGGTTCCGGGTGTGCCCCGGGGTGGAGGGTGTCAACCCCGGGCGGCACCGACTTCGGTCGTCCGGCGCGTTCGCCCCCACGGCGCGGTCGGCGCCCCGTCTCGCCCGACGGGGGGAAGTCCCTCCCCGACGTTGCTTTCGTCCCGGGCAGGCGCCAGGCTGACGGCCTGGGCCGCCACCCGTGCGCCAGGACGGAGCGGCGTGGACGGCACATCCCTGGGCGACCCCGCTGCGCCGCTGGGCGGTCTGCTCCTCCAGGCGGTCGAGGGCATGGACCGGCCGATGTTCGTCCTGGATGCCGACTGGCGCTTCGGCTACGTCAACCCGGCCGGTGCCCGCGCGCTCGACCGCCGGGTGCCCGAGCTCCTCGGCCGGGACATCTGGGCAGAGTTCCCGGAGGCCGTCGGCGGGCCGTTCGAGGTCCTCTACCGCCGGGTGCGCCGCACCGGCGAGTCCGGCAGCACCGAGGCTTGGTTCGCACCGCTGGGCAGGTGGTTCCGGGCCGATGCGTTCCTCACCGACGCGGGGCTGGTGGTCACCTACGACGACGTGACCGCGCGCCGGCGCACCGAGGAGGAGCGGGCCGCCGCGGTCGCCGCCCGCGAGCAGGTCGCGGCCGAGGCTGCCCGGGCAGCCCGCGAGGCCGAGGAGACCGGCCGGCACCTGATGCTGCTGGGCGACATCAGCCAGGCGATGACCTCGACGCTGGACACCGACGAGGCGGTCGCCCGGTTCGCCGCCCGTGTCGTGCCGCAGCTGGCCGACTGGTGCCTGGTCAGCGTGGTCGACCCCGACGGGACCCGGCGCGACGTCGGGCGCGCCCACCGGGATCCGTCGCTGGTCGAGGCCATGCACCGCTACGCCGACGCGCGGGTGGCGTCGAACGCGGCCACCGCCCCGGTGCCCGTGGCGCTGCGCAGTGGCGCGCCCGTGGTGATCGAGCAGCTGACCGAGGAGCACCTGGCGACGATGATCGCCGACCCGGTCAGCCGGGAGGCCCTCGAGCCGCTCCGGCCGATGGCCGTCGCGGCGTTCCCGCTGGTCGCCCGCGGCGAGGTGTTCGGCGCGCTGACGCTGGTCAACGGGCCCGAGCGGGGCCCGCACACCGGCACCGAGCTGCGCACCGCGGAGATCGCCTCCCGCCGGGCGGCCCTGGCCCTCGACAACGCCCGGCTGGTCACGCTCAACCACCAGGTGGCCGAGCGGCTGCAGCTGAGCCTGCTCTCCCCGCCGGTCCAGCCGGACTGCCTGGAGCTGGCCGTGCGCTACCGCGCCGCGACGCAGGGCATCTCGATCGGTGGCGACTGGTACGACGCCTTCCTGCAGCCCGACGGCGACACCGTGCTGGTCATCGGCGACGTGATGGGGCACGACGTCGAGGCCGCCGCCGCCATGGGGCAGGTCAAGACGCTGGTACGCGCCATCGGCTACGACCGCCTCGAGGAGCCGGCCGGGCTGTTGCACCGGGTCGACCAGGCGCTGGTGGGCCTGGCTGTGCCCGCCATGGCCACCGCCCTGGTCTGCCGGGTGGAGCAGAGGGATGCCGAGCGGGCGGCCGGGGTCCGGCGGCTGCACTGGGCCTCGGCCGGGCACCCCGATCCGATGCTGCTGCTGGCCGACGGCGAGGTGCGCGACCTGTCGGTCCGGGTCGGCCCGCCGCTGGGCACCGGCTGGGTGGAGCAGCTCGCCGACGGCGACGCGACCATGCCCGAGGGCAGCACGCTGGTGCTGTTCACCGACGGGCTGTTCGAACGGCGCGGCGTGCCCCTGGACGAGGGGCGGGCCCGGGTGCGGGACGTGCTGGCGGGCTCGTCCGGGCTGTCGCTGTCCGACCTGTGCGACCGGCTGCTCGAGGAGCTGCTCGGGGAGGGCGCCGAGGACGACGTCGCCGTCCTGGCGGTGCGCGCGCACCCGCTGGACCGGCCCCGCCCGGTCGAGGCCGGGCCGGAGGACCTGCCGCCGTCCGTCCCCCGGACCGCCTGAGCCCCGCCGCCCGGGCTGCCGCCGCCGGGACCGCCGGGGCCCGGCCTACTCGGGGTGGCGCAGCAGGTAGCGGCCGAAGTGCGGCACGGTGAAGGCGATCTGACCGCGCTCGGCGGAGTAGACCAGGCCCTTCTTGATCAGCGAGTCGCGGGCGGGGGAGAGCGACGCCGGCTTGCGCCCCAGCGAGACGGCCACCTCCGACGTCGCCACCGCTGCTCCGCCGGGACCGCCCAGCTCGGCCATCGCGTGCATGTACTCGCGCTCCGCGGGGGTGGCGCGGTCGTAGCGGGACCCGAAGAACCCCACGGCGAGCTCCGCCTCGGCGGCCGGGGCGGCCATCGCCACGTCGGCGGCGGTGATGGGGGAGGCGGCGGCGACGTCCCAGGTGACCTTCCCGTACGCCTGGACGAAGTAGGGGTAGCCGTCCGCGGCCGCGTAGAGGGCGTCGAGCGCGGCCGGCTCGAAGGCCACGTCCTCGCGCTCCGCCGGGGCGAGCAGGGCGCGGTCGGCCGCCTCGCGGTCCAGCCGGTCGATCCGCAGGTACCGGAAGAGCCGCTCGGAGTAGCTCTTGGACGCCGAGAGCACCGCCGGCAGGTGGGGGAGACCCGCGCCGACGACGATCAGCGGTGCTCCCTGCTGGGACAGCTCGTGGCACGCGGCGCAGATGGCCGAGACGTCGTCGGGCTGGATGTCCTGCATCTCGTCGATGAACAGGGCGATGCCGCTGCCGATGTCGGCCGCCACCCCGGCGGCGTCGCTGAGCAGCTCGACCAGATCGATCTCCATGTCGCCGGAGTCGGCCCGCCCCGTGGCTGCGGGGACGTCGATGCCCGGCTGCCACCGGTCGCGCACCTTGGCCTCCGTCGGATTGACCCGCTGGGCGAACGCCTTCACCA
This sequence comes from Blastococcus sp. SYSU DS0619, assembly GCF_054051035.1. Lineage (NCBI taxonomy): Bacteria > Bacillati > Actinomycetota > Actinomycetes > Geodermatophilales > Geodermatophilaceae > Blastococcus > Blastococcus sp. SYSU DS0619. The sequence continues at coordinate 24,484 of NZ_JBJHAM010000006.1, read as the reverse complement.
CGCCCAGCACCTCGGCCACCGACTCCTGGTCGCCGTGGCGCGGGCCCAGCTCGCGCAGCGCCATGTGCAGCGCGGAGGAGACCGGCCGGCGCAGCGACTGCTCGGGGCGGGCCTCGATCTTCCCGGTGCCCCAGCCACGGGCGATCGCGGCCGAGCGCAGCTGGTTGAGCAGCACCGTCTTCCCGACGCCGCGCAGGCCGGTGAGCACGAGGGAGCGCTCGGGCCGGCCGCGGGCGATCCGCTCGAGGACGACGTCGAACGCCGACAGCTCGCCGTCCCGGCCGGCCAGCTCGGGCGGGCGCTGGCCCGCGCCGGGGGCATAGGGGTTCCGCACCGGATCCATGTCGTGCACCGTATGCCGTTCTCTAGTGCCCGGCATAGAGAACGGTAGAACCGTCTAGCGCGTGTCGCGGAGCTCGGCGAGGTGCGCCTCGAGCACCGCGCGGACCCGGGTGGCCGGCAGGGCCGACGGGCGGGTGAGCGCGTGCAGCGCGAGGCCGTCCAGCACGGCGTACAGCCGCTCGGCCTCCAGGTCGGGATCCAGGCCGTCGCGCACGCCTCCGGCGTCGGCCAGCGCGCCCAGCACGAGGGCGCACAGGTCCCGGAGCTCCGCCGCCGCCCGGTCGCGCAACGCCGCCAGGTCGGCGTCGACGAGGGCCCGCGCGGTCAGGGCGAGCCACACCTCCGCCTCCGCGCGTCGCTCCTCGTCGAGGGGGAGGGTCTCCTCCAGCACGGCGAGCGCCTGGGTGACCAGCGGCTCGCCGGCCTGCACGACCGCCACGATCCGGTTCCGCACGCTCTCCGAGACCAGCGTCATCGCGAAGTGGAGCAGCGCGTCCTGGGTGGGGAACCAGTGCCGCAGCGCGCCCATGGAGGTGCCGGCCTCGCGGGCGACGGAGCGGACCGACGCGCCGGTGACGCCGTCCCGCCGGATCACCCGCCACACGGCTCCGGCCAGTTCCCGCCGCCGCTGCTCCGCATCGACGACCCTGGGCACGGACCCTTGATAGCACAGCTGTGCTACTTTCCCTTGACAGCACGGGTGTGCTGTCAAGGAGGGCGTCGTGGAGCTGCTGGTGCCGCTGGCCGCGCTGGCCCTCGTGGACAGCACGAGCGTCGGCACGCTGGTGCTCCCGGTGTGGTTCCTCCTCGCTCCCGGTCGGGTCCCGGTCGGCCGGGTCCTGCTGTTCCTCGGCACGGTGGCGGGCTTCTACCTGGCGCTCGGCATCGCGCTCGTGCTGGGCGCGGGGGTGGTGTTCGAGCCGGTCGCCGACGCCATGGACAGCACGGCGGGGCGGGTGGCCCGGCTGGCCGTGGGCGTCGTGCTCGTCGTCCTGGGGCTGACCATCGAGCCGTGGACCGCGGCCGGCAAGGAGCGCAAGCGCGCCGCGCGGGCCGCGCGGGGTCCAGGACGGCTGGCCCGGCTGCGGGACGCGGCCCGCGGCGACGGTCCCCGCGGCACCGTCGTGGTCCTGGGTGTCACGGCGGCCGGCATCGAGGCGGCCTCGATGGTCCCCTACCTGGCCGCCATCGCCCTGCTCGCCACCTCGGGGCTCGCCCTGGCCGCCTCCGTCGTCGTCCTGGCCGGTTACTGCCTGGTCATGGTCCTGCCGGCGCTGGTCCTGCTCGCCGTCCGGACGGCGCTGGGCGACCGGCTCACCCCGGCGCTCGCCCGGCTGGAGGGGTGGTTGACGCGGAACTCCGGGGAGACCCTCGCCTGGCTGCTCTTCCTGCTGGGGCTCTACGTCGCCGGCAGCGCGTTCCCTCTCTCCTGACCGCCGTGCAGGGCGTTCTAACGCTCTCTGGCGGCGACGCTAGAGAAGCCCATACGGGGTGAGATCCCCCAGTCGGCCGCCGCGCCCGGCTAGCGTCGTCGGCGTGATCAAGTTCCTGCTCAAGATCGTCATCTTCGCGGCGGCGTTCTACGGGCTGACCTATTTCGACGTGCTGCCCGGGCTGGAGGTGCTGCCGAACCCGGACGGTCCGCTGGGGGAGTACGGCAGCTACCTGTGGATCGGGTTGATCTTCGGTGTGGTCAACGCCCTGGTCGGCCCGGTGCTGCGCCTGCTGTCGCTGCCGTTCGTCCTGCTCACGCTCGGCCTGTTCCTGCTGGTCATCAACGCGGCCCTGCTCGGGCTCACGGCGGCGATCACCGACCGGATGACCATCGACGGGTTCGGCACCGCCGTGCTCGGCGGGCTGATCCTGGCCGTCGTCGGCTGGGTGGCCGACCAGCTGCTCGACCGCTGAGCACCCGGCCGGGTAGCGCCCCCGCGTCGCCGTGACGGCGGTCTCAGCGGCCAGTACCGTGGCCTGACATGGCCAGTGACACCGGTGTGGTCCCGGAAGCCGGGGCGGACGACCGGGACGGCGGTCCCGCGGGCGGCTCCCTGAGCGAGCTGGCCGCCCTCGAGGCCGGCCGCGACGAGAAGAAGCTGCTCCTGCACCAGGCGGCCCGCGCCGCCGTCGCCGAGGCCGGGCGCGGGTCGGCGACGCTGCCCCCGGGGTGCAGCGCCGACGACCTGCCGGCGTTCCTGCGGCGGTACTACTGGAGCGAGCCCGCCGAGGAGGTCCTGGCCACCGACCCCGCCGACCTGGCCGCGCTCGCCCTCGGGCACCTCTCGCTCGCCGAGGTCCGCCCGCGCGGCTCCGCGACCGTCGACGTGCAGGCCCTCCCGCGCGGGCCGGGTGCCAGCCGGACCGTGATCCGGCTGGTCACCGACGACATGCCGTACCTGGTCGACTCGGTCACCGCGGAGGTGGTCCGCCAGGGGTTCCGGCTCGAGCACGTCGTCCACCCGCTGCTCGTGGTCCGCCGCGACCTGAGCGGTCGGATCACCGCGCTGTGCGACAGCCTGGACGCCGCGTCGTGCGGCGAGGACGCCGTCGCCGAGTCGTGGATCGCCGTCGTGCTCGACGGCCCGCTGGACGGCGAGGCGGCCGGCGACCTGACGACGGGTCTGCGCACCGTCCTCGACGACGTGCGCGCCGTCCACGAGGACGGCGACCGGATGCGGGCCCGGATGATCGACCTCGCCGCCGAGCTCGACGACCTCGGCGGGGGGCGCGGGACGGCTTCCGAGGCGGTCGACGACCCCGCCGACGACCCCGCCGACGACCCCGCCGAGGCCGCGGCGCTGCTCCGCTGGCTGGCCGAGGGCAACTTCGTGCTCCTCGGTGCCCGGGACGTCGAGATCGCCTCGGACGGGGCCGACGCCGCCGCCCGGCCGGTGCCCGGGACAGGACTGGGGGTGCTCCGCAGCGACACCGACGTGGCGCGCTCGGCGACCACCCCGCCCGAGGCGCCCGGGGTCACCGGGCGCCACCGGCTCACCGTCACCAAGGCCGACACCCGCTCGTCGGTGCACCGCCGGGCGTGGCTGGACCTGGTCGCGGTGACCCTGCCGCACAGTGGCGGTGTGACCCGGCGCCGCCGGTTCGTCGGCCTCTTCCCGTCCACCGCGTACGGGACCAGCGTGCTCGACGTCCCGCTCGTGCGCCGCCGCGTCGCCGAGGTGGTCCGCCGCTCCGGCGTCCCGGCCGACAGCCACACCGGCAAGCAGCTGCTCGAGATCCTGGAGACATATCCCCGCGACGAGCTCATGCAGGTGGGGGCCGACGAGCTCCTGCCGGTGGCGATGGCCGTGCTGCACCTGCAGGAGCGGCGGCAGACCCGGCTGTTCCTCCGGCAGGACCCCACCGGGCGGTTCTGGTCCGCGCTGGTCTACCTGCCGCGCGACCGGTACACCACCGTCGTCCGGCTGGCGATGCAGCAGCTGCTGCTCGAGCGGCTGGGCGGCTCCAGCATCGAGTTCACCGCGCGCTCCACCGAGTCGGTGCTCACCCGGCTGCACTTCGTCGTCCGCCTGCCGGTGGGCCGGCAGGGCTCGTCACCGCGGGTCGACGTCGACGTGGAGGGGCTGCAGGCCGAGCTGGCCGCGGCCGCGCGCAGCTGGCCCGACGACCTGGCCGCCGCCCTGTCGGCGCGCTTCGGCGCGGACGCGGAGAAGATCTTCTCCCGGGTCGCCGACGCCTTCCCCGCCGCCTACCAGGAGGACTTCCCGGCCGAGCGCGCCGTGGAGGACCTGGTCCGCCTCGACGGCCTGACCCCGGACGACGTGGAGCTGCGGCTGTGGACCCCGGCCGGCGCGGCGCCGGGCGAGCGCCGGCTGTCGGTGTACCGGGTGGGGGAGCGGCTGCTGCTGTCCCAGATCCTGCCGATGCTGCAGAACATGGGCGTCGACGTCGTCGACGAGCGGCCGTACGAGATCGACCGGATCGGCGCCCCGCCGACCTGGATCTACGACTTCGGCATCACCGTCCCGCCGGTGGACCTGCCGCTGCTGCGGTCGCTGCCCGAGCGGTTCACCGACGCGGTGAGCGCCGTCTGGCGCGGCCAGGCCGAGGACGACGGCCTGGGCGCCCTGGTCATGCTGGCCGGGCTGAACTGGCGGCAGGTCACGGTGGTCCGGGCCTACGTGCAGTGGCTGCGCCAGGCCGGGCTGCCGTTCTCCCAGGCCTACGTGGAGCGGACGCTGGCCGCCCACCCCGGCGTCGTGGCCCGCCTGGTGGCGCTGTTCGAGACCCGCTTCTCGCCCGGGCGCCCGGGCGGCCGCGAGGCGCGGCAGGCCGAGCTGGTCGAGGGGCTGCGCCGGTCGATCGGCGAGGTCGCGTCGCTCGACGCCGACCGGGTGCTCAGCTCACTGCTCGCCGCCGTCGTCGCCACCCAGCGGACCACCTACTACGCCATGTCGTCGCCCCCCCATCCGGCGCTGGCGCTCAAGCTCGACCCCGCGGAGGTGCCCGACCTCCCGGAGCCGCGCCCGGCGCACGAGGTCTGGGTCAGCTCGCCGCGGGTGATGGGCGTGCACCTGCGGTTCGGCAAGGTGGCCCGCGGCGGCCTGCGCTGGTCCGACCGCCACGAGGACCTGCGCACGGAGGTGCTGGGGCTGGTGAAGGCGCAGATGGTGAAGAACACCGTCATCGTGCCGACCGGCGCCAAGGGCGGGTTCGTCGTGAAGAACCCACCTCCGGACGGTGCGCCTCGCGAGGAGGTCCTCGCCGAGGGGCAGGCCTGCTACAAGCTGTTCATCGGCGCCCTGCTGGCGCTCACCGACAACCTGGTGGACGGCCAGGTCGTGCCGCCGGAGAAGGTCGTCCGGCACGACGGCGACGACGGCTACCTGGTCGTGGCCGCCGACAAGGGGACGGCGACCTTCTCCGACCTCGCCAACTCCGTGGCGCTCGAGCGCGGCTACTGGCTGGGCGACGCCTTCGCCTCCGGCGGTTCGGTCGGCTACGACCACAAGGCCATGGGCATCACCGCCCGCGGCGCCTGGGAGTCGGTGACCCAGCACTTCCGGGCACTCGAGCTCGACGTCCAGCGCGAGGAGTTCACCGTCGTCGGCATCGGCGACATGTCGGGCGACGTGTTCGGCAACGGGATGCTGCTGTCGGAGCACATCCGGCTGGTGGCCGCGTTCGACCACCGCCACGTGTTCCTGGACCCGACGCCCGACACGGCGGCGTCGTTCGCCGAGCGCCGTCGGCTCTTCGACCTCCCGCGCTCGTCGTGGGCGGACTACGACACCTCGCTGATCAGCGCGGGGGGCGGCGTCTGGCCGCGCACGGCGAAGTCGATCCCGGTCAGCGCGCAGGTGCGCGCCGCCCTCGGCCTGCCCGCCCACGTCGTGGCGCTCCCCCCGGTCGAGCTGATCCGTGCGGTGCTGCTCGCCCCGGTGGACCTGCTGTTCAACGGCGGCATCGGCACGTACGTGAAGGCCGCGGGCGAGAGCCACCTCGAGGTGGGGGACAAGGCCAACGACGCGGTGCGCGTCGACGGCGGGTCGCTGCGGGTCCGGGTCGTGGGGGAGGGCGGCAACCTCGGTCTCACCCAGCGCGGGCGGGTCGAGTACGCCCTCACCGGCGGCCGGGTGAACACCGACGCCATCGACAACTCCGCCGGCGTGGACACCTCCGACCACGAGGTGAACATCAAGATCGCGCTGAACCGGGTGGTCGACGAAGGGCGGATCGACGCCGAGGGCCGGGCGGCGCTGCTCGCCGAGATGACCGACGACGTCGCGGCCGCCGTCCTGACCGACAACCACGCGCAGAACGCGACCCTGGCCGGGGAGACGGCCGCGGCGCGCAGCCTGCTGGACTCCCACGAGCGGTTCATCCGGTCGCTGGAGCGCTCGGGGCGGCTCAACCGCGCCGTCGAGGCGCTGCCCGACGACCGCGGGCTCACCGAGCGGCGGCGGGACGGGCAGGCGCTCACCGGCCCGGAGCTCTCGGTGCTGCTGGCCTACGCGAAGCTGCAGACCAGTGACGCGGTGCTGGCGTCGTCGCTCCCCGACGACCCCTCGCTGGAGGAGCTGCTGGTCGAGTACTTCCCGGCCCCGCTGCGCGAGCGCTTCCCCGCCGCGGTCACCAGCCATCCACTGCGCCGGGAGATCATCGGGACCGCGCTGACCAACCGGGCGGTCAACATCGCCGGCGTCACCGGGCTGTTCCGGCTCGTCGAGGAGACCGGGGTGCCGCTGGCGACGGTCGTGCGGGCGCACGCGGTCGCCCGCGCGGTGTTCGGCATCGACCGGATGTGGGACGCCGTCCGGCCGCTGGACAGCCAGGTCTCGGCCGCCGCCCAGGTGGAGGCGCGCACCGAGGGCACCCGGCTGGCCGAGCGGGCCACCCGCTGGCTGCTGCGGCAGCCCGACCTCACCGCGGAGCACCCGCTCCCGCTGGCGGAGGTGACGGACCGGTTCGCCGCGTCGGTGGCCGAGGTGCAGGCCGGCCTGCCCGGCTGGCTGCTGGGCGCCGAGGCCGAGTCCTACGCCGCCCGGGCGGGCCGCCTGCAGGAGTCCGGTCTCCCCGCGGAGCTGGCCGGCCGCGTCGCGGCCGCGCCGCTGATGCCGGCGGCGCTGGACCTCGCCGTGGTGGCCGAGCGCACCGGGGCGCCCGTGGCGCTGGCCGGCCAGGTGATGCAGCGCCTGGCCGACCGGCTGGGGCTGGTGACCCTGCGCGAACGGGTGATCGCCCTGCCGCGGGACCGGCGCTGGCCGTCGATGGCCCGCGCCTCGCTGCGCGACGACCTCGCCATGGAGCAGGCGTCGCTCACCGAGGACGTGCTCAGCCGGCGCACCTCCGACGCCGAGGCGCCCGACGAGCTGGTGGCCCGGTGGGAGGAGGGCTGGGACATCGCCCAGCACCGCGCCGCCGGGCAGCTCGCCGACATCACCGCCGGTGACCGGCAGGAGCTGGCCGAGCTGCTGGTCGCCGTCCGGACCCTGCGCGGGCTGCGCCGCCGCCGCCAGGCCCGCCGCCTCCCCCGCCCCGAGGAGCAGTAGCAGCACGTTCGCGATGGGTGCGCGTCCGGATGCGCCCGGGTGCGGTTCCGGGCCGGCCGATAGCAGCGTCTGCGCGCATATCGGCGGTTCTCGGCACCTCTAGCGCCACTGCTAGAGAGTCCTAGAGGAGCCGAGTCACCGGACCGTCATGATCGCCAGGGTTGGCGGGTGCCTGCGGGGGCACGGTCGGACGGACCCGTGCCACCGACCCGAGGACCGCCCGTGCCGCTCCGCCCGCTCACCCGCACCGACGGCTACCTGCCCATCGAGGACCACGGCCTGATCGGTGATGGCCTCACCTGCGCGCTGGTGGCGCGGGACGGCAGCATCCCGTGGCTGTGCCTGCCGGACTTCGACAGCCGGCCCTTCCTCGCCGGCATCCTCGACGCCGAGCGCGGGGGCAGCTTCGGGATCGCCCCGGTGGGACTGCGGGAGTCGGCCCAGCGCTACCTGCCCGACACCGGGATCCTGGTCACCGAGATGCAGGGCGTCGACGGGCGGCTGGAGCTCACCGACTGCCTCACCCTCCGCTCGGGCGCCGACCTCGCCGAGCCGGTGCCCTCGGGCCGGGGCGAGCTGCTGCGGCTGGCCCGCGCCGTCGGCGGCACGGTGGACGTCGAGGTCCGGCTGGCCCCCATGGACGGCGTCCTGGTGCGGCCGGAGCTCGGCGCCTGGCGGATCCACTGGGCGGCGCAGCCGCAGCTGGAGATCCTGGTGTCCTCCTCGCACCCCCTGACCGTCGCCAGCGACGGCGCCATCCGCGGCCGGGTGACCCTGGCCGAGGGCGAGCAGCTGACCGTCGCCCTGCAGTGGTCCGGTGACACCCACACCCGGACCCGCACCCAGCCGGAACGGCTGATCGAGCAGACGGCGTCGGCCTGGCGCAACTGGGCCTCGCGGCTGCGGTACGAGGGGCCGCAGCACGACCTGGTCCGGCGGTCGGCCCTCACCCTGAAGCTGCTCGACCACGCGCCGACCGGCGCGATCATGGCGGCGGCGACGTCGTCGCTCCCGGAGGAGATCGGCGGCAGCCGGAACTGGGACTACCGCTTCACCTGGGTGCGCGACGCCGCGTTCTCCAGCTACGCGTTGCGGCGGATCGGGATGCAGGAGGAGTCCGACGCCTTCCTCGCCTGGACGCTGCGCAACATCGAGCGGGACGACCGCGCCAGCATCTGCTACACCCTCGACGGCCGGCGGCCCGGCATGGAGTGGGAGGACCTCGCGCTCTCCGGGTACCGCGGATCCGGGCCGGTCCGCTGGGGCAACGGCGCGGCGCGGCAGGTGCAGAACGACGTCTACGGCGAGCTGCTCGACGTCGCCTACCAGTGGGTGCGCACCGGTGCGGAGCTGGACCCGCCGCTGTGGCGGGCGCTGTGCGAGCTCACCGAGCAGGCCATCGCCCAGTGGTCGACGCCGGACAACGGGATCTGGGAGATCCGCGACGCCGGCCGCCCGTTCACCTACTCGGTCGCGATGTGCCACGTCGCCGTCGACCGGGCGCTGCGCATCGGTGAGCTCTGCGGCCTGCCGTACCCGCGGGAGCGGTGGCAGCGGGAGGCCGACCGCATCCGGACGACGCTGCTCGAGCAGGCCTGGGACGCCGACCGCGGCACGTTCACCGAGCACCTCGCCCGGCCCGGGCAGGCCGGCCGCGGGGGCCTGGACGGCTCGCTGCTGACCCTGCCGCTGCGGCGGCTCGTCCGGGCCGACGACCCGCGCATGGTGGCGACGACCGAGGCGGTGCGTCGGCACCTCGACGCCGGGGACGGGCTGCTCTACCGGTACCTGCACACCGAATCCCCCGACGGGCTGGCCGGCGGGGAGGGGGCCTTCCTGCTGTGCAGCTTCTGGCTGGTCGACAACCTCACCGGTCAGGGTCGGCTGGACGAGGCGCACGAGCTGTACGACTCGCTGTGCGCACGCGCCAACGAGGTCGGCCTGCTCGCCGAGGAGATCGACCCGGGGACGGGGGCGTTCCTCGGCAACTTCCCGCAGGCGTTCAGCCACGTCGGGGTCATCGCGAGCGGCTGGAACCTCGCCCGGGCCGAGGAGGGACGGCGATGAGCCGCTCCTTCGTCGTCCTCGGCGGCACCGGCGACCTCACCGGCCGGCTGCTGCTGCCCGGTCTCGCCGAGCTCGTGGCCGCCGGCGTCCTGGAGCAGCCGCCGGTCGTGCTCGCGGTGAGCCGGGAGGTCTGGTCCGACGACGAGTACCGCGCCTGGGCCCGGGAGCGGCTGGCCGAGCACGCCGGGCACGTGCACGAGGAGGCCCGGGAGCGGCTGGTCGAGCGGCTGGGCTACCGGCACGGCGACGTCACCCTGCCCGCCGACCTGCGGGCCGCCCTGGAGCGGGCCGGTGGGGTGCCCGTGGTCTACCTGGCGCTGCCCAACACGGTCTTCCTGCCGACGCTCGAGGCGCTGACCGAGGTCGGCCTGCCCGAGGGGGCGGTGGTCGCCGTCGAGAAGCCCTTCGGGCGGAACCTCGTCGACGCCCGGGCGCTCAACGCCGTCCTGCACCGGCTGGTGCCCGAGGAGCAGGTGTTCCGCACCGACCACTTCCTGGCGATGCAGACGGTGCTCAACATCCTCGGCCTGCGGTTCGCCAACCGGATGTTCGAGCCGCTCTGGAACGCCCAGCACGTGGAGCGGGTCGACATCGTGTTCGACGAGACCCTCGGGCTGGAGGGCCGGGCGGGCTACTACGACACCGCCGGCGCGCTGCGGGACATGCTGCAGAACCACCTGCTGCAGATGCTGGCGATCGTCGCGATGGAGCCGCCGACGGCGATGGACGCCCGCTCGCTGGCGGCCCGCAAGGCCGACGTCCTGCGCGCCGTGCGGTCGCCGGAGGACATGGGCCGGGACACCGTGCGGGCCCGGTACGCCGCGGGGACGGTCGGCGGCCGCCCGCTGCCCGACTACGTCCTGGAGGCCGGCGTCGAGGCCGACCGCGGCACCGAGACCTACGCCGAGTACACCGTCCGGATCGACAACTGGCGGTGGGCCGGTGTGCCGTTCCGGCTCCGCTCCGGCAAGGCGCTGGGGGCGGACCGGCACGAGATCGTGCTGCGCTTCAAGCCGGTCCCGCACCTGGCCTTCGGCCGGGACGACGGCGAGGGCCCGCCCGAGCCCGACGTCCTCCGGCTCCGGCTGGACCCCGACGGCATCAGCCTGGAGCTCAACCTGAACGGCGCGGGCGCCCCCTTCGACCTCGAGCGCCGGGCGCTCGAGGTGGACCTGCCCCCGGCCCGGCTGTCGGCCTACGGGCTGCTGCTGCAGGAGTTGCTCGCCGGAGAGGCGGCGCTGTCCATCAGCGACGTCGAGGCCGAGGAGTCGTGGCGGATCGTCGAGCCGATCCTCGCCGCGTGGGCGGCCGGTGACGTGCCCCTGCTGGAGTACCCCGCCGGCTCCGACGGCCCCGCCCCCCGCGCCGATCTCGGCGGATCTGCGAGCGTCTAGGGCTGCGGCTAGAGAGGTGTAGAGGCGGTCAGAGGGCGGGCCGGCGCTCGCCGAAGCGGGTGGCCTGCTCGAAGGCGTGGCCCACCTCGAGCACCCGGCGGTCCATGCGCGGCGCCGCGACCACCTGCAGTCCGACAGGGAGCCCGTCCGGCGTGAACCCGCCGGGTACCGACAGCGCGGGGCAGCCGGTGGGGGAGAGCAACGTGCAGGAGCGCATCCACTCCAGGTAGTTCTCCTGCGGCACCCCGCCGATCTCGGTCGGGTACTCGACCTCCACCGGGAAGGGCAGCACCTGGGTCGTCGGCGCGAGCAGCACGTCGTAGCGGGTGAAGAACTCGACCACCCGCTCGTGCAGCGTGGTGTGCAGCTGCTCGGCGCGGGCCAGGTCGGCGCCGGTGAGCGCCGCGCCCTGCGCCGCGTTCCAGCGGATCGACTCCTTCACCTGGTCGGGGCGCTCCCGGACCAGCGCGGAGAACGAGGCGTCGAACAGCCAGGCGCGCAGCGTGCCGAAGACGTCGTCGGCGCCGGAGAGGTCCGGGCAGTCCTCGGTGACGTGCGCACCGAGCTCCTCGAACACCGGCAGGGACGCCGTCAGGACCGCGGTGATCGCCGGGTCGACCGCCACCCGGCCGCCGAGGTCCGGCGCCCAGGCCACCCGCAGCCCGTCCAGCCGCTCCGGCAGGGCGGCCAGGAACGCGGCCGGGTCGGAGTCCAGCGCGATCGGCACCCGCGGGTCGGGCCCGGCCAGCACCGACAGCTGCAGCGCCACGTCGGCGACCGTGCGGCCCATCGGACCCTGCACCGACAGCGTCGACCAGCCCATCGGCGCCGGCCAGGTGGGCACCCGCCCCGGCGTGGGCCGCAGCCCGACGACGTTGCAGAAGCCGGCCGGGTTGCGCAGCGAGCCGCCCATGTCGCTGCCCTCGGCCAGCGGCACGAAGCCGGCCGCCAGGGCCGCGGCCGCGCCGCCGGACGACCCGCCGGCGGACAGGCCGTGCCGGTAGGGGTTGTGCGTCGCGCCGAACACCGTGTTGAAGGTGTGCGAGCCGGCCGCGAACTCGGGCACGTTGGTCTTGCCGACCCGGATCGCGCCGGCCGACCTCAGCCGGGCGACCACCAGCTCGTCGCGCGCCGGCACGGTGTCGCGGTGCACGGGCGAGCCCCACGTCGTCCGCATGCCGCCGGTGGCGTGGGTGTCCTTGTGCGCTACCGGCAGGCCGTGCAGCGGACCCAGCGGCTGCCCGGCCGCCTGCGCCGCGTCCGCGGCGTCGGCCGCGGCCCGGGCGCCCTCGGCGTCCAGCGTCACGACCGCGTTCACCTGCGGGTCCAGCCGCTCGATCCGTGCCAGGTGGGCGTCGAGGAGCTCCCGCGCCGACACCTGGCGGGCGCGCACCAGCGCGGCCAGCTCCGTCGCGGGGCGGGTGCAGAGCTCGTCGTCGGCGGTCACCCCGGCAGCCTGCCAGAAGCCCGGGTGCGCGTGGCCGTGGCATCGGGGGAACGATGGGCGGTGATGACCGACGAACGAGCCACCACCGGCGACGACACCACCTTCGAGGACCTCGGGCTGCGCCCCGAGCTGCTGGCGGTGCTGACCGCGCTCGGCTACGAGGAGCCCACGCCGATCCAGCGGGAGGCGATCCCGCCGCTGGCCGAGGGGCGCGACCTGCTCGGCCAGGCCGCGACCGGCACCGGCAAGACCGCCGCCTTCTCCCTGCCGGTGCTGCAGCGGCTGACCGCCCACCGCACCGACCGCGCGCCGGTCGCGCTGGTGCTGGTGCCCACCCGCGAGCTCGCCGTCCAGGTGTCGGAGGCGCTGCACCGCTACGGGCGCGACCTGGGCGCCCGCGTGCTGCCGGTCTACGGCGGCGCGCCGATCGTGCGGCAGCTGCGCTCGCTGGAGTCCGGGGTGGACGTCGTCGTCGCGACACCCGGCCGGGCCCTCGACCTGCTCAACCGCGGCGCGCTGCACCTCGGCGAGATCGCCACCGTGGTGCTCGACGAGGCCGACGAGATGCTCGACATGGGTTTCGCCGAGGACCTCGAGGCGATCCTCGACGAGACCCCCGAGCAGCGGCAGACCGTGCTGTTCTCGGCCACGATGCCGCGCCGGCTCGACGCGCTGGCCCGCCGGCACCTCTCCGATCCGGTGCGTATCACCATCGCCAAGGAGCAGGCCGCCGCGGGGGAGGCGCCGCGCGTCCGGCAGACCGCCTACGTGGTGCCGCGCGGCGCGAAGCCGGCCGCCCTGGGGCGCATCCTCGACGTCGAGGCCCCGACCGCGGCGATCGTCTTCTGCCGCACCCGTGAGGAGGTCGACACCCTCACCGAGACGCTGAACGGCCGGGGCTACCGGGCCGAGCCGCTGCACGGCGGGATGAGCCAGGAGCAGCGCGACAAGGTGATGGGCCGGCTGCGCAGCGGGACGGCGGACCTGCTGGTGGCCACCGACGTCGCCGCCCGCGGGCTGGACATCGAGCAGCTCACCCACGTCGTGAACTACGACGTCCCGTCGGCGCCGGAGTCCTACGTGCACCGCATCGGCCGGGTCGGGCGCGCCGGGCGGGAGGGCGTGGCGATCACCCTCGCCGAGCCGCGCGAGCACCGGATGCTCAAGACCATCGAGAAGGTCGCCGGCGCCCCCATCGCCGTGCAGACGGTGCCGACCGTGGCCGACCTCCGCGCCCGGCGGCTCGACCTGACCCGGGGCGCGCTCCGGGAGAGCCTGCTCGGCGACGACCTGGACCGGTTCCGCGTCGTCGTCGAGACCCTCGCCGACGAGTTCGACCTCATGGAGGTCGCGCTGGCGGCGGTGAAGCTGGCGCACGAGGCGGCGGGGCCGGTCGACGACGACGAGGAGATCCCGCAGGTCTCCTTCCGCCCGGAGCGGGACGGCGGGCGGGCCCCCGCCGGCCGGGGCGGCGACCGGAAGCCCCCGGCCCGGGCGCGGTCCGCCGGTGGCCCCGCCACCCGCCTCTTCGTCGGGGTCGGCCGGGACGCCGGCATCCGCCCGGGGGACCTGGTCGGCGCCATCACCGGCGAGACCGGGCTGACCGGCCGCGACGTCGGCTCGATCGAGATCCACCAGCGGTTCGCGCTGGTGGAGGTGCCCGAGACGGCGGCCGACGAGGTCGTGCAGGCGCTGCGGGCCACCATGATCAAGGGGCGCAAGGCCCAGGTGCGGCGGGACCGCGCCTAGTCAGCGCGTCAGGGGGTCCGGCGGCACGGTGGGGGGCACCCGGGTCGGCCCCGCCTCCGCCGGTCGCGGCCGGTCCTGGCGGTGCAGCCGGACGGCGACGAGCGCGACGTCGTCCTCGGGCCGGCCGTGGACCAGTCGCTCCAGCAGTTCGTCCAGCAGGGCCTGGAGCGGCAGGTCGGCCAGCTCGACCAGCGCCTCCCGCAGCCGCAGGATGCCGGCGTCGAGATCGGAGTCGCGGCGCTCGACGAGCCCGTCGGTGTAGAGCAGCACCGTCGATCCCCGGTTCAGGGTCACGACCGTCTCCCGCCGCTGCACACCGGGATCGACGCCGAGCAGCAGGTCACCGGTCCACTCCCCGAGCTCCGCGATCTTCCCGTCCTCGGTGATCACCAGCGGGGGCAGGTGGCCGGCGTTGGCCCAGCGCATGCGCGTGACCCCCTGGCCCACCTCGTCGGGGGTCTGCTCGAACCGGGCCACGGCCGCGGTGGCCAGGGTGGGGATCTGCAACGTCGTCATCGAGGCGTCGAGCCCGCGGAGGACCTCCCGGGGGCCGGCGTCGCTGTAGGTGGCCACCCCGCGCAGCAGCCCGCGCAGCTGGCCCATCGCGGCCGCCGCCTCGGTGTCGTGCCCGACGACGTCGCCGATGACCAGCATCGTCGCGCCCCCCGGCTGCAGGAAGGCGTCGTACCAGTCGCCGCCGACCCGGGCGGCCTCGGCGGCGGGCAGGTAGCGCACTGCGATCTCGGCGTGGTCGGGCTCCGGCGGCTCGGTGAGGAGGCTGCGCTGCAGGCCCTCGGCGAGCTGCTGCTGGGCGTTGTAGAGCCGTCCGTTGTCCAGCGCCAGGCCCGCCCGGTCGGCGGCTTCCTGCGCGGTCGCCACGTTCTCCGCCCGGAGCGGGGTGTCCTGGCCGTAGTAGACGGTCAGCAGTCCCAGCGTGCGCTGGCGGCCGCGCATGGGCAGGACGACGGCCTCCCGGGGGGCGAGCTGCTCGAGCAGATCCCGCGCCTCACCGGGCGGCAGGAGCGCCAGCACGTCGTTCCCTGCGCTGCGGTCCTGCCGTCCGGTGCGCAGGGAGTGCGCGACCGGCGAGTCCGGGGGCATCGAGTCCATCCGGACCTCGGTGTAGCGATCCAGCAGCGGGCGCATCTCCGGGTCCCGGTGCCAGCAGCCGACGTCGCGGGGGCGTCCCTCGGGGTCGACCACCGTGACGACGCAGAAGTCGGCGAGCGCCGGGACGACGAGCTCCGGGAGGTGGGCCATCGCCCCCTGCTGGTCCAGCGCCCCGGCGAGGTCGGCGCTGACGTTGGCCAGCAGCGCCAGCCGCTGGGCCGCGCGCTCGGCCTGCTCCTGCACCCGCCGCCGCTCGGTGATCTCCAGGGCGTACACCGACAGCCCGTCGGGGGTCGGCCAGGCCCGCACCTCGTACCAGCCGTCCAGCGGCGGCGGGTAGTAGGCGTCGAACGAGATCGGCTGCCCGGTGTCCACCGCCTCGCGGTACCTGTCCTCGAAGACGCTGCCCCGTGCGTCGGGGAAGGCCTCCCAGATCTCCCGGCCCAGCAGCTCCTCGCTGGTGGCCTGCAGCATCCGCTCGGCCTCGGCGTTGAGGTGGGTGAACCGCCACCCGCGGTCCAGGCTGTAGAAGCCGGCCGGCATGGCGTCGAGCGTGCGGGTGACCAGCGTCGCGGCCTCCCGCTCGCCGGTGATGTCGTAGGCGGCGCCGAGCACCCGGACCGCCCGGCCCTGCCGGCCGGCCACCGCCCGGCCACGGGCGTGCACCCACCGGGTCTCGCCGTCGGGCCGGACCACCCGGTACGTGGCATCGAACCGGCCGCAGGCCTCGATCGCCTGCTCCAGCGCCTCGTTCACCGACGCGCGGTCGTCGGGGTGCAGCCGGCCGTTGAACGACTCGATCGTCTGGTCGAAGTCATCGACGTCGTAGCCGAACATGGCGATCAGCTGCTCGTCCCACGTCACCCGGCCGGTCGACAGGTCCCAGTCCCAGGTGCCGACGCCGCCGGCCTCGGTCGCCAGCTCCCAGCGGAGCCGGTCGTTCTCGTACTGCCGCAGGAGGCTGGAGAGCTCCAGCTCGGTCATCACCGAGGCGGCGAGCTGACGCAGGGTGGCGACCTCGGAGGGTGCCCACGGCCGGGGTTCGGGGTCGAAGACGCAGAGGGCGCCGACCGGGCAACCTCCGGGGTCGGTCAGGGCGACGCCGAGGTAGGAGCCGACGGCGCCGCTGCGCACCGGGGGCAGGTCGTTGACCCTGGCGTCGGAGCGGGCGTCGGTGACGAGCAGGACCTCTCCCGCGGGCAGCGCCGCGGTCACCGTGCACAGCGACTCCTCGAGGGGGCCGGTGCTGCCGACGTCGACCCCGCCGGTGCCGGCGGCGACCAGCTGGACGTCGCCCAGCAGCGACACCTGGCTGCCCGAGGTGCCGAGGAGGCGCGCGGCGAGGTCGGCCAGCCGGTCCAGCCCCGCCCCGTCGGCGAGGGGGACCAGCCGCTCGGCGGCGTCGACCCGCACGCGGTCAGCGCGGAGCTGGGCCGCGGCGCGGGTGCCGAGGCCCAGCTCCGCGCCTGCCGTGCGGTCGGATCCGTCCACCGTCGCCCTTCCACCCCGGCGACCGCCGGTCGTCGAACAGCGAGCCGCGCTTTTCGAGCCGCATGGTTCCTGCAGTTATGTCATGGCGGGACGGTTGCGTGCAACCAACCACCGGGCGGAGCGGCGAGAGATGGGCCTCAGCCGGCCGGGACGACCAGGGTGAGCGCTGTGCCGCCGTCATGTTCCACGTGCAACCCCGCGCGACGCAGCAACCGCCGGAGGCCTGCGACGTCCTGCGGTTCGGCCGTCGTGGTGGCCAGCAGGCGGGCGAGCCGGCCCTTGTGCGCCTTGTTGAAGTGGCTGACCACCGCCCGGGTCCCGTCGGGCCGCTCGCTGAGCACCGCGACGGTGACCGCGCCGGCGATCGGCGCGAGCGCGGCGTACGAGCCGCTTCGGAGGTCGACGACGAGCCCGGCGGTGCGCGCGAGGACCGGGCCGAGCGCCGGCCGCCACAGCGACCTCAGCGTGGGCAGCCCCGGCAGCGCCGAGCCGGCCGAGAGCCGGTAGCCGGGGATCCGGTCGCCGCCGGCGACGAGGCCGAAGAGGGCGGAGCCCACCGCCAGCCGCCGGTCGGCCCGCGCCCGCTGGGCCCGGGTGAGGGAGGCGACGTCGAGGGCGTCGTAGAGGACGCCGGTGTAGCGGTGCAGTGCGGGGAGGGTGCCGGAGGTGAACAGCGCCGCGTTGCGGGCGATCTCGCCGTCCTGCGCGGCCGAGAGGCCCAGGGCCGCACGCGACGCCGGGACGTCGTCCGCCAGCTTCACCAGCGCCTCGGCGAGCTCGGTGCGCACCGGCGTCAGTTCGGGCGCGGTGAGCGAGCCGAGGTCGAGCGGAGGGCCGTCGCCCCCGGGGGCCTTGGTCTCCGACGGAGGGAGCAGGACGAGCACGGGACGCCAGGCTACGTGCGTCCATGTCAGGTGCCGCTATGCCAGGTCGACGACGACCGGGGCGTGGTCGCTGGCGCCTTTGCCCTTCCGCTCCTCGCGGTCGATGAAGGCGCCGGTGACCCGGCCGGCCAGCGCGGGCGAGCCCAGCACGAAGTCGATCCGCATCCCCTCGCGGCGGGGGAAGCGCAGCTGCGTGTAGTCCCAGTACGTGTAGACGCCCGGACCCGGCGCGTGCGGGCGCACCACGTCGGCGTAGCCCGCGTCGACGACCGCCTGGAACGCGGCCCGCTCCGGCGCGGAGACGTGCGTCGAGGTGCTGAAGACCGACATGTCCCAGACGTCGTCGTCCTGCGGGGCGATGTTCCAGTCGCCGACCAGGGCCACCGGCGCGGCCGGGTCGTCGGCCAGCCAGCCCGCCCCGGTGTCGCGCAGCGCGGCCAGCCACTCGAGCTTGTAGGTGTAGTGCGGGTCGGCCAGCGTGCGGCCGTTGGGCACGTAGAGGCTCCAGACCCGCACCCCGCCGCAGGTCGCGCCCAGCGCGCGGGCCTCCGGCATCGGGTCCTGGCCCTCCTTCGACGACCAGGACGGCATGCCGGGGAAGCCGGCCGTGACGTCCTCCAGGCCGACGCGGGACAGGATCGCGACGCCGTTCCACTGCGAGTGGCCCAGGTGCGCGACCTGGTAGCCCAGGGCGCTGAAGACCATCTCCGGGAACTGGTCGTCCCGGCACTTGGTCTCCTGCATCGCCAGGACGTCGACGTCGTGCCGCTCCAGGAAGGCCGCCACGCGGTCGGCGCGGGTGCGGATCGAATTCACGTTCCAGGTGGCCAGGCGCACGGTGCGGAGCTTACGGAGGGCCCCGGACACCGGCGGCGACCGCGCCCGGCTGCCGGGTCGCCGGATCGGGCGGTCCCGGCGGCAGAGCGGTCGGGGTCACCCCCGCACCCCGTCGAACGGTGCGATCATGGCCGGATGAGCAGGTCGGACGGCAGGGGCGCGGCATGACCGCCGCGACACCGCCTCCTGCTCGCGGCGGGGAGGGTGCGACGGCGGGCGGGACGTCCCGGCCGGGCCGACGCAGCTTCGGGGCCGCGCTGGGCTGGACGGTCCTGGGCGCGCTGGTCCCCGGCACCGGTCTCCTCGCGGCCGGCCGCCGCCGGCTCGGTGCCGTCGTCCTGACCGTCTTCCTGCTCCTGCTGGCCGCCGGCATCTGGCTGGCCACCGCGGGGCAGCGGTTCGCCGCACGCACGCTGGTCGACACCGACGTCCTGCTCTGGGCGACGGTCGGCGTGGGCGCGCTGGCGCTCCTGTGGATCGCCGTGGTGGTCACCGGCTACCGGATGCTCGTCCCGCCGGCGACGTCCCGCGGGCGGCGCGTCGCCGGGGGCCTGGTCGTCGCCGTGCTGGTGGCCGCGATCGCCGCTCCGGCGGTGTTCGTCGGGCAGCTGGCGGCGACGTCGCGGGACCTCATCGCCGGCGTGTTCGACGACGACCGCCGGTCGGCGACCGTCACCGAGAGCCCGGAGGAGGACGCCGAGCTCTTCGGCGGCCGCGAACGGGTGAACGTGCTGCTGCTGGGTGGAGACGGCGGCGAGGGCCGGGAGGGCGTGCGCACCGACACGGTCATCGTGGCCAGCGTCGACACCGGCACCGGCGAGACGACCCTGATCAGCCTGCCGCGCAACCTGCAGGACCTGCCCTTCCCCGAGGACAGCCCGCTGGGCGAGATCTACCCCGACGGCTTCGACGCCGGCAGCGAGAGCGAGAGCCTGCTCAACGCCGTCTACCGCAACGGCCCGGCCTGGTACCCCGACGCCCTGGGCCCGACCGACGACCCGGGCGCCGACTTCCTCAAGCTCGGCGTCGGGGAGGCCCTGGGCCTCCGGATCGACTACTTCGTGCTGGTCAACCTCGAGGGGTTCAGCCGGCTGGTCGACGCGCTCGGGGGCATCACGGTGAACGTCAACTACTACGTGCCGATCAACGGCGACCCGGGCACCGGCGAGCTGCCCGACGACTACATCGCGCCCGGCCCGGACAAGCAGATGGACGGCTTCACCGCCCTGCAGTTCGCCCGCGGCCGGTTCGGGCTGAGCGACTACGACCGGATGGAGCGGCAGCGGTGCGCCATCTCCGCGATCGTCGACGCCGCCGACCCGGTGACGCTCCTGCAGCGCTACCAGCGACTGGCCGCGACGACCGAGGACATCGTGAGCACGGACATCCCGCGCTCGCGGCTGGACGACTTCGTCGACCTGGCGTTCCGGGTGAAGGACGCCGAGATCCGCAGCGTCGTCCTCGACCCGTCGGTGATCGACCCCGCCTACCCCGACTACGACCGCATCCGGCAGCTGGCCGACGAGGCGATCGACCCCCCGCCGGCCCCGGCGCCTGCCCCGGCGGACGGCGCCGAGGCGGAGCCCGCCCCCGAGGAGGCGGACGGCCCGGTCGCCGACATCGCCGACGCCTGCGCCTACGACCCCGTCCGGGCCGCGGAGGCCCGCGCCGAGGGGGAGCCGCCGACCCGCCAGGGCTGAGCGGTCCCGTCACCGGCCGTACCCGCCGCCCCCCGCGTCGGCGCGGGGACGGGGGAGCGGAGAATGGCCGCGTGCCCGCCGCTGTCGTCCGCTCCGTCACCTCCGTCGACGACGCGCTCCGGGCGGAGCTGCTCGCCTGCTGGACCGACGTCACGAACGCCGGTGGCGCCGTCGGCTTCGTCCCCCCGGTGACGCAGGACGACGTCGTCCCGCTGCTCGACAAGCTGCTGGAGGGCGTCCACTCCGGCCGGGACGTGCTCGCCCTGCTCGAGGTGGAGGGCAGGACGGCCGGGTTCGCCAGCGTCGTCGGTTCGCTGAGCCCGCTGCGCCGGCACTGGGGCACCGTGCTGCGGGTGCAGGTGCACCCCTCCCGCCAGGGCCAGGGGCTCGGCCGGGTGCTGATGGACGGGGTGCACCGGATCGCCCGTGAGCGGGGGTGGGAGTTCCTCCACCTGACCGCCCGCGGGGGCACGGGCGTGGACGCGTTCTACCGGGGCCTGGGCTACGCGGAGGTCGGCCGGCTGCCCCGCGCGATCCGCGTCGCCCCCGGCGACGACCGCGACGAGATCGTCATGGCCTGCCCTCTCTGACTGGGCGGCGGCCCTCGCTCAGACCTGGACGGGGGTCTCGCCCTTGGCCGCCATGCGGGCTCGCAGCCGCTCGCGGCTCTCCACGAACCTGGTGGCCTGGGCGTCCAGCCCGGTCAGGAACCCGGCCAGCTGCTCCCGGGCCTGCTCGCCCTCCGGCCCGAGGTCGCTGCGCTCGAAGACCTTCCAGGTGCGCAAGATCGGGCTGACGACCTCGTCGTGGTGCAACCGCAGGTCGTAGATGCCGGCCTTGGCGATGATCGTGGAGTTCTTCCGGAAGTTGGCCATGTTCGCGCCGGGCATCTCGAAGTTCATGACCTCGGTGGCCACGGCCTTCATCGTCTCGTCGGGGTCGATGTCGAACGCCGCCGTGACGAGGTTCCGGTAGAAGATCATGTGCAGGTTCTCGTCGGTGGCGATGCGGGCCAGCAGCTTGTCCGCGATCGGGTCGCCGGTGGCCTTGCCCGTGTTGCGGTGCGAGACGCGGGTGGCCAGCTCCTGGAAGGAGACGTAGGCGACGGCCTCGAGCGGGGTCTTGTCGCCGGAGTCGTAGCCGGTGGTCATGTAGTCCATCCGGGCCCGCTCCAGCTCGACCGGGTCGACGCCGCGGGTGACGACCAGGTAGTCGCGCAGCGCGACACCGTGCCGCCCCTCCTCCGCCGTCCAGCGGCCCACCCACTGGCCCCAGGCGCCGTCCCGGCCGAACCGGGTGGCGATCTCGCGGTGGTAGCTGGGCAGGTTGTCCTCGGTCAGCAGGTTCACGAACATCGCGGCCTTGGCCGTCTCGTCCAGCCGGGACTGCTCGGGCGACCAGTCCTCGCCGCCGAGGAAGGCGAAGTTCCGGCCCTCGTCCCAGGGCACGTAGTCGTGCGGATGCCATTCCTTCGCCATCCGGATGTGCCGGTCGAGGTTCTCCGCAACCACCGGCTCGAGCTCGGTGAGGACGGCTGCCTGCGGGGACGTCTGGGGCATGGGGACCTCCGGGTCGACTCGACCTGCGTCGTCGCAACCTACGCCGACGGGACGTTCGATCGTGCTCGTACGTGGGTTCCCCGTCGGGCCGGCCGCTACCCCTCCTCCTGGCGCGGCCTGCCGCCTCTGCCGCACCGCGGAGCGGGGTTTGGCAGGCTGGGGGCATGACCGACCCGGCCCCCGGCGCCCCCGTCTCCCGCAACGCCCGCCGTGAGCGCCTGGTCGGGCTGCTGGTCCTTGGCGTCGCCCTGGTGCTCCTCGTGTCCACCCCCACCTGGTTCGCCAGCGACCAGGCCGGCGTGGGGATCGGCCAGCTGCTCGTCGCCGCCGTGCTGGCGGTCGTCGGTGCCCTCCTGGTCCGGCGCGCCCGTCGGGGCTGAGCGCCCGGGACGCCGCGGGGCGGCCCACCGGCGCTGCCGGGCGTCCTCCGCCAGCTGGCGCATCGCCGTGAGGGACGCCGGCTCGCTCACGAGCTCAGCTCCGACAGCGGCGCCTCGGCGACGACCGCGCCGCGGCCGTCCAGGATCCGCACCCGCTCGGCCGACGGGGGGCCCAGCGGGGCGACCCCGGCGCCGTCCACCAACGGGACCGTGGCGTGCAGCGTGCCGTCGGCGAGGTGGATCTCGGCCAGGACGCCGGCCTCCGGGCCGCTGATCGTGATCGAGTCCGAGGTGGGCACCGCGAACACCTGCTCCAGGAGCGGGGTGCCGGCCGGGGCCAGCGTGACGCCGAACGAGTCCTCCTGCGCCATGTCGAAGGAGTCCGTCCAGTAGTCGACGAACGCGGCCCCCGTCGCGCCCGAGGGGAAGGTCAGGCCCAGGAGCAGGGTCCGGGTCTCCGGGTCACCGTTCACGGCGCCGGCCGCGAGCAGGGTCGGGCGGAGGTCGCGGAGCGGCAGCCCGTACCGCCCGGCGAGTTGTCTCGCGGCCCCCTGCAGCACCTCCTCGTGGGCGAGCCCGCGCAGCCCGCGGGGGTCGGCGACCTCCACCGGCTCGTTCCAGGCCCTGCTCAGGTCCTCCCCGATGGTGGTGTGGGCGAAGAGGGGCCGGCTCTGGCCGGGCCGGGACAGCGCCACGGAGAGGCCGGTCGGCCAGTCGGAGGTCTCGCCGAGCGCCAGCGCGCCGGCACCCTCCTCCATCGGCACCGCTGACCACTGGTCGACGACGTCGGCCGACGCCGTCGCCGTCCGGCCGGTCAGCACCCGGGCCTCGTCCCCGGGCGCGCCGACGACCACCACCATGCGTTGTGCGGGTGCCCCGTACGGAGCGGCGAACAGCTCCACCCACTCCGGGCTGGAGGTGGCTGGGCTGGGAAAGCCGACCGGGACCATCTCGCCCGGCGCGGCGTCGCCAGGACCGGTCAACCAGACCTGGACCACGCCCTCCTGCTGGGTCCAGCCGGGGCCCTCCTGCTCGGTCCGGCCCAGCACGAGCGCCACCCGGCTGCCGGCCACCTCGCCCGCCCAGGCGACCCGGCGGGTCTCGACCGGTGGCTCGGGCGTCTCGACGCCCGGCGGCAGCTGGTCCGCGAGCTCCGGGGGGATCCAGTCGAGCTCCCGGACGCCGGCCAGCCACTCCTCGTCCCCGGCGAGCGAGCCGCGCGTCGGGAGGTCGTAGAGGAAGGGCGCCGGGTCCTGGGTCGGGCTGCCCGGCACCGCGACCTCGCCGCCCCGGTCACCGCTCAGCAGGCCGGAGGTCGCGACGGGCACCCCGACGACGAGCGCCAGGGCCAGCAGGCCGCCGGCAGCCAGGGCCGTCCGGGACCGCCGCTGGGCGCGGTACCGCGCGCGGGTGCGCTCGGCCAGGTCGGCCGGGGGAGGCGCGGTGACGTCGGCGCGGACGCGCAGGTCGCGCAGGCCGGCTTCCAGCTCGCCGTCGGAGATCGTCACGTCAGCACTCCTCGAACACGGTGGCGGGGGCAGCGGCGCCGAGGGCGGTGCGGAGCCGGGCGAGGCCCCGGACGGTCTGGCTCCACACGGTGTGGACCGAGCAGCCGAGCAGCTCGGCGGTGGCCACCTCGCTGAGGTCCTCCGTGTAGCGGAGGACGAGCACGGTCCGCATCCGCGGCGGCAGGGTGCCGAGCGCCTGGGCCATCCGCTCCCGCTCGGCGAGGGCGTCGGTCTCGTCGGGGGCGGCCGGGTCGTGCGCGGGCAGCGACACGATCTCCTGGGTGCTGCGCAGCCGCCACCAGCTCGCGGCGCTGGTGACCAGCACCCGCCGCACGTACGGGAAGGGGTCGCCGGCGATGCGGCCCCAGCGGCGGTAGGCCTTCACGAGCGCGGTCTGGAGCAGGTCCTCCGCGTGACCGCGGTCACGCGTCAGCAGCACGGCGGTCCGGAGCAGCTCACCGGACCGTGCCGCGACGAACGCCTCGAAGGCGGCGTCGTCCGTCCGTCCCATCGGGCCTCCCCACGTCGTCACTGTCTAGGACGCGAGAGGGAGGGTCGGAGGAACGCCGCCGTTACCGGATCGTGACCTGCCGGTTGACCTCTGGTCGCCGTTGCGGACCGGGCGTGATGCGCACCACACTCGCCAGGACGCCCGACGGGCGGTGGACGGAGGACCGGTGAAGCTCGACAAGGACGAACTGGTGCGCATGCTGCACACCGAAGGGGACAACGACACCGCCGAGAAGGTGCAGGAGCGGTTCGCCGACCAGATCGACACCGACCGGGACGGCGACGCGCTGGCCGCGGTGGGTCTGGACCGGACGCAGCTGATGAGCAAGCTGGCCGGCGGCGGGTTCGGGACCACGCTCAGCCCCTGACCCGGTGGACGCCGGGGGGGGGGGGGGGGGGGGGGGGGGGGGGGGGGGGGGGGGGGGGGGGGGGGGGGGGGGGGGGGGGGGGGGGGGGGGGCGGCCCCCGCGCGGGCGGCCGCCGGGGGTGTGGGGCGGCG
>NZ_JBJHAM010000005.1:0-277576 GCF_054051035.1 Blastococcus sp. SYSU DS0619 | reverse complement strand
GCCCGCCCGCGCCCCGCGCCACGCCCGACCCGCCCCCCCCCCCCCCCCCCCCCCCCCCCCCCCCCCCCCCCCCCCCCCCCCCCCCCCCCCCCCCCCCCCCCCCCCCCCCCGGCCCGGAACATGTCCAGGGCGGTCTCGAACTCGATCGTGTAGTCGGCCGGCTGGTCGCCGTAGAGCTCCAGCCACGGCCGCTCGTCGTAGGCGCTCATGCCGGCCCGCTACTTGATGACGACGGGGTTGACCGGCGTGCCCGCCGCCTTCGCCACCTTGAGCGGAGCGGCGACGTAGAGGAAGGCGTACTGCCCGTCCTCCGCGCAGTCGGCCGCCAGCTGCTCGAGGTCGGCGATCTCGGTCAGGGTGACGCCGAGGTTGCGCATCAGGGCGTTGTGCAGCACCAGGGCGACGCCGTTGTTCGGGTCGAAGGTGACCTCGTTGGCGATCGTGTCGGTGACCAGGTTGGGGATCTCCATGTCCTGGAACCACTGCACGAGCTCGGCGGAGTAGACCAGCCCCGGCTCGTTGAAGCCCTCGTAGAACGCTTCGCCCTGCTCGTGGAACAGCTGGAGGAAGTTGGTGCGGACGACCAGGATGTCCCGCTTCTGGATCGGGGTGCCCTGGGCCTCCGCGCAGGCGACGAGGTCCTCGTGGGTGAAGGTCTCGCCCTTGTCGAGGGTGGCCTTGCCGCGGAACCGGGCCATGTCGAGCAGGACCGCCCGGCCCACGACGCCGCGCTGGGCGATCGGCTCCACGCTGGCCTTCTCCAGGCCGCCGACGGTGGTGCGGGCGTCGTAGCCGTTCCAGATCTTGCCGTCGTACCAGAGGTGGCCGAGGGCGTCGTACTGCGTCGAGCCCTGCAGGTAGGCGTCGATCTTGTCGTCGGCGTAGTGCAGGCCGCCGGGGTACTCGGCTCCCTTGCCGCCCTCGTCCCAGTCGCTCTCGTCGAGCACCTGGGTGCGGACGGCCGGAGTGCGGCCGGGCCACACCGGGTCGCCCTTCGGGTCGCCGATGAGGCGCTGCAGCGTGAAGACCTTGCCCGAGCGGACCAGCTTGACCGCGGCGAGCACCTGCTCCGGGCCGAGGTAGTTCAGCGCGCCGACCTCGTCGTCGGGCCCCCACTTGCCCCAGTTGGTGGGCGCGTCCTTGAGGAGCTCACCGAGGTAGGGCGCGGTCGCGGGGGTGTCGGTCACAGAGGCCTCCGGGCTGGTCGAGGGGCCCGTCCGTCGACGGGCGGGGCGATGTCCTGGACTATTCGCCGGTGTGGTGCCGACCACAACCACCGTGCAACATTCGCTGCAACCGATCACCGATCCCGACCGCCCCCGAACAGTCCAGGGAGACCCCATGACCAGCACCGTGCCCGGCAACCCGGAGTCGGTGTTCACCTACGGCGCGCCGCAGCTGAAGTTCGGCAGCGGCGCCTCCGACGAGATCGGCTACGACCTCAGCCGCTACGGCGTGCGCCGGGTGCTGGTCGTCACCGACCCCGGCGTCGCGGCCACCGGCCACCCCCAGCGGGTCGCCGAGCAGATGGACAAGTTCGGCATCGAGGCACGCGTCTACGACGGCGTCCACGTCGAACCGACCGACCTCAGCCTGATCGCGGCGATCGACGAGGCCCGCGCCTCCGGCCCGTGGGACGCGTTCGTCGCCGTCGGTGGCGGGTCGAGCATCGACACCGCCAAGGCGATCAACCTGCTCACCACCAACCCCGGTGAGCTGATGGACTACGTCAACGTCCCGGTCGGCAAGGGGCAGGCCCCGTCGGAGCCGCTCAAGCCGCTGGTCGCCGTCCCGACGACGACGGGCACCGGGTCGGAGAGCACGACGATCTGCGTGATGGACGTGATCTCGGCCCGGGTGAAGACCGGCATCAGCCACGCCCGGCTGCGCCCCACCCTGGCCGTCATCGACCCCGACCTCACCCGCAGCCAGCCCTCCGGCGTCACCGCGGCGTCGGGCATGGACATCCTCTGCCACGCGCTGGAGAGCTACACCGCCCGCTGGTACACCACCTACGAGCACAAGTCCCCCGAGGAGCGGGTGCCCTACTGCGGTTCCAACCCGATCTCGGACATGTGGTCGGAGAAGGCGCTCACCCTGCTCGCCGGATCCTTCCGCACCGCCGTCCGCAACGGGGACGACGTCCAGGCGCGCTCGGACATGGCGATCGCGGCCACCTTCGCCGGCATGGGATTCGGCAACGCCGGCGTGCACATCCCGCACGCCAACGCCTATCCCATCGCCGGGCAGGTGAAGGACTTCCACCCCAAGGACTACCCGGGCGACGAGGCGATGGTCCCGCACGGGATGTCGGTGGCCCTCACCGCGCCGGAGGCCTTCCGGTTCACCTTCGAGGCCTCCCCGGAGCGGCACCTCCGGGCGGCCGAGCTGCTGGCGCCGGGCGCCGACCGCCCCTCGGACCTGGCCGAGTTCCTGCCCACCGTGCTCGCCGACCTGATGCGCGACATCGACATCCCCAACGGGGTGGGTGCCGTCGGCTTCGGCGAGTCGGACATCCCCGACCTCGTCGACGGCGCGATGAAGCAGCAGCGGCTGCTGGCCACCTGCCCGCGCGCCGTCACCGAGGACGACCTCGCCGGCATCTTCCGGCGGTCGATGGCCCTGTGGTGAGCGGCCTCAGCGCGGGGCGATGACCGTCTTCGTGACCTGACCGGTGGCGACCAGCTGGCCGTCGACCGTGGCTTCCGCCCGCATGAAGGCCACGGCGCGGCCGCGGCGCAGCACGGTGCCGACGACCTCGACGGTGGCTCCGGCGCCCACCGGGCGCAGCAGCGACGCGGCGACGTCGTGGGTCACCGCGTGCTCGCCCTCACCGAGGCTGGGCAGCAGGGCGACGAACGAGGCGACGTCGAGCAGCGCGTAGACGATGCCGCCGTGCAGCATCCCGGCCGGGTTCTGCGCGGCCGGGCCGACGGGGAACCGGATCCCGGCCGAGGGATCGGCCTCGTCGCGCAGCTGCACCTCGAGGAACCGGTGCAGGGGGATGTCGAGCACCGCCTGGATGCGGGGGTCGCGAGCGCTGTCGGAGGGCACGGACGGAACTCCTCGGGTGGGGGGGGGCAGGCTAGCCGCCGGCGCCGGGCGACGCCGGTGAGGCTGTGGAGACGTCTGATCGTCCACAGGACCCTCCGCGCGGCTCCCGGCGGGTGCCCGCGCCGCCCTACGCTCGCCGCCGGTCGGGGTGAGCGGAAGGGCGGTGGTGGGTCGTGTACGGAGACCCTGCTGCCCTTGACGCGCTGGCCGACGAGCTGTGCGGGCGGGCCCGGCAGGTCCGCGCCGCGGCCGACGAGCACCGGCGTGAGGGGGCGCGGGCCCGCTGGGTGTCGGAGGCGGCCTCGGCCTACCGCCGGCAGCTGGCGGCCGACTGCGCCGCGGTCGACGCCGTGGCCGGGGAGCTGGACGCCGCCGCGGAGTTGCTCCGCCGGCACGCCGACGAGGTCCGCGAGCGGCTCGCGGCCATCGCCCGCGCCGAGCGCGAGGTCCGCGCCTGGCTCGCGGAGCAGGCCGCCCGCGGCGGTGACCTGCTCCAGGACGTGGGCGACGTGCTGGGCGAGCTACCGGAAGCCGGTGCCGACGCGTGGCGGCAGGCGTCGTCGCGGCTGAGCCGGCTGGGCCTGTGGTGACCGGGCACGGCCGGGAGGAGCGCATCACCGTGCGCACCGGGCCGGCGCAGCCCGCGCCGTCCGCGCCGGCCCGGCGCCTGGCCCTGGCCGCCGCGGAGTGGGCCGTGCTCGTGGACGGCCGGCTGGATGCGCTGCCGCCGGCGTTCCGGCCCCGCCCGGCCGGGCCCGCGGAGCGGGACCGCGCCGCCGCCGCGCTGACCGACCGCGGAGTGCTGCGTTCCCCGGCCGGTGGGGCGGCCGAGCCGGTTCCCGCCGTCGCGGCCGACCTGGCCGTGCTGCGCCACCCGCTGCTGACGGTGCGGCTCGAGGTCGACGGCCGGGGTGGTGCGCGGCGCGGCTGGTTCGCCCTCGGAGCCGGGGGAGTGGTGGTCGTGCTGACCCTGCCCGGCGGCGGCGTCGAGCTCTCGCTGGCGCCCGCGGCGGGTCTCGGGGCGGAGCTCTCCCGGGCGGCGCCGGAGGCGGCCGTCGTCACCGGGTCGGCAGCCGGCGGTGCCGCCCCGCCGGCCGGGGTGCTGCCGCTGGACCTGCTGGACGCGGTGCCCCCGGCGGAGCCGGCGCGGTCACCGACCGCGGCGGAGGCGGCGCTCGCCGACGAGCTCCTGCGGCGCACCTCCGGGTCGCTGCGCTGCCTGGTGCTGGGGCGGGCCGGTGGAGCGCTCGGGGCCGGGCAGGTGTCGTGGCTGGCCACGGACGGGGGCTGGGTGGCGCTGCGTCCCCGTCCCGGCGGCGCGCCGCAGATGGTGGCGGTGGCGCCGGTCCGGCCGGCCGACCTCGGGGTGGAGATCGCCCCGACGGTGGCTGCCCTCCTGGGGGCCGGCTCGTGACCGCACCGGGGATCTCGGTCAGCGGGGGCGCCGGCGGCATCGAGGCCGACCTGGCCGATCTGGCCACCCTCGCCCGCGGCAGCACCGGCCTGGCCGAGGAACTCGCCCTCACCAGCGCCCGCTGCCACCCCGTCCTGGTCGACCCGGACCTGCTCGCCTCCGCGCTGCTCGACCCGGCCGGGGTGGCCCGGTTCGAGGCCGCCCTCCTCGAGGCGCTGGACGGGCCGCGCGGGCTGACCGTGCTCGCCGCCAGGTTCGCCGCCCGGGCCGTGGGTCTGCAGGCGGCGGCCGGCGCCTACGAGGCGGCCGACCGCGCACTGGCCGAGCTGGCCGACGACCTGGAGTGGGCCACCGGCTTCCTCTGGCCGGCCACGGTCGCGGTGCTCGTCGTCGGGGGAGTCGCCCGGGTGGTGACCGATCCGGCGGGTGCCGCCGTCGACGTCGCCGTCCTGCGCGCCGACCCCGAGCGCTGGCTGACCGAGCACCCCGGGCTGGTCGACGACGTGATGGGCGCCCTGCCCGGGGTCGGCAGCCACCTCGGCGTGCTCACCGCCGGGCTGACCGCGGGGTGGCTCGGCGGGGGCGACGTCGGGGCCGCGGCCCGCCGACTCGGCCGGCTGTGGCCCGACGGCAGCCCGGTGGTCACGCCGCTGCCCGACGAGGCCTTCGGTCCCGGGGTCGTGCCGCCGCGGGGGATCGACGACCTGCTGGCGTCCCTGGAGGCCCGTGCGCTGCGCTCCGGCGCGGGACGGGACACGATCGCCGTCCGGGTGGTCACCCACGCGGACGGCAGCACCGCCTACGTCGTGGACATCCCGGGCACCGCCGACTGGAACGCCCCCTTCGGGCCGGTCAACCCGGAGACCCACGACCTGGGCACCAACGTCCGGGTGCTGGGCGGTGAGGCCACCACCCGCCAGCGGGCGATCGCGGAGGCGCTCCGGCGGGCGGGGGCCGGGCCCGCGGACCCGGTGATGCTCGTGGGCCACAGCCAGGGCGGCATGGTCGCCGCACAGGCGGCCGCCGACGCCGGCACCGCGGACTTCGACTTCGACGTGCGCAGCGTGGTCACCGCCGGCTCACCGATCGCGCGCGCCGAGGTGCCGCCGTCGGTGCAGGTGCTGGCGCTCGAGAACGTGCACGACGTCGTCCCGCAGCTCGACAGCCGGGCCAACGACGACAGCCCGAACGTCACCACGGTCACCTTCGCGGGCCAGCACGGCAGCATCGGGGACAACCACGGCATCGGGTCGGCGTACCGGCCCGCCGCCCGCGCCGTCGACGCCGCCGACGAGCCGTCGCTGGCCGCCTTCCGGGCCGCCGCCGCACCGTTCCTCGTCCGGCCGGGTGAGCAGGCGACGGTGGTCGCGCACGTCTACGAA
Source organism: Blastococcus sp. SYSU DS0619 (assembly GCF_054051035.1). Classification (NCBI taxonomy): domain Bacteria; kingdom Bacillati; phylum Actinomycetota; class Actinomycetes; order Geodermatophilales; family Geodermatophilaceae; genus Blastococcus; species Blastococcus sp. SYSU DS0619. The sequence goes on along the minus strand of NZ_JBJHAM010000005.1, from coordinate 271,726 downwards.
CTCGGCCGCAGGTGACCCGGTGCGGCTGCTCCCGTGACCGAGCGGCCGCCGCTGTGGCCGGGGCGGGGTGGGGGCCCGCCCGCGGTCGTGCTCATCCCGGGACGGCGGTCGGGTCCGGGGCTGCCGGGCTCTCCGGGCCAGCCGGCTCGGGAACCGGCCCGACCGCAATGCGCCGGAGCTCCGCCATGTGCGCGTCGAACGCCCGCCGGCCCGCCGTCGTCTGCTCGACCAGGGTGAGTCGACGCGCGTCAGTCCGGGTGGGGGAGGCGCTCTTCGTCACCGCCACGTATCCGGCGTCCGCGAGCACCTTGAGGTGCTTGGAGAGGGCCGTGTCGCTGATGCCCAGGCTGTCGCGGAGCACCGCGAAGTCGATCCGGTCGACGTGGCGGAGGAGGCCGCAGACGCGCAGGCGGACCGGGGCGTGGATGGTCTCGTCGAAAGCCGGTTCAACGGCCACGGCGCAGGTTCTCCCGGAAGAGGCGGTCGAAGAGCCTGCCCAGCGCCAGCACCAGGGCGAAGCCCGCGGCTGCCGGGGCGAGGACCAACCAGGCGCTCACCGACGACACCAGGGCGTAGGAGACGCTGAGCAGCAGGAGGACCCCGACGAGCGCTCCGCCGAGGACGGCGGCGCCGGGGGCGCCGATGCGGGAGACGCGGACGCCGCAGAGGCGCCGGTAGGCCAGGACGAGGAGGACGCCGGCGGCGATGAGCACGCCGGTCGCGTTCGCGCGGGCGCCGTCCGACGGGACGGCGGGCGTGGCCACGTAGCCGGCCGCGAGCAGCGCGAAGACCGGGTGCAGCCAGCGCGGGGCGGCGAGCCGGTCGGCGAGGACCGCCCGATCGTCCTCGAGCGTCTGCAGCGCTGCGCGCGCGTCGGCGGTGGAGGGACGGCCGGGACGCGGGGTCACGGGCGAATCGCTTTCCATGGAGGCAAGTAAAAGACTTGCCGCATCGGCATGTCAAGTTCCGGCGGCCGGAGTCGGCGGCGCGGCGCGGGCCAGTAGCGTCGGGCGCCATGGCGCGGAGGCGGACGGTCGTGGTCGCCGCGGGAGTCGTCGTGCTCGTCGCCGCCCTGTCGGTCCTGGTCCCGGGCAGCCCGACGAGGGCCTTCGTCCGGGGTGCGGTCCACGCGGAGTGCGTCACGTGGGCGGGCGACGACGGGGACCGCTCCCTGGCGGTCTACGGGGACTCGATCAGTCACGGGGACAGCGAGCCCCGGTTCGGCTTCCACGGCCGTCGCTCCTGGTACTCCCACCTCGTCTGCTCCGACCGGTTCACCGACGCCGGGAACGCGGCCGTCCCGGGGGAGACGTCGGCGGAGATCCTCGACCGCCTCGCGGCGGACGCGCCGGAGGCCGACGTCCTGGTCGTCCAGGCCGGCACCAACGACCTGCGCCTCGGGGTGCCGACGGAGGAGACGGTGGCGAACCTGCGCGAGGCGGTCCGGCTCGCCGGGGACGCCGCGGGCACCGTGGTGCTCGCGACGGTGCAGCCCTGGCACGACACGGACGCCACGGACCTCAACGACGCGGTGCGCCGGCTGGCCGCCGAGGCGGGCGCCGAGCTGGTGGACTTCGCCGCTGTGCTGGGCGACCGCGCGCTGACCCGGGACGGGGTCCACCCGTCGCCCGCGGGCGCCCGCGAACTGGCCCGGCGGGTAGCGGCCGCGGCGGACTGACGCACCCCGGAGGGCCGCGCGGCGCCGGGTGGTCATCCCGGCACCGTCGGCGTCACTCCTCGAGCACGTCGGTGTTACCGGCCCGGGCCGCCCGGAGGCGGAGCAGCTCGAGCTCGGCCCGCACGGCCGACAGGTCGCCCGACGAGCGCAGCAGGTGCGCGAGCGCGCCGGCGTTGTCCGCCCGGGCCGCGCGGGCCAGCTCGTCGAGTAGTTCGCGCAGGGCGCCCTCGTCCTCGCCGTGCCGCACCAGCCGGGCGACCCCGTTCACGGTGCTGCGCACGTCCTGCAGGAGCGGGGGGAGCTGGCGGACGGCGTAGTCCAGCAGGACCACGAGGTCGCAGGGCAGTCGCACCAGCGCGACGAGCGCGGGCAGCGGTCCGAACCGGGGCGGGGGCGGGGGAGTGGCGGGGCCGAGCTCGTCGGGTGTCATGGCTCCCGGCTACCCCGGTCCGGGGCGATGCACGGATCGCCCGGGGGCTATCGCGCCCGGGCAGCGGCGAGCCGCGTCGTGCCGACCGCCAGCGCGACGCCGATGGTCATGCCGAGGGTGTTCATCGCCCAGTCGTTCGTGTCACAGGCGCGCCCGATGGCCGGCGCCAGTGCCTGGAGGGCCTCGATGCCGGCCGACGTGACCGAGCCCACCGCCAGCACCGGCAGCGGACGCCGCGAGGCCAGTGCGGCGAAGAACACCACGGGGAGGGACAGCGCCACGTTGGCCAGGAGCTCGACGCGGGTCAGCGAGGGCAGGGCGAACTGCACCGTGCAGACCACCTGGTCGAGCTGCCCCTTCGCGGACGGGGTCAAGGTCAGTGCGAGGACCGGGAGCGCGGAGAGGGCCGTCAGCGTCCACAGGATCCGGCGTCCGGACCGCCGGCTGCGCACCGCCGCGTAGCCGACGACGACGCAGCCCAGAGCGATGGTGGCCAGCGTCACCGGCACGAGCGCCGAGTGCTCCAGCAGGACGTCGGTGATCATCGGGGCCCACCGTAGGGCGCCGGCGGTTCAGGCCGCGACGCTCGGCCGGCTCCCGTCCTCCACGGGTCGGGCGACGTCCGCAGGGCGCGCGGAGAACTGGTGCTGGGCGGCCCATCGGCGGGCGCAGCGCATCCGCCACCAGCGGAAGAACCGTTCGGCCATGTCGTCAGGCTGCCCCGTCTGACGCCGTAGCGCAAGCGACTCGCCACACTCTGTAATCGCGGGTGATGTCGATGCGCCGGGTGTGGATCGCGCCTGGAGCGGTAAGCACTGTTGAACCGACCACACGAGCCCCTCGAGACGGAGGGCGTCGGCAACCGCGGGACGTGCAGTGGGAGTGCCGGCGGTCCGGGAGAACCCGGCCGTGGAGCTGAACCCGCTGGTCACCGTGGTGGGGCGGGTGGGGCTCGAACCCACGACCCAGGGATTATGAGTCCCATGCTCTGACCGGCTGAGCTACCGCCCCGGTGCTGACAGCCTGCCAGATGACGGCGACACGCCGCGCGGACGCGCCCGTGTCTGGAGGGGCGTCTCGTTACCGCCCTGTGACATCTGGCCGATTCGCTTGTACCGTCTCCCGCGGCCCACCCGATGCCGCTCCCGAACCCGGGAGCTCGGGCGGGCCCCGCCGAACCGTGCGGCCAGCTGGCCGGATGGACCGGGGACCCATGTTCTCTGGGGTGAATCCCGCCTGCGCCTCCACGGGCAGGGGGGTAGGGCAAGTTCCGGCCCGAACCCGTCAGCTGACCTGGTAGGCGGACCGAGGAACGGAGACAGTCGCCTTGGCGACCTCGCACCACCAGCACCACCCCACCGTGCCCACCCGCGGGGGCCTTCGCCGGATCGGGCGGGCGGCCACCGCCCTGACCGCTCTGCTGGCCCTGTCCCTGCTGGGGACGACGGCCGCGACGGCCGCACCCGGCGACGCGAAGAGCGAACACGACCGCGTGGCCCAGGAGGTCGCCTCCCTCGAGCAGCGGATCACCGACGCCGAGGACCGGCTGGAGCAGATGACGCTCCGCGCCGAGGAGGCCAGCGGCGCCGTGCTCCAGGCCGAGGCGGAGCTGGCGACCGCCCAGCAGCACGCCGACGCCATCGCCGTCGAGCTGGCCGCCGTCCGCGAAGCCCTCGGGCGCACCCAGGACGACGTCGCGACCCTCGGCCGGGAGGCCTACATGGGTGGTGGCGACGAGACGTTCAGCGAGGTGGAGATGGTGCTGCACGCCGAGGGCCCGGGGGAGCTGCTGCAGCAGGCCGCCACCCTCGAGATCCTCGGCAAGGACCGGGCCGAGGTGCTCGAGGAGCTGCGGGTCGTCGAGGCGCGCGAGGCGCGGCTGGACCAGGAGGCGAAGACCGCCGTCGCCGAGCGCGACGCAGCCGCCCGCACCGCCCAGGAGGCCCAGGTGGCCACCGACGCGCTCCTCGCCGAGGCGCAGGCGGAGTTCGACGCGCTCAGCGCGGAGAAGGCAGCCCTCGACGAGCAGTTGCGCGAGGCGGAGATCCGCATGCTGAGCATGCAGGGCACCCCCGAGCCGGCGAACACCTGGAACCAGCTGCAGGCCGCCGAGCAGGCCGCCGAGCAGGCCGTCGGGGCGGTCGCCGCGACGGGCGGCGCCACTGCGCTGACCCAGGGCCGGGTCACCTCCTGCTACGGCGCCCGCTGGGGGACCATGCACCTCGGTGTGGACATCGCGGCGCCGATCGGCACCCCGATCTTCACGCCGGAGCCCGGCGTCGTGCTGCAGGCGGGGCCGGCCAGCGGGTTCGGGCTCGCGGTCGCCATCCAGCACCACGACGGCGCGATCACCGTCTACGGGCACGTCAACCAGTTCTTCGTGTCGCCGGGCCAGGTCGTCGAAGGCGGTCAGCAGATCGCCGAGGTCGGCAACCGCGGCCAGTCCACCGGGCCGCACCTGCACTTCGAGGTGCACAAGGGCGGCCTGTACGCCGACCGCACCAACCCGGTGCCGTGGCTCGCCCAGCGCGGGATCTCCCTCGGCGGCAGCTGCGGCTGATCCGGCGCCGCCGCATAGGTCGCGCGCCGTCGTCCAGGATGGCGGCGTGCGACCGGCGGCGGGGGAGGGCACCTGGCTGCGCGCCGGGCTCCTCGTCGCGCTGCTGCTCGCCGGGGTGTTCGGCGCCCTCGCCGTCGACCTGCCGTCGGTGGCGCAGGTGCGCGAGTGGGTCGACGGAGGCGGTCCGGCGACCTGGGGGCTCCTGGTCGCGGGTCTCGTCGTGGTGCTGCTGGCGCCGGTCCCACGATCGGTCCTGTCGGTCATCGCCGGCGTCGTCCTGGGGTTCGGCCCCGGTCTGGCCGTCGCGCTCGTCGGCGGGCTCCTCTCCGCCATGGCGGCGTTCGGGCTCAGCCGGGCGCTGGGGCGTCCGGCCGCGGAGCGGCTCGCCGGGCCCCGGCTCCGGCGCGCCGACCGGCTGGTGACCGAGCGCGGCTTCGTCTCCGTGCTGGTGGGCCGGCTGATCCCCGTCATGCCGTTCGTGGTCACCAGCTACGGCGCCGGCCTGAGCGGCGTCCGGTTCGGGTCCTTCCTCGCGGCCACCGCCGTCGGCATCGTCCCGAGCACGGTCGTGCAGGTGGGCATCGGCGCGTCCACCGGCGTCGCCGTCGCCCGGTTCGGCGCCCTGGCCGCCGTTCCGCTCGTCGTCCTCGGGCTGGTGCTGCTGGTCGCCGGGACCGCATGGTGGTACCGGCGGCGGACCCGCGCCGGGCAGGCGATCTAGCCGCGGCCGAAGAGCCGGCCCAGCATGCCGCCGGCGCCGCCCACGGTGCGCGCGGCCAGCTGCAGGATCGGCCCGCCGGGGATCCCCGGGACCTGCTGCACGATCGGCGCCAGCCGGAGCAGCCCGCCGACGTCGTGCACCTTCAGCTGGCGCCGGGCCACGGCGGGCGCCGGGTTGACCCGGCCGGAGGCGGCGTCGAGCAGGAGGTCGGCCGCGGCCTCGACGGCCGGCCCGTCGACGACCCCCGCCGGCACCCGGTGCACCTGCCAGCCGTCCCCGTCAGCGGTGAAACCCCACCCGCCGTCCGGGGTGACGAGGGCGACGCGCCCGGAGATCCCGGTCGAGGCGGCCAGCGCTCCGGTCACGTCGGTGAGGGCGGCCAGGCCGGACTGCAGCACGGCCGCCGACGGCGGCTCGGCGCCGCAGGAGACGAGGTCCAACCCGTGGACGGCGAGCTCGTAGGCCTGCCCGAGCACGACGCTCAGCAGCGGCACCCGCCCCACGACGGAGACCGCCGGTGCGGTGTCCAGCTCCTCCGGCTCGTCGGCCAGGTAGCGCGCGGTCGCCGCACGGTTGCGGCGCAGAGCGTCCAGCACCTCCGCGCGGGAGGCGCCGCGATGGGCGGCCGTGACCCGGGCGTTCACCGCATCGGGGTCCGGTGGCGTCCCGTGCCCGCCCGTCCGCGCCGAGGCGATGAGGTCGTCCAGCGCGGCGTGGTCGTCCCAGCAGCCCAGGTGCACGCAGATCTCGTGCGCCCGCCACCCGGGCAGCCGTGAGGACCGGTCCAGGTCGACCGTCTCGGCCTGCGCCAGGAACGCGTCCCACGCGCCGAGCACCAGCCCGGCGACCTCGTTCCGTCCCGCCTCGGCCATGCCCTGGTGTCCACCCATGTCCCGCCCGTACCCGGCCGCCGGCCGGGCAGGCATGCAGCCCGCGGGACGGCGGGCGGTCCGGAGCCCGAGCCCGAGGCCGCCGCACACCTCGTGGTCCATCCAGTACGCTGAGTGACGTCGTGGAGAGAACGTCGCGCTCACGGCTCTCGTCGCGAGTCACTCTGCGTGACCAATGCCCCGATGCCCACGCTCAGGCCGCCGTCCGCCCCGCGCGGCGCGCCGTCCACCCGGCCGTGGAGCCTGTGAATAGCCTGGAGCCGCTGGACGCAACCCTGTAGGCGTGGTAATAGCTGGCTGACCAGCGACAAGACGCCGGATCGCGGATCACCGATCACTTTCGTCTCATCAGTCGCACCCGGGCTGGCGCAATCGGGTCACCATCGTGCAAACTTGTCGCGGAGCCTGGCTCCGCCACTGCCGATAACGGCGCGTCACCGAATCGATGGGTCCGTAGGGGAAGACGAGACCGATCGAGTCGATGGAGGTGCCCCGTGCAGCGACGGTCAACCCAGGGTGTCGTCTTCGTGCACGCGTGCCCGAAGGCGCTCTGCCAGCACGTCGAGTGGGCGCTTGAGCGCGTCGTCGGCGGGCCGGTCTCCCTGTCGTGGGCTGAGCAGCCCGCAGCGCACGGTTCCTACCGTGCTGAAGTGGCGTGGACGGGTTCGCCCGGTACCGGCGCCAAGCTGGTCGCTGCCCTGCGCGCCTGGCCGATGCTGCGCTTCGAGGTCACCGAGGAGGCGAGCCACGGCAACGACGGCGAGCGGATGTCCTACGTGCCCGGGCACGGGGTCTTCCGGGCGCCGACGAGCGCCAACGGCGACCTCATCGTCACCGAGCAGCAGCTGCGCCACCTGGCCGCGACCACGACGTCGATCGAGGCCTTCCGGCACGGGGTCGACCAGCTGCTGGGTGCCGCGTGGGACGCCGACCTCGAGGTCTACCGCCACGCCGGCGACGGCAGCCCGGTGACCTGGCTCCACCAGGTCGTGTAGCCGGAGTTCCACCGTTCGTCGGATCGGCGTCCCCGAGAGGGAGGTCACGATCCGAGCACGACACTCCCGGCCGGGGCTGGGAGGCGTCGTAGCCTGGAACCGGTCGTCCGGGCGCCGTCGGGGAAGCGGCGCCCGGACGACCTACCACTTCCCGGGGCGCGACCCGGCTGCGGCGGGCTCCACGGAGGCCGGAGAGCCGCGCCGACGCCCTCAGAGCGGGATGTTGCCGTGCGCCCCGCGACCGAGCGGTGCGCCGGCGAGCGCCTCGATCAGCCGCTTGCGCGTCTGCGCCGGCTCCACGACCTCGTCGACGACGCCGATCTGCAGCGCACGGTTGACCCCGCCGGCGATCCGCTCGTGCTCCTCGGCCAGCTGGGCGTGCAGCGCCTCCCGCTCACCGGGAGGGGCGGCGGCCAGCTTCTTGCGGTGCAGGATGCCGACGGCCGCCTTCGCGCCCATCACGGCGACCTCGGCGCCCGGCCAGGCGAAGACGGCGGTGGCGCCCAGCGACCGGGAGTTCATCGCGATGTAGGCCCCGCCGTAGGACTTGCGGGTCACCAGGGTCACCCGCGGCACGACCGCCTCGGCGAACGCGTGCAGCAGCTTGGCCCCCCGGCGCACGACGCCGTCCCACTCCTGGCCGACACCGGGCAGGTAGCCGGGGACGTCGACCAGCACCACCAGCGGGACGCCGAACGCATCGCACATCCGGACGAACCGGGCCGCCTTCTCGGCGGACGCCGAGTCCAGGCAGCCACCGAGCCGCAGCGGGTTGTTGGCGATCACGCCCACCGTCCGCCCGGCCAGCCGGCCGAGGGTGGTGACCACGTTGGGTGCGAACCGCGGGTGCAGCTCCAGGCCGGGCTCGTCGAGCACCGAGGAGACCAGCGGCTTCACGTCGTAGGCCCGGTTGGTCTGCTCGGGCAGCAGCGCGCCGAGGTCGGAGGCGACCTCCCCGGAGGCGGAGGCGAAGCTGCCCTGGGCGGCGAGCAGGTCGACGGCGAGCCGGGCGGTCTCCAGCGCAGCCGGCTCGGAGTCGGTGACGACGTGCACGACGCCGCTGCGCCGGCCGTGGGTGTCCGGGCCGCCGAGGCTCTCCATGTCGACGTTCTCGCCGGTGACCGAGCGCACCACCTCGGGTCCGGTGACGAACACCCGGCCGGCCGGTCCCATGATGACCAGGTCGGTGAGGGCCGGGCCGTAGGCCGCTCCGCCGGCGGCCGGGCCGAGCACCACGGAGATCTGCGGGATGCGACCCGACGCCCGCACCATGGCGGCGAACACCTCGCCGACGGCGTGCAGCGCGGTCACGCCCTCGGCCAGCCGGGCGCCACCGGAGTGCCAGATGCCGACGACCGGCACCCGCTCGCGCAGTGCCGCGTCGATCGCGTCGACGATGTGCCGGCAGCCGTCGACCCCCATGGCGCCGCCCATCACCGTGGCGTCGGTGCAGAAGGCGATGGCCGGGCTCCCCGACACCCGGCCGCGGGCGGCCATCACCCCGGAGGTGTCCCGGGCGCCGAGCGGCTGCATCGACCCGTCGTCGAAGAACCGGCGCAGCCGGTCCTCCGGGTCACGCGGATCGGGGGCGGGCAGCGTCGGGCTGGCCTGGGCGGTGGTCACGGCGTCTCCAAGAAGGGGTGCGGGGCGGGCGCTCAGGCGGTGGTGAAGACCAGCGCGATGTTGTGCCCGCCGAAGCCGAAGGAGTCGTTGACCGCTGCGGTGAGCGTGGCCCGGCGCGGCTCGTGCCGGACGATGTCGAGGGCCTGGACGGCGGCGTCGTCGTCGGGGTCGTCGAGGTTCGCCGTCGCGGGGACGATCTGCTCGCGCAGCGCGAGGATGGTGAACACCGACTCCAGCGCTCCGGCGGCGCCGAGCAGGTGCCCGGTCTGGCTCTTGGTGGCGCTGACGAGGACGTGGTCGCCCAGCGACGAGCGGATGGCGGCGGCCTCCGCGGTGTCGCCGACGGGGGTCGACGTCGCGTGCGCGTTGACGTGCCCGACGTCGCTGGGGGAGAGGCCGGCGTCGCGCAGGGCCGCGGCGATCGCCCGGCCGGCGCCCTCGCCCTCCGGGTGGGGGGCGACGAGGTCGTAGCCGTCGGCGGTCGCGCCGGCCCCGGCCACCTTCGCGTGCACGCGGGCCCCGCGGGCGGCGGCGGAGTCGGCGCGCTCGAGCACCAGCGCGGCCGCGCCCTCGCCGAGGACGAAGCCGTCACGGGCCTTGTCGAACGGGCGGGACGCGCGCTCGGGCTCGTCGTTGCGGGTGGACATGGCGCGCATGGCGGCGAACCCGGCCATGGGCAGCGGGTGCACGCAGGCCTCGGTGCCACCGACCAGGACGATGTCGGCCCGGTCGAAGCGCAGCAGGTCCAGGCCCCAGCGGATGGCCTCGGCGCCGGACGCGCAGGCGCTGACCGGCGCGTGGACGCCGCCCTTGGCGCCGACGGCCAGCCCGACGGCGGCGGCGGGGCCGTTGGGCATGAGCATCGGGATGGTGAACGGCGAGACCCGCTTGGGGCCCTTCGCCTCCAGGACGTCGTCCTGACCGAGCAGGGTGAGGGCGCCACCGATGCCGGTGCCGAACACCACCGCGATCCGCTCGGGGGCGACGCCGGAGTCGGCGGCTCCCGACTCGGCCCAGGCCTGCTCGGCGGCGATGACCGCCACCTGCTGGCTGCGGTCGAGCCGGCGGGCGCGGACCCGGTCGATGTGGTCGGCGGGGTCGGTGGCCAGGCGGGCGACGAGCTGGGCCGGGAACTCCTGGACCCACTCGTCGGTGATCCGGCTGACGCCCGAGCGCCCGGCGAGCAGGGCGTCCCAGGTGCTGGCCACGTCGCCGCCGAGCGGCGTGGTGGCCCCCAGGCCGGTGACGACGACGTCGGTGGTGGACGGGCTCATGGGATCTCCTCGTGCGGACGACGGCCGGGGAGGCCGGATCGGGGGACCGGGTCCCGCCGGCGGTCGGCCGGCGGGACCCGCGGGGCTCAGCCCTGGTTCTTCTCGATGAAGGTGATCGCGTCGCCCACGGTCTTGATGTTGGCGAGCTGGTCGTCGGGGATGGCGACGCCGAACTTGTCCTCGACGGCGGTGGCGATCTCGACCATCGACAGCGAGTCGACGTCGAGGTCCTCCGTGAAGGACTTCTCCGGGGTGGCGTCGGCGGGCGACACCCCGGCGACCTCCTCCAGGATCTCGGCCAGACCGGACTGGATCTCCTGGGTGCTCACGCGGGTCCTCTCTCTCGGATCAGGCGGGCGGTGCCCGCCGACGTCCGGGACACGGTGTCCCGGACGACTGGGGTGGAGCTGTCCATGGGCAGGTCGCCCACGGGGGTGGGAACGGTCACGGCAGGACGACGACCTGGCCGGCGAAGGTCAGGCCCGCGCCGTACCCGAGCAGCAGGGCGACGTCGCCGCTCTTGGCCTCGCCGCTCTCCTGCAGCGCCGCCAGGGCCAGGGGCACCGACGCCGACGACGTGTTGCCCGAGCGGACGATGTCGCGGGCGATGACCGTGCGCTCCGGCAGCTTCAGCCGCTTGGCCATCAGCTCGATGATCCGCAGGTTCGCCTGGTGCGGCGCGAAGACGTCGATGTCGTCGGGCCCGACGCCGGCGCGGCGCATGGCCTCGACCAGGATGTCGGTCAGCTTGGTGGTGGCCCAGCGGTACACGGCCTGCCCCGCCATGCTCATGCCCTGCTCGCCCGGGGGGATGGCGATGGCCTCGTGCAGGTCGCCGTCGCTGCCCCAGACCGCGGGGCCGATGGCCGGCTCGTCGGAGGCGGTGACGACCGCGGCGCCGGCGCCGTCGGCGAAGATGACCGCCGTCGCCCGGTCCTCGAGGTTCGTGTAGTCGGTGAGCCGCTCCCCGCCGATGACGAGCGCGTTGCGCGCCGTCCCGCTGCGGATCGCGTCGGCCGCGGCGCTGAGCGCGTAGCACCAGCCGGCGCAGCCGGCGTTGACGTCGAACGCGCCGGGGCGGGGCACCCCGAGCTGGTGGGCGATCCGCGGCGCGAGCCCCGGGATCGCCTTCGGCGGGCTGGTGGTCGCGAGGAGCACGAGGTCGATGTCCCCGGCGTCGAGGCCGCTGGCCGCCAGCGCCTTCCCGCCGGCCGCGACCGACATCTCCACGAGGGTCTCGTCGGGCTCGGCCCAGCGGCGCTCGGCGATGCCGACCCGGCTCTGGACCCACTCGTCGTTGGTGTCCATCCGCTGGGCGAGGTCGTCGTTGGTCACCCGCCGGCGGGGGCGGTAGCTCCCGAGCCCGATGATGCGGGCCCCCGGGGCGCCGGGCGGTAGCTGGAGCCGTGTCATGCCTCGACTCCGTCCGCGTTCCGCTCCTCGGTCGCCGTCCCCCGCAAGCGGTAGGTGCCCCCAGCCAGGGGCGCTGCTCGCTCGGACGTCGTCTTCGGGGTCACGCGGTCACCTCCGGGTAGAGCCGGGCGATCGGGTCGCCGGCGTCGACGAGGTCCCCCTCGTGCACGAGCCACTCGGCCAGCACGCCGTCGTAGGCGGCGGACACGTTGACCTCCTCGCGCCGGCCGCGGATGCAGCCCAGCGGGGTCCCCGCCGGCAGGTGGCTGCCCTCGGCGACCTGCGCGGGGCTGACCGTGCCGCGGGCGGGGGCCACGACCATGCGCCAGTCGGGCAGGTGCTCGGCCTCCGCGCGGCCGCGCTCGGCGGCGATGAGCTCCCGGGCGCGGTCGAGGTCGGCGGGGCCGCTGACGGCCAGCACCTCGATGCCCGCGCCCTTCCACTCGCGCTTGGCCAGCCCGGCCAGTGCGCCGGCGGGCGGCAGCTCGATGACGGCGGTGACGCCGAGCTGGCGCATGGTCGCGAGGCAGGAGTCGAAGCGCACCGGGTTGGTCACCTGGCTGACCAGCCGGGACAGCGCCTCGGCGCCGGAGTCGACGGCGGCGCCGTCGGCGTTGGACAGCAGCAACCGGCTCGGGTCGGCCGGCCGCAGCCCGCCGACCAGGCCCTCGAGCTCATCGCGCGCCGGCGCCATGTACGCGGTGTGGAACGCGCCGGCGACCGGCAGCGGCATCACCCGGGCCTTCGCCGGGGGCTCCGCCTTGAGCGCGGCCAGCCCGTCGAGCGGGCCGGCGGCCACGATCTGGCCGGCACCGTTCATGTTGGCGGGGGTGAGCCCGTGCCCCTCGAGGGCGGCGAGCACCTCGTCGGGCTCGCCGCCGAGGACGGCGGACATCCCGGTGGGCGTCCGGGCACAGGCGGCGGCCATGGCCCGGCCGCGGACGGCGGTCAGCGCGATCGCCGCCTCGACCGACAGCACGCCGGCGAGCGCCGCGGCGGTCAGCTCGCCGACGCTGTGCCCGGCGATGACGACGTCCCGGCCGGTCTGCGGCGTGTGGGCCACCGGGCCCGGCAGCCCACCGAGCTCGCGGGCGACGAAGAGGCTCATCGCGACCACGAGCGGCTGGGTGACCGCGGTGTCCTTGATGGCCTCCGCGTCACCGGTCGTGCCGAGCGCGAGCAGGTCGGCACCGGCGATCGCGCCGGCCCAGCGGAAGAACGGCTCCGCGCCGGGCAGGTCGAGCCAGTCGGTCAGCATCCCGGGCTTCTGCGCACCCTGACCCGGGGCGAGGACGGCGAGCACCCCCTCACCGTGCCAGTGATCATCGGTCCGCGCGCGGTGTGGGGGAACGAAAGCACCGTGGTGATCTTTGGAGGATTCCTCCAACACATGCATGATCGACAGGCGTTCCGGGGCTCGATCGTGGTGGAAACCGCACGCCTGGTGAGCGCGGGGACGGGTTCAGTGCCAGAGCGAGCGGTCGCGGTCCAGGGCGGCGAGGGCGAGGGCCACCTGCAGGGTCCAGCTGCCGCGGGGGTCGGTGGCGGACAGGCCGGTCAGCTCCGCGGCCCGCTTGAGGCGGTACCGGACGGTGTTGGGGTGCACGAAGATCGCCCGGGCGCTGGCCTCCAGGTTGCCCCCGCTGCTGAGCACCGCGCGGACCGTCTCGAGCACGCCGCCGCCAGCCGAGCGCAGCGGGGCGGCCACCTGCTCCTGCAGGGCGGCCCGGGCCAGCGGGTCGCCGTCGAGCGCCCGCTCGGCCAGCAGCGCGTCGGACGGCACCGGGCGGGGCGCCTCCGGCCAGGCGCGCGCCGCGTGCAGCCCGGCGAGCGCCGCCGCGGCGGAGACGGCCGCGCGCCCGAGCCCGTCGACCACCGGGCCGGTCACCACCGGCCCGTCGCCGAAGTCGTCGCTGAGTCGCTCCGCGGCGGCCTCGAGGCCCTCCGCGCTGCCGAGCACGACCACCAGCTGGTCGGCGTGCACGCCCACCAGCACGTCGCAGCGCAGGCTGCGGGCGGTCCGCCGGACGGCGCCGTGCGGGTCGGCCACGTCCGTGGGGGCGGCGCCGACCACCACCAGCGCCGGCGTGCCGGCGGCCCAGCCGAGCGCGGCGGCGCGGCCGGACAGCTCCTCGGACCGCTCCCCGCGCACCAGCGCGTCGACGACGAGCGCCTCCAGGCGCGCGTCCCAGGCGCCGCGGCTCTCCGCGAAGCTGGCGTAGATGTGCGCGGTGGCGAAGGCGACCTCCCGGCTGTACTGCAGCACGGCCAGGCGCAGGGTGTCCTCGTCGCCCGGCGCAGCCACCGAGGTGACGCGCTCCTCCACCACCTCGACGGTCACCTTGATCAGGTCGACGGTCTGCTTCAGCGCCACGGCCCGGACCAGCTCCCGCGGGGCGGCCCCGAACACCTCGCCGGTGAGCCGCGGGGGGCGGCCCGGGTTGCGGCACCACTCGACCAGGGAGGCGATGCCGGCCTGGGCGACCAGGGTGACCCACGAGCGCTGGTCGGCCGGCATCGCCCGGAACCAGGACAGGTCGTCGTCCATCCGGGCGACGGCCTGGGTGGCCAACGACCCGGATGCTCGCTCCAGCCGCCGGAGCGTCGCGTCGCTCGGCGGGCGGTGGGTCACCCGGCTCACCGGGTCAGCGTGTCACGTCGGCCGCGGTCGGGGAGAGTGGAGCCGTGGACGTTCCCCCGGTCGGCGCCCCGCCGGCAGCCCCGCCGCCGGTGACGACCGGGCTGGACTCCCGGGTGGTGCTCGCCCCCGACGACGGTTCCCTGGGCCCGCTGCTGCGGGTCGCCGACGACCGGCTGGCGCCCGGCGCGGGCTACGGCCGGCACGAGCACCGGGCGGTCGACGTCGTCGCCGTCGTCCTGACCGGGTCGCTGACCCACCGGTGGGGGGACGGCGCCGCCCTGGCCGCCGGCGACGTCGCGGTGCTGCGCGCCGGCACCGGCCTGGCGCACGACGAGGTGGCCGGTGCCGACGGTGCCCGGGTGCTGCAGTGCTACCTGCGCAGCGCCACGCCGGGCGCGCCCGCGGCGCACGAGGTGCGCCGGGCGGCCGGCGGCTGGCTCGACCTGGGCCGCCCCGACGCCCGGCTGTGGCTGGGGCGCGCGGCGCCGGGGGAGGAGCTGACCCCGCCGGCGGGCGTGGTCCTGGTCGCCGGCGCCGCGGGTGTGCGCCGGCACGAGGCCGGCCCGGTGCGCACCGAGGAGGAGGCCGCCGTCGTGGTGTGGCAGGTGGACGCCGGCCGGCCCAGCTGGGCGGATTGACCCCGCGACGGGCGCGATGCCCGTCGGGTGGGTGAGAGTGGAGGCATGCCGACCCGCCCCTCCGACCTGCTCGCCGCCGCGTACTCCGACGCCGACCGCACCATCGAGCTGCGCCGCCAGCTGCACCGCCACCCGGAGATCGGGCTGCACCTGCCGCGCACGCAGGCCGCGGTGCTGGAGGCGTTCGCCGAGCTGCCGCTGGAGGTCACCACGGGGACGACGACCAGCTCCGTCGTCGGGGTGCTGCGCGGTGCCCGCCCGGGGCCGACGTACCTGCTGCGCGGCGACATGGACGCCCTGCCCGTGCACGAGGACAGCGGCCTGCCCTTCGCCTCGCAGGTGCCCGGTGCGATGCACGCCTGCGGGCACGACACCCACGTGGCGATGCTGGTCGGCGCCGCGCGGCTGCTGGCGGCCCGCCGGGACGAGCTGGCCGGCCAGGTCGTCTTCATGGTGCAGCCCGGCGAGGAGGGCTTCCACGGTGCCCGGTACATGCTCGACGAGGGGCTGCTCGACATCGTCCCGGAGGCGCCCGTGAGCGGGGCCTTCGCCCTGCACATCTCCTCGACGCTGACCAGCGGCAGCGTCAACGTCCGGCCCGGGCCGATGATGGCCGCCGCCGACCAGTGGCGGATGACGCTGCGCGGCCGCGGCGGGCACGCCTCGGAGCCGCACGCGGCCGCCGACCCGATCCCGGTGGCGGCCGAGATCGTGCTGGCGCTGCAGGCGATGGTGACCCGGCGGGTCGACGTCTTCGACCCCGCGGTGGTGACGGTGGCGCACATCGAGGCGGGGTCCACCAACAACGTCATCCCCGACACGGCGTACCTGGAGGGGACGATCCGGACGCTGTCGGCCGAGCGCCGGGCCGACGTCGTCGCCTCGGTGCGGCGGGTGGCCACCCACGTGGCCGCCGCGCACGAGCTGGAGCTGCACTGGGAGCACAGCGAGGGCTACCCGGTCACGAGGAACGACCCGGGCATGGCCGCCCAGGTGCTGGAGACCGCCGCGGAGCTGCTCGGCCGGCAGGCCAGCGTGCTGATGCCCGCCCCGCTCATGGGCGCCGAGGACTTCTCCTACGTGCTCCAGCGGGTGCCCGGCGTCATGGCCTGGCTCGGCGCCCGCCCGCCGGGTGTGGACCCCGCCACCGCCCCGGCCAACCACTCCAACCTCGTGGTCTTCGACGAGGAGCCCCTGCCGGCCGGCGTGGCGCTGTACGCGCAGATGGCCCTCCAGTCGCTCTCCGGCTGAGCGGCCCCCTGCGGCGGCGCGCCGGCGGCCCTCAGGCCGAGGCGCGCCGGACCAGGCTGGTGGCGCAGACGCGGGACTCGACCGCGCGCTCGCCGGCCTCGATCTGGTCGAGCAGCAGCTCCAGCATCAGTGCCGTCATCTCGCCGAGGGGCTGGGCGACGGTGGTGAGCGGCGGATCGCACGCGGCGGCCACGGCCGCGTCGTCGAACCCGACGACGGCGACGTCCTCGGGCACCCGCCGGCCGGCCGCCCGCAGCGCCTGCAACGCACCGACTGCCATCGGGTCGGAGGCGACGAAGACGGCGTCCAGGTCGGGCGCCGCGGCCAGCAGCCGGGTCATCGCGTGCAGCCCGCCCGCCTCGGTGAAGTCGCCCGCGGCGACGAGCTCGGGAGCCTCGGCCCGCCCCGCGTCGGCGAGCGCGGCCCGGTACCCGGCGAGGCGGTCCAGGCCGGCCACCATGTCCAGCGCCCCGGTGATCGTGGCGATGCGGCTCCGGCCCAGGGACAGCAGGTGCCGGGTGGCCGCGGCCGCCCCGCCCGCGTTGTCGGCGTCCACGTAGGCGACGGGCCGGCCGTCGAGCGGGCGCCCGGAGAGGACCACCGGCACGTGCGCCCCGGCGAGGATGTCGGGGAGCAGGTCGTCGCTGTGCAGCGACATGAGGATCACGCCGTCGACGTGGCCCTGCCGCACGTAGCGGCCGATCTTCTCCTGCTCCCGCTCCCCGCGGGCGGCCAAGAGCACCAGGTTGAGGTCGGTGTCGGCCAGCCGTGCGGACAGCCCCTGCACGATGCTGGCGAAGAACGGGTCGGAGAACACCTGCGTGTCGGCCTCCGACAGCACCAGGGCGATCGTGTCGGTCCGCCGGGTGACCAGGCTGCGGGCCGCCCGGTTCGGGACGTAGCGCAGCGTCTCGACGGCGGCCTCCACGGCCCGGCGGGCCTCGGGGCTGACCCGGGGGGAGCCGTTGACGACCCGCGAGACGGTGGCCCGGGAGACCCCGGCCAGCACGGCCACCTCGTCGAGCGTGGGCGTCGTGGGCCGCGCACCGGTGGCGGTCACGGGCATCCCTCCAGGACTTGGTCGGCGCGGTCGAGCGCCTCGCGCGCGTCCGCCGAATGCCCACCGTAAGTCGTGGAAGCGTTTCCACGAGCCTCTTGACAGGCTCCGTGCCGCCCCGCCACTGTGACTGCCACGGATGGTGGAAGCGCTCTCACGCGGATCGCCGGCCGCCAACCCGGGAGGGTCGGCCGATGAGCCGGGAGGGTCCCGCCGTCCCCCTGCCGGCACCCGTCGGCGGTCCCGTCCGCGTCTCGCCGAGGAGCCACGCGCCCATGACCTGGACCGACGTCCGACCGGAGCTCGCGGCCGGCCTCGACTTCCCACCCGGCTTCACCTTCGGTGCGGCCACCGCCGCGTACCAGATCGAGGGCGCGGTCGACGCCGACGGCCGCGGGCCGTCGATCTGGGACACCTTCAGCCACACCCCGGGACGCACGTTCCAGGGCCACACCGGCGACGTCGCCGCCGAGCACTACACCCGCTACCGGGACGACGTCGCGCTGATGGCCGAGCTGGGCCTGTCGGCCTACCGGTTCTCCGTCGCCTGGTCCCGGGTGCTGCCCGAGGGCGCCGGGCGGGTGGAGCAGCGGGGACTGGACTTCTACCGCCGGCTGGTCGACGAGCTGCTGTCGGCGGGCGTCGACCCCTGGCTGACGCTCTACCACTGGGACCTGCCGCAGGCGCTGCAGGACCGGGGCGGCTGGGCGGCCCGCGACACCGCCGCCCGCTTCGCCGACTACGCCGGCATCGTGCACGACGCGCTGGGGGACCGGGTGCGGCACTGGTCCACGCTCAACGAGCCGATGTGCAGCGCGCTGCTCGGGCACATGTCCGGCCAGCACGCCCCCGGGCAGCGCGACGCCGTCGCGGCGTCCCGGGCGACGCACCACCTGCTGCTGGGGCACGGGCTGGCGACCCGGGTGCTGCGGGAGAAGGGTGCCGACAGCCTGGGGATCACGCTCAACTTCACGCCCATGACGCCGGCGACCGACCGGCCCGCCGACGTCGACGCCGCCCGCCGGCTGGACGGGCAGCAGAACCGGATGTTCCTGGTGCCGGTGGTGACCGGGGCCTATCCCGAGGACGTCGTCGCCGACCTCGCCGCGGCCGGGGCGCCCCTGCCGGTGCAGGACGGCGACCTGGCGACCATCGCCGCGCCGCTGGACTGGCTGGGCGTGAACTACTACTTCGAGTCGACCGTGCAGGTCGGCGTCCGGTCGCCGGAGAAGCCGACGTCCTTCATCGGCGGGGAGGACGTCGTCGAGCTCGACCCCGAGGGGCCGACCACGACCATGGGCTGGGGGGTGAGCCCGGAGGCCTTCACCCGGCTGCTGCGGTGGCTGCGGGACCAGGCACCGGCGCTGCCCCTGGTGATCACCGAGAACGGGTCGGCCTGGCCCGACGAGGTGGCCGCGGACGGGGGCGTGCACGACCCCGAGCGCACTGACTACCTGTTCCGCCACCTGGCCGCGGTGCGGGCGGCCATGGACGACGGGGCCGACGTCCGCGGCTACTTCGCCTGGTCGCTGCTGGACAACTACGAGTGGGCCCGCGGCTACGCCCAGCGCTTCGGGATCGTGCACGTGGACTACGCGACGCAGCGGCGCACCGTGAAGGACAGCGGGCGCGCCTACGCCGAACTCCTCCGGCGCCACCGGCAGGCTCCGGAGGGCTGAGGCGGCGGCCGGCGGCGCAGGGGGGGGTCTGCGCCGCCGGCCTCCGTGTCTCAGTTGCCGTGCCTCAGGTCGCCGGGCTCGGGTCCGACCGCTCCTCGGCGGGCGCGGCCTGCACGTCGCGCACCTGGTACTTCTCCACGGCCTCGCGGACCGTGGCGCGGTCCACGTGGCCCTCGTCGGCCAGCGACGCCAACGTGCGGACGACGATCGACTCGGCGTCCACGTGGAAGTGCCGGCGCAGCGCCGGCCGGGTGTCGGAGAGGCCGAACCCGTCGGTGCCCAGCGTCGACATGCCACCGGGCACGTACGGCGCGATCAGGTCGGGGACGGCGCGCATCCAGTCCGACACCGCCACGACCGGGCCGGTCGTCTCCTGCAGCCGCTGGGTGACGTAGGGGGTCCGCGGCTCCTCCTCCGGGTGCAGGAGGTTCCACTCGGCGCACTCGTCGGCCTGGCGGCGCAGCTCGGTCCACGACGTCACCGACCAGACGTCGGCCGAGACACCCCAGTCCTCGGCCAGCAGCTCCTGCGCCCGCAGTGCCCACGGCACGGCGACGCCGGAGGCGAGCACCTGCGCCTTGACCTCACCGGCCGCGCCGTCGTCGGCCCGCGGGCCCTCCGCGTAGCGGTACATGCCCGCCAGCACGCCCTGCCGGTCCAGGTCCTCCGGCTCGGCCGGCTGGCTGAACGGCTCGTTGTAGACCGTCAGGTAGTACATGACGTCGGGGGAGCGGGCGCCACCCAGCGGGGCGCCCGGGTCCTCGCCGTACATGCGCACCAGGGCGTCGCGGGTGATGTGGGCGACCTCGTAGGAGAACGCGGGGTCGTAGGACACCACCGCCGGGTTGGTGTGCGCCAGCAGCAGGGAATGCCCGTCCTCGTGCTGCAGGCCCTCACCGTTGAGCGTGGTCCGCCCGGCGGTGGCGCCGAGCAGGAAGCCCCGGGTCATCTGGTCGGCGGCGGCCCAGAGGGAGTCGCCGGTCCGCTGGAACCCGAACATCGAGTAGAAGATGTAGATCGGGATCATCGGCTCGCCGTGCGTGCTGTAGGACGTGCCGACGGCGGTGAACGACGCCGCGGAGCCGGCCTCGTTGATGCCCTCGTGCAGGATCACGCCCTGCTCGGACTCCTTGTAGGTGAGCATCAGCTCGCGGTCGACCGAGGTGTAGCGCTGCCCCGCCGGGTTGTAGATCTTCTGCGTCGGGAAGAGGCTGTCCATCCCGAACGTGCGGGCCTCGTCCGGGATGATCGGGACGAAGCGGGGGCCGAGCTCGGGGTCCTTGAACAGCTCCTTGAGCAGGCGGACGAACGCCATCGTCGTCGCCACCTCCTGCTTGCCCGAGCCGCGGCGCAGGACGTCGAGCGCCTTGTCGTCGGGCGCCTTGAGGATCTTGAACTCCGACCGGCGGCGCGGCACCGCGCCGCCGAGGGCCCGCCGCCGCTCGTGCATGTACTGCATCTCGTCGGAGTCCGGGTCGGGCTTGTAGTAGGGCGGCAGGGTCTTGTCCAGCGCCTCGTCCGGGATCGGCAGGTACAGCCGGTCGCGGAAGGCGGCGAGGTCCTCGGCGGTCAGCTTCTTCATCTGGTGCGTGGAGTTGCGGCCCTCGAAGTGGCTGCCCAACGTCCAGCCCTTGATGGTCTTGGCGAGGATGACCGTCGGCTGGCCCTTGTGCTCCATCGCGGCCTTGTAGGCGGCGTAGACCTTGCGGTAGTCGTGGCCACCGCGGGCGAGGTCCCAGACCTCCTTGTCGCTCATCCCCTCGACCAGCTTGCGGGTGCGCGGGTCGCGCCCGAAGAAGTGCTCGCGGACGAAGGCGCCGTCCTCGGCCTTGTAGGTCTGGTAGTCGCCGTCGGGCGTCTCGTTCATCAGGTTGACCAGCGCGCCGTCGCGGTCGGCGGCCAGCAGCTTGTCCCAGCCGCGGCCCCAGATCACCTTGATGACGTTCCAGCCGGCGCCGCGGAAGAACGACTCCAGCTCCTGGATCACCTTGCCGTTGCCGCGGACCGGGCCGTCCAGCCGCTGCAGGTTGCAGTTGATGACGAAGGTGAGGTTGTCCAGCTCCTCGCGCGCGGCCAGGCCGATGACGCCGAGCGACTCGGGCTCGTCCATCTCGCCGTCGCCGAGGAACGCCCACACGTGCTGGTCGGAGGTGTCCTTGATGCCGCGGGCGTGCAGGTAGCGGTTGAACCGGGCCTGGTAGATCGCGTTCATCGGGCCCAGGCCCATGGAGACGCTGGGGAACTCCCAGAAGTCCGGCATCAGCCGGGGGTGCGGGTAGGACGACAGCCCGCCGCCGGGGTGGCTGACCTCCTGGCGGAAGCCGTCGAGCTGGTCCTCGGTGAGCCGGCCCTCGAGGAAGGCGCGGGCGTAGATGCCGGGGGAGGCGTGGCCCTGGAACCAGATCTGGTCGCCGCCGCCGGGGTGGTCCTTGCCGCGGAAGAAGTGGTTGAAGCCGACCTCGTAGAGCGAGGCGGACGAGGCGTAGGAGGAGATGTGCCCCCCGACGCCGATCCCGGGCCGCTGGGCGCGGTGCACCATGATCGCGGCGTTCCAGCGGATGTAGGCGCGGATCCGCCGCTCGGCGTCCTCGTCGCCGGGGAACCAGGGCTCGCGCTCGGGCGGGATCGTGTTGATGTAGTCGGTGCTGCGCAGGGCCGGCACCCCGACCTGCTGCTCGCGGCTGCGCTGCAGCATGCGGAGCATGAGGTACCGGGCCCGGCCGCGGCCGGCGTGGTCGACGACGGCGTCGAGGGACTCCAGCCACTCCTGGGTCTCGTCGGGGTCGGTGTCGACCAGCTGACTGGGGAGCCCGTCGGTGATGACCGCGCGGGTCTGTCCTGCCCGGGCGGGGTCTCCGTCCGGCTGCTGCGATGCGCTCATGGGTCCATCGTCTCCCGCCGACGTCGCCCCCGTCACGTCCCGGGGCCATGTACCGGCGAAGTCGTGTCGGAACGGGGTGGCGGGGACCGCAGCCGTCGCGCCGGTGAACGGGAGCTTGCGTCGTGTCCGTCATGCCCTACGCTTCCGCCTGCGGTGCCTCGTATCGACGGCGCCGCTCCGATGCCCGGCCCCGACGGCCGGACCACGGGCGCGACGGCGACAGCGAGAGGGGTGACATGACCAGGGTGCGGGTGGTTCTCCCGCTGGTCGTGTCGATCGCCGCCTCGTGCCGGTCCTGCGAACGCCCGGCATCCGCTGCCCTCTCGAGCCTCCCGTGACGTCTCCCCGCGCGGTCCCCGGCCCGACAGGGCACCATCCACCCCACACCAGGTCAGTAGAAGGCCAACCCATGGAGGAGCAGCAGGGATGAGCGTCGACAGCGCCGGCATGGCGGCCCGGCTGGGCATCAAGCCGGGCATGGTCGTGCAGGAGCTCGGCTGGAGCGAGGACGCCGACGAGGACCTGCGCGACTCCATCATCGAGGCCTCGGGCAGCGAGATGGTGGACGAGGACACCGACGAGGTGGCCGACGTGGTCGTCCTCTGGTGGCGGGAGGACGACGGCGACCTGTTCGACGCCCTGACCGACGCGCTCACCTCGCTGGCCGACGAGGGCGTCGTCTGGCTGCTGGTGCCGAAGTCGGGCCGGCCCGGGCACGTCGAGCCGGGTGACGTCACCGAGGTGGCGCCGACGGCCGGTCTCTCGCAGACCAGCAGCATCTCCGCGGCCAAGGACTGGTCGGGCATCCGCCTGGTCACCCCGAAGGCCGCCCGCAGCCGCCGCTGAGGGCCCTGCAGCGGGCTCCCGGGGCGTGCGGCACGATCAGGGCATGAGCCTCTCCGTCGGTGACCGCGCGCCCGATTTCAGCCTTCCCGACCAGGACAAGCAGGTCGTCTCGCTCGCGGACCTGCGGGGCACGCCCGTGCTGGTGGTCTTCTACCCCTTCGCGTTCTCCGGCATCTGCACCGGCGAGCTCTGCCAGCTGCGCGACGAGCTGGGCACCTACACCGGCGCCGGGGTGACGGTGCTCGGCATCAGCACCGACCCGGTCTTCAGCCTCAAGGCGTTCAAGTCGCAGGAGAACCTCGACTTCCCGCTGCTCTCGGACTTCTGGCCGCACGGGGTCACCGCCCAGGCCTACGGCGTCTTCAACGAGAAGGCCGGCATGGCCGTGCGCGGCACGTTTCTGGTCGACGCCGATGGCGCCGTCGCCTTCACCGAGGTCAACTCGCCCGGCGACCCGCGCCAGCAGTCCGGCTGGAAGGCCGCCGTCGCGGAGCTGGCTTCCTGAAGCCGGGCGTCCAGGGCCCTACCCTGGGCGCGCGGGGCGCGTAGCTCAGCGGTAGAGCTCTCGCCTTACAAGCGAGCGGTCGCAGGTTCGAATCCTGTCGCGCCCACCCCACCCGGCCAGTACGGTCCCCGCGTGCCGACCCACCTCGCCGCGGACGGGACGACGCTGCACCACGACCGGCTCGGGGACGGCGACGGCGTGCCGCTGGTCGTCCTCGCCGGTGGTGCGGCGCTGCACCCGGCCTATCTCGGTGACCTCGCCGGGCTGCCCGCCGTCCGGCCGCTGGTCGTGCCGCACCTGCGCGGGGTGGGGGAGTCGCCCCGGCCGGCCGACGCCGCGACGGGTTCGTACTGGCGGCAGGCCGAGGACCTGGAGGCGCTGCGCGAGCACCTCGGGCTGGCGCGGCTGGCCGTGGCCGCGCACTCGGCCGGCACGCGGCTCGCGCTGGCGTGGGTTGCGCGGTTCCCCGACCGGGTGGAGCGGCTGCTGCTGATCACCCCGCCCCCGCAGGTCGTCCCGGAGGCCGTGGCCGACGGGCAGGCGCTGCTCGACGCGCGACGCGGCGAAGCCGTGCAGGAGGCCGCGCTCGCCGCCCGGGAGCAGGGGCCGGATCTGACCGGCGACGACACCTTCACCGCCTACTTCCTCGCGGTCGCGCCGCTGAGCTACGCCACCTGGGGTGACCGGGAGCAGGCGCACGCAGCCGCCATGCGCTTCGACAGGACGGCGATGCTGGCGTACTTCAGCGTCGAGCCACCGGCGGACCTGGCGCAGCGGTGCGCGTCGGTGACCGCGCCGGTGCTCGTCGTCGCCGGCGCGGAGGACGCCCCGGTGGGTCCGACGCCACCGGCGGTGGTGGCCGGCCTGTTCCCGCGCGCGGAGCTGGTGGTGCTCGCCGGGTGCAGGCACTTCCCGTGGGTCGAGCAGCCGGCGGCCTTCCGTGCCGCGGTGGACGCGTTCCTGGCGGGCTGACCCCGCCGGGTGTGGCGTCAGGCGGCGGCGACGTCCTCGGTGCTCGACGTGCGCGGCTCGGCCGGCTTCGGGAAGGCCGGGCGCAGGAACGCCGGTGCCTTGAACGGCGCCCACTCGCCCTCGGGCTGGGCCAGCCGGTCGGCGACCGCCCAGAGGGCGGCCGGGTGGTGGCCGATGCCCAGGTGGCTGGCGGTGACGGCGATGTTCTCGCAGCGCTCGCCGGGCACGTCGAGGCAGGTCTGCCAGTGCACGATGCCGTCGTAGTGCGAGTAGATAGACGTCGCGGGCACCGGCAGCGGGCAGCCCTCGGACTCCAGCGGGAACTGGCGCTGCTCGACGTGCAGGTGCGCGTAGCGGTCGAACGCCTTGCCGGCCCGGGTCTGGGTGTGCCGCTCGATGCGGAACGGGCTGCCGAGGGTGATCACCTGGCGCACCGCGTCGGGGCACTGCCGGGCGAGGTCGCGGGCGAAGATGCCGCCCAGGCTCCACCCGATGACCGTCACCTCGCGCTGGTAGCGGCCGTGCAGGTAGTCGAGCTTGTCGCGCAGCCCGTTCACGCAGGTGGCGGTCGGGCCGATGTTGCGCCCCAGCCCCCAGCCGTGCACCCGGTAGTCGAGCCGCCGGAGCGTGGCGCGCAGCACCCGCGTGGAGGAGTCGTCGGCGAGCAGGCCGGGGAGGACCAGCACCGGGTGCCCGTCGCCCTTCGGCAGCCGCTGCGCGAGCGGACGGGCGGCCAGGTAGAGGCCGTAGTCGGCGAATGCCCGGCCGGGCTCGCTCAGGTAGAGCGGGAGCGCCGGACCATCACCCTGCTGTCGTGCCACGTCGTCCTCCTGGAGCCGTCCGTTCGTGGATGGGCTCTACCAAGATGCGGCCTGGCTCACACCTGGGTCTGACGAACGCGCGGGCAGATGTTGCCGAACTGTGTCCTGGGTCATAGCGCACGTTCCCGTTCCGCGCACCCGCACGTCGGGGCCGCGCTGCGCCCGCTGGCAGCACGTGCCACGGTACGGACGACCGGACGGGAGAGTGGGGGCTCATGAGCGAGGACGACATGCCGGGTCGCAGCCGCACCGTGGACCTGGACGGCCCGGTGCACTACCTGGACTTCGGCGGGCCGGAGGACGGGCCGGTGGTGGTGCTCGTGCACGGGCTGGGCGGGTCGCACCTGAACTGGGACCTGGTGGCCCCGGCGCTGCGCGAGCACGCGCGGGTGATGGCCATCGACCTGCCCGGCTTCGGGCGCAGCGAGCCCGGCGGCCGCAGGGCCAGCGTCCCGGCCAACGTCGCCGTGCTGCACCGCTTCCTCACCGAGGTGGTCGGCGAGCCGGCCGTCCTGGTCGGGAACTCGATGGGCGGCATGATCTCGATCCTCGAGACGGGGGAGCACCCCGAGGCGGTGCGCGGCCTGGTGCTGCTCGACCCCGCCGTACCCGGCCCGCGGCGCGCGCTGGACCCCCTGGTGGCGGTCACCTTCGCGCTCTACGCGATCCCCTTCGTCGGGGAGCGCTTCCTGTGGTGGCGGCGGCAGCGCACGTCGGCGCTGGTCCGCGTGCACGACATGCTCGAACTGGTGGGCGTCGACCCGGAGCGGGTCCCCGGGGAGGTCATCGACCGGTCGGTCACCCTGATCGAGGAGCGCCGGGACGTCCAGGGGATGGACCGGGCGTTCCTCGCCGCCGCCCGCTCGGTGCTGCGGGTGCTGGCCGACCCGCGCCGGTACCGCGCCGCGATGGCCGCCATCGACGTCCCGGTGCTCCTGGTGCACGGCGACCGCGACCGGCTCGTGCCGGTGCAGGCCGCCCGGGACATCGCGCAGCAGCACCCCGCCTGGCGCTACGCGGAGTGGTCCGACGTCGGGCACGTGCCACAGCTGCAGGAGCCGGAGCGGACGGTCGCCGAGATGCTCGACTGGATGAAGGAGACCGCGCTGACCAGCGCGACCGCCTGACGTACCGGAGGCGCGGGGACCGACGTCCCCGCGCCTCCGGAGCGGTCAGCTGCTCGTGCCGAGGGTGTCGCGCAGAGCTTCCAGGCCGGTGCGGTGCGGTCGCCAGCCCAGTTCCTCGCGGGCCCGGGTGGTGTCCATGATCGCCGGCCGGCTGGCCGCCTCGATCCACTCGGCCACCGGCGGCAGGAACGGCAGCCGGGACACCGCCCGCGCGAACGCCTGCGCCGGGGCGGCGGGCAGCGGGATCGCGATCGCGCCGAACTCGCGGGCCACGTCGGCCGCGGTCAGCACGCCCTCCCCGGCGATGTTGTAGGCGCCGGCCGGGCCCGCGCCCACGACGCAGAGCAGCAGCGCCTGGCCGACGTCGTCCTGGTGGATGAACTGCAGCGGGTGCTCGGGAACCAGCAGCGGAACCGGGAACGGCAGCCGCCGCGGCCGGTCGAACAGCCGGCGGCCGAGCGGGGCGAGCGGGCCGGGCAGCACGTCCTTGCCACCGATCGCCTGGGGGCCCAGCACCACCGGCGGGCGGAGCAGGTAGAGCGCCAGGTCGGGCGTCGCTGAGGCCTCGTCCTGGAGCAGGTGCTCGAGCTCGGCCTTCTCCTGGGCGTAGAACAGCCGGGACGCCGGGCGCACCGGCCACTCCTCGGAGATCCGCTCGGGGTTGTCGCGGTGGAAGCCGTAGGCGGCGACCGACGAGGAGTAGACGAACCGGCGCGCACCGACGGCGGCGGCCGCGCGGAAGACGTTCAGCGTGCCGTCGACGTTGATCGCGCGGGTCGTCGCCCGGGAGGCGTTCCCGGTGATCAGGAAGGCGAGGTGCACGACGACGTCGGCTCCGGCGAACGCCTCGCGCAGCGCGTCGGGATCGCGGACGTCCCCCTGCCGGTACTCCATCTTCGTCCAGCCCCGCTCGGCCGGGTCGAACGGCCGGCGGGCGATGCCGATGACGCGGTCGACGCGCTCGTCGGCCTGGAGGAGGGGCACCAGCCCGGCGCCGAAGGTTCCGGTGGGGCCGGTGACCGCGACCGTCAGGCCGCGTTCCCCGTTCGTCCGTCCGCCCGTTGCGCGCTTCCGGCCCGGGCTCACCGGGCGGCCGACTTCGCGCGGGCCGTGGGCTGCGGGACGTCGGGGGTGGCCTCGGCGGCCCGGGCGTGCTCGAGCAGCTCCTCGATGCCCCGCCGGATCCCGGTCGAGAGGACGTCGACGTCGGGGAAGGCGTCGAAGTCGGCGTTGATGCCGAAGGTCATGGTGCTGAGGTAGCTGAAGATCCCGATGGAGCAGCGGGTGCCTCCCGCGATCGGCACGTAGGCGTGCGCCGAGCACATCCGCTTGCCCAGCACGTAGAGCGGCACGCGCGGCCCGGGGACGTTGGTGGTCACCGCCTGGCACCACATCTGCCCGGCCTGCATGCCCGCCCGGACGCCCATGGAGAGCAGGCCCGGGGCCACGAAGTCGCCCATCGCGATGATCGACGGGACGTCGAGGGCCTGCATGGCCCGCTTGTACTCGTCCATCTGCCCGCGGATGCTCGCCAGCCGGGAGAGCGGGTCCGGGTCGCCGACGGGGAGGTCGACGAAGACGGCCGACACCTGGTTGTCCAGCGCGCCGCGCTTGCTCGCCGAGCGCACCGACACCGGGACCATCGACCGGACCACCAGGTTCTCCGAGGAGAGCTCCCCGCGGCCTTCCAGCAGGTCGCGGAAGCCCTTGGTGATGGCCGTCAGGACGACGTCGTTCACCGTTCCGCCGAGCGCCGTCCGGGCGGCCTTGAACTCGTCGAGCTTCCCGGCGGTCCAGGCCCACCGGCGGTGCGGGCCGATGTGGCCGTTGAGCGAGCGGGCCGTCGGGGTCACCGCCTGCTTGGCCAGCGACGGCACCGTCTGCGCGAACAGCCGCCCGGCCTCGGTGAGGCTGCGTGCGCTCCGCACGGCGCTGCCCACGGTCGGCAGGCTGGTGAGGGTGCGCAGCGGCTGGGTCATGGCCTCGGTGACGGCGCCCGCCGCCAGCGCCAGCGACGAGGGGTCGCGGCGCGGCGTCCAGTCGCGGGGGTCGTCGTGGGTGGCCTCCGGATCGAGGTCGAACATCAGCTGCATGAGGTCGGTGCCGGCGACGCCGTCGACCATGCAGTGGTGGACCTTCGAGATCAGCGCCCAGCGATCGTCGGCGAGGCCCTCGACCAGCCACAGCTCCCACAGCGGCTTCGCCATGTCGAGGCGCTGCCCCAGCACCCGGCCGGCCAGGTTGCGCAGCTGCTCGTCGCCGCCCGGCGACGGCACCGCGGTGTGCCGCACGTGGTAGAGGATCTGGAAGTGCGGGTCGTCGATCCACATCGGCCGGCCCAGCTGCAGCGGCACCTCCCGGACCCGCTGGCGGTAGCGCGGCACGCGCGGCAGCTTGCTCAGCAGGAGCCGAACCACGTCGCCGTAGCTGGGCGCCGGGCCGTCGAACACGGCCACCGACCCCACGTGCATCGGGGTGTTCTCGCTCTCCGCGAAGTAGAACCCGCTGTCGAGGGCGCTCATGCGGTCCACGTCGTCACTCCTCGCCGCCCCGTCCCACTGCTAGGACCTGGGCCGTCGCACGTCCCGGATGGCCGCCGAAGTTATGTGTGACTCCCGGTAGACGCAACCTGATCTTGTGGTGGCGACCACATTCTGGGGTGCCCGCTATGCGGCCCGTCAACCGGCCTGGCGCACGTCGCCCTCCACGCGGTCGAGCAGGTGGTGGAACGCCTGGTCGACCACCGCGCGGCGGGTGAGGTTCACGCTGTGCCCGGCACCCGGGACGACGACCAGCTCGCAGCCGGTCCCGATCGTCTCGGCGATCCGCCGGCCGTGCGCGGCAGGCGTGAGCCGGTCGTGGGTGGCGGCCACCACCGTCACCGGGATCCGGCGCAGCACCGGCAGGGCGGCGGTCTCGTCGTGGTCGAGAAAGGTCGCGTAGAACGCCATGGTCACCGGCAGCGGTGTCGCCTCGAGCAGCTCCTGGACCGTCCGCACCGAGCGCCGGTCGGCGTCGTCCCGCCCGAACAGCAGCCGCCGGATCGCCCGCCGGCCGGCGAACCGTCCCCGCCACGGCAGCCGCTCCAGCCGCGGGGCGAGCCGCTGGAGCAGCCACAGGTACAGCGCCAGCAGCCCCAGCCGGCGGCCGACCTTGATCAGGAAAGCGAGCGGGCCGGTGTCGACCAGCCCACCCGCGGAGGTGGCGAGCAGGAAGACGCCGACGACGCGGCTGCCGAACAGCTCCGGCCGCTGCCGGGCCAGCGCGAGGATGCTCATCCCGCCCATGGAGTGGCCGGCCAGCACCACCGGCCCGGTCGGGGCGACGGCGTCGAGCACCTGGCCGAGGTCGCGGCCGGTGCGGTCGATGGTGGCCTTCGTCAGCGGCGTCCAGCCGGACCGGCCGTGGCCGCGCTGGTCCCACAGGACCAGGCGGACCCGGTCGCGCAGCGCTTCCCGCTGCAGCTGCCACTCCGCCAGCCGGGCGGTGAACCCGTGCGAGAGGACGACGGTGAGCGGGGGGCCGGTGTCCCCACCCGCCCCGGCCGGCCCGTCCACCTCCACGTGCAGGTCGACCCCGTCGTCGGTGGTCACCGTCCGGGATCCCGGCGGCGGGGGGCCGTCGAGCGGGGGCAGGGTCAACAGCGGCGGGTCGCTGGGCACGGCGCCATCCCAGGCCGCGCGGGCCGGTCGCGCAACCGGAGAGCCCGGTGCTCAGTGCCCGGTGCGTCGGCCCGGCGCCGCCTCGCGGACCAGCCGGCGCGCGGCGTCGACCTCGCGGGCCACCGGGGCGAGCACTCCCTCGGCGTGCAGCTCGGCGTCGTCGGAGGTGCGCGGCGCCCGGACGTCGTCCTCCAGCGAGCGGATCGCCCGGCGCAGCACCGCGACCTGGGCGAGGTCGGGGGCCGGTTCGCCGCCGCGGGTGGCGATGACCGCCTCGGTGACGGCGTCGGAGGTGCGCTCCAGCTGCACGATGACCGGCCACCAGGCCGCCGCCCGGGTGCTGATCGGCGGCGGCTCGGCGAGCCGCCGCTGGAGCTGGGTCTGCAGCTCGGTGAGCGCCCGGTAGTTGCGCCGGCGGGCGCGGCGGCGCTCGGCCGCGCTGCCGGTGAAGGCGGCGTCGACGAAGGCGTCGAGCGCAAGCGCGGCGTCCCGCAGGGCCTCGTCCAGCGGAGCCCGCCAGGTCTGCGGCCAGAGCAGGTACCCGAAGACCAGCACGATCGCGCAGCCGATCAGCGTGTCCAGCAGCCGGGCACCCACCAGCCCCGGGCCGCCGGGGAGGGCGACGTCGAGCAGCAGGATGATCAGCGGCGTCTGGAAGACGGAGAACAGCCCGAAGTTGGCGTTGCGGGCCCACGGCAGCACGGCCGCTGAGGCGGCGAGCGCGACGAGCACCCAGCCGTTGCGCGGCAGGGCGGCCAGCAGCGCCGAGCCGAGCAGGACGCCCAGCAGCGTGCCGGCGCCGCGCTGCACGGCGCGGGTGAAGACCGACCCGAAGTCGGGCTTGAGCACGATGGCGACGGTGAGCAGCACCCAGTACGGGCGCTCGATCGGCACGTACTGGCGGGCGATCTCGGCCACGGTCATGCACAGCGACAGGCGGACGGCGAAGGCGCGGGTGTCGGCGCTGCCCACGGTCCGGTCGGCCAGGTCGTGCGCCCGGGCCCGGAGGCCGGTCACCGGCCGGGCCGCCGCGGCACTGGCCCGCTCCTCGGGGTCGCCGACGACGTTCCACACCAGCCGGACGCCGTGCCGCACCGCCCGCACCGCCGGGTGGCCCTCGGTGAGCGGGGCCGGCCGCTGGTCGGTCAGCTCGCCGCTGCCGCTGACCGCCGCCGCGAGTGCGTGCGCCGCGGTCACGTCGCGCGGATCGGCCGGGACGCCGACCCGGGCGGCGGCGACCGCCCCCTCGACAAGCGGCGCGGCGGCGTTCAGGACCCCGGCCAGCTCGGACAGCTCGCGGGTGCGGCCGGCCGACCGGCTCCGGCTGCGGATGACGCGGTCGTAGGCGCCGTTGAGCGCGGTGGTGAGCGCCCGTCGGGCGTCGGGCGCCCGGTCGCTGCCGATCGCCGCGAGCAGCTCGCCGATCCGGGTGAAGACCGTGGCGACGGCCGCCCGGTCGGGGTCCAGCTGCTCGGTGCGGGCCTGGACGAGGGTGATCAGCGCGGCCCACGCCGCGCCGCAGAGGAAGAACCCGACCTCGGCGGCGGGCGGCAGCGGGGTGACGAGCCCGGAGGCGAGCGCCGTGTAGATCAGCAGCTGCAGCGCACCGAGCGAGAGCGCGGCGTTGACCGCGCTGACCAGCGCGGCGACCGCCGACAGCACGGCGATGACCAGCACCGGCTCCCACCCGCCGCCGGTCGCGTACTGGCCGGCGAGCAGCCCGAGCATGCCGAAGAACGTGGCCGCCCCGATCCGGCGGAGCCGGTCCCGCAGCGGGCCCGGTTGCGGCGCGAGGGTCGCGGCGAGGGCGCCCATGGTGCCGAACACGCCGGCGCCGAGGCCGGCAGCGGAGTCCAGCCCACCGCTCACGGCGACGGCGAGGGCCAGGGGAGCGGGGATCGCGACGGCGAACCGGGCGACGTCGCGCCAGGGCACCGGGGGAGGCGTGGTGCGCACCAGCTCCTCGAGCCACGCCGGTGCGCGCAGCGCCCGCTCACGCCGCTCCGCCACGGGGAGAGCTTGTCATTCCGACCTGGGGATCGCGCGGACCCGCCGCCTACGCTGCGGAGCCGTGACCGTGCAGCTCGGCGACGTCCTCGCCGCCCTGGAAGCCCGCTACGACCCCGCGCTCGCCGAGAGCTGGGACGCCGTCGGCCTGGTCTGCGGCGATCCCGCCGAGGAGGTGCGGTCGGTGCTCTTCGCCGTCGACCCCACCGCCGCCGTGGTCGACGAGGTGATCGCCACCGGCGCCCAGCTGCTGGTCACCCACCACCCGCTGTTCCTCAGCGCGGTGCACGGCGTGCCGGCCGACGACGTCAAGGGCCGGCTGGTGCACCGGTTGATCCGGGCCGGTGCCGGGCTGTTCGTCGCGCACACCAACGCCGACCGGGCGCCCGGCTCCGGGGTGAATGCAGCGCTGGCCGCCGTCCTCGGGCTTGCCGACGCCGTTCCGCTGGAGCCGGCCGGCGACGACCCGCGGGCGGGTCTCGGCCGGGTGGGCACGCTGCCCGCGGCCATGACCCTGCGGGAGTTCGCCGGGCACGCCGCGGCGGTGCTGCCGGCCACGGCCGGCGGCGCCCGGGTGGCCGGCGACCCCGACCGGCTCGTCCGCCGGGTGGCGGTCTGCGGCGGCAGCGGGGGTTCGCTGCTCGGCGCGGCGACCGCGGCCGGGGCGGACGTGCTGCTCACCAGCGACCTCAAGCACCACCCGGTGTCCGACGCCCTGGAGGCGCCCGGCCCTGCGCTGGTGGACGTCGCGCACTACGCCTCCGAGTGGCCCTGGCTGCCGGTGGCCGCCGACGTGCTGCGCCGCGACCTGGGCGGCCGGGTGGAGGTCGCCGTCTCGACCGTGCGGACCGATCCGTGGAGCTGCCGGGCCGACGCCCCGCGGGACGCCGCCGGCTGAGCTGCGCCGGGCTCAGCCGTGCCCGGCGGCCCGCAGCTCCCGGACGCACGCGCGCTCGAGGCTGCGCTGCCGCCGGATCCGGGCCAGGAGCCCGGGCACCGGCTCCAGCTCGCGGGTGGCGGCCGGGCGGACCCCGGTCACCCGGCCGTCGGCGTACCGGCCGGAGGTCGTGTGCACCGTCCACCGCTCGACGTCGGGCACCGAGACCTCCTGGCCGACCAGGACCGCGGGCCCGGAGACCCCCTCCGGACCGCCCCGGAGCGCCAGCGGGTCGGCGGACCACTCGGTCACCCGGACGGTGGCGAGGTGCAGGTCGCCGTCGTCGACGCCGAGGACGGCGTCCAGCGGGCCGTCCCGCCGCCCACCGGCGACGACCTCGGCGTCCTCCAGCGAGAGCACCAGCCGGGGCAGGTACCACCAGTGCTCCCGGCGGAGCATCGGGGAGTCGGCCAGGGCCCGCGCCGGCGGGTGCTTGCGCAGCTCCTGGTCGAGCAGCTCCCGGGTGAACAGCTCGCCGGTCCCGTCCTCGACGAGGGCCGGCCGGCCGGTGGCCACCAGCGGGACCCAGCGCGAACCGGTCAGCCGGGGATCGGAGAGGACCAGCGTCGCGCGGTCGCCGGCCGCGGCGGCGCGGGCGGTGGCGGCGTGCGCCCAGGGCAGCGCGACCGCCGGGCG
Organism: Blastococcus sp. SYSU DS0619; assembly: GCF_054051035.1. Taxonomy (NCBI): domain Bacteria; kingdom Bacillati; phylum Actinomycetota; class Actinomycetes; order Geodermatophilales; family Geodermatophilaceae; genus Blastococcus; species Blastococcus sp. SYSU DS0619. The sequence continues at coordinate 238,482 of NZ_JBJHAM010000005.1, read as the reverse complement.
GCCGTCCAGCACCAGCGGCACGACGCCGACCGCGCCCGGCGGGCCGCCCGGGCTGCGCCACAGCAGCTCGGCCACCCCGGCCGCGTGCAGCGCGGCGCGCGCACTTGTGGGATCGATCACCTCCGCTGTCTACTCCTCGCGGACGGCGGCGACGATGCCGCCCCGAGGACCTGGGAGTCGCCGTGCCCGCGTTCGTCGTGGCCGCCGTGGTCGGAGCGCTGTTCTTCCTCGGTTACCGCTACTACTCCACGTACCTGGCGGCGAAGGTCTACGCCCTCGACGGCGCCTACCGCACCCCGGCGCACGAGTTCAACGACGGCGTCGACTTCGTGCCGACCAACAAGCACGTGCTCTTCGGCCACCACTTCACGTCGGTGGCCGGGGCCGCGCCCATCGTCGGCCCGGCCATCGCGGTGTTCTGGGGCTGGGGCCCGGCGCTGACCTGGATCGTCCTCGGCACGATCTTCGCCGCCGGGGTGCACGACTTCGGGTCGCTCGCGGTCTCCGTGCGGCACAAGGCGAAGAGCATCGGGACCCTGGCCGGCGACGTCATCAACGGCCGGGCGCGGATGCTGTTCCTGGCGATCATCTTCTTCCTGCTGACCCTGGTGAACGCGGTCTTCGCCGTGGTCATCGGCAACCTGTTCGTGGCCCAGCCGGGCGCGGTGATCCCGATCGTCGCCGAGATCCCGCTGGCCATCGCGATCGGCGTCTACATCTACCGGACCCGCTCCTCGGCGCTCATCCCGTCGATCGTCGGCGTGATCGTGCTGTACGCGCTGATCCTGGTCGGCAACGCCTACCCGATCACCCTGGACGGGCTGGCCGACGCGCTCGGCGTCGAGCAGACCCGCAACGTCTGGGTGGTGCTGCTGTTCGTCTACACGTGGGTCGCCTCGCGGATCCCGGTGTGGGTGCTGCTCCAGCCGCGCGACTACATCAACAGCCACCAGCTGTTCATCGCCCTCGGTGTCATCGGCCTGGGCCTGATCATCGGCCTGAACCAGATCCAGGCACCGGTGGTCAACGACGTGCCGGAGGGCTCACCGAGCTTCTTCCCCTTCCTGTTCATCACCATCGCCTGCGGCGCCATCTCCGGGTTCCACTCGCTGGTGGCGTCGGGGACGACGTCCAAGCAGCTCGACAAGGAGACCGACGCCCGCTACGTCGGCTACATGGGGGCCGTGGGCGAGGGGTCGCTGGCCACGGGTGCGGTGCTGGCCGCCACCGCCGGCGTCGCCGCCTCGCAGGCGGAGTGGGAGGCGCTCTACCCCGACTTCGCCACGGCGTCCGGGGGAGCGGTCGGCAACTTCGTCGCCGGCACCGCCCAGTTCGCCAACAACATCGGCATCCCCCTGGAGCTTGCCGGGGTCTTCGCCGCCGTCGTCGTCATCAGCTTCGCGGCGACGACGATGGACACCGGCGTCCGGCTGCAGCGTTACGTGATCCAGGAGATCGGCGAGCTGGTCAAGGTGCGCGCCCTGGCCCGCAACCTGACGGTCGCCACCACGCTGGCCGTGGTCATCCCGCTCGCCATGGCGCTGATCCCCGGTGAGGGGGAGGCCGGCTACACGTTCGGCGTCCTCTGGCAGCTGTTCGGGACGACCAACCAGCTGACCGCAGGCCTCGCGCTCTCGGTCATCGCGGTGTGGGTGACCCGACGCGGCCGCAACCCGGTCGCCGTCCTGGTGCCGCTGGCCTTCCTGCTGGTGATGACGACGTGGGCGCTGATCCTCAACCTGCGCAACTTCGTCGAGGACGAGCAGTGGGTGCTGGCCCCGCTGGACGCGATCATCTTCGTCTTGGCGCTCTGGCTGATGGTCGAGGCGGGACTGGCGCTGCGCGCGGCGTTCCGGGACCGCGGCACGGTCGCGCCCACCGAGGGCGGGGAGCCCGACGCGGTGGCCCTGGCCAACCCGGAGACCGGCACCTCCGACCGCCCGCTCGGCGGGCCTTCCGGGAACGACCGGCGGTGAACCCGAGGGTCGTGCTGGTGCGGGGCACGCGGACCGCGGGCGGGGCTTCCGCGGGGTGCTGCGGCGGGGACGTCCGGCCGTTCGACGAGGGCGGCTCGCACCGGCACGGCCCGCCCGACGACGCGGTGGGTGCGGTGTACCGGGCGCTGCGCGCCGCCCTGCCGGCCGAGGTGGCGGTGGAGGTGGTCTCGCCGTCGAACTGGCTGTGGCTGGTGCCGGAGCTGGTGCGGGGCGGCCGCCGGCGGGGGCTGCGTGGTGCGGCGCTGCGGCGCTCGGTCCGGAGCGGGATGGCGGTGGAGTCCCTGATCGTCGACGGGGCGGTGCTGGGCTCGGGCCGGCTGCCCGCCCCGGCCGCCGCGGTGGCCGCGGTGGAGGCGGAGCTGCTCCTGCAGGAAGGCGCCGGCTCACCGCCGGGGCGGGCGGGGGAGCCGCAGGTAGGTTGAGCGGCGTGAAGGTCGACCATTTCGAGCAGCAGAAGCTCCTGGAGCTCGCGGCGGAGGACGTCGCGCTCACCCAGCTCGCGCACCGCAAGCGGACGCTGCCGGAGGCCGTCGCCGTCGAGACCGCCGCCGAGGCGGAGCGGGCCCTGGCCGACGACGTCGTCCGCGCCGAGACCGCGGCGCGCGACCTCCAGCGCGAGGTGAAGCGGCTGGAGACCGACGTGGAGACCGTGCGGTCCCGCGCGGCCAAGGACCAGAAGCTGCTCGACTCCGGCAGCGTCTCGGCCAAGCAGATGACCGACCTGCAGCACGAGTTGCAGTCGCTCACGCGCCGGCAGTCGGACCTCGAGGACCAGGAGCTCGAGCTCATGGAGCAGCTCGAGACCGCCGAGGCCGCGCTCCGGGAGGCGCAGGCGGGCCGGGACGAGGCGCGGGCCGCCCTCGAGCGGGCCGAGCAGCTGCGCGAGGACGCGCTCGCCGACATCGCCGACGGCACCACGCGGCACGAGGCGGCCCGGGCGGCCGTCGCCGGGGGCATCTCGGCGCCGCTGCTGACGCTCTACGACCGGATCCGCACCCAGACCGGCACCACCGGCGCGGCCATGCTCCGTGCCCGCCAGTGCCAGGGCTGCCGGATCGAGCTCAACGGGCGGGAGCTGGCCGCGGTCCGCAACGCCGATCCGCACGAGGTCGTCCGGTGCGAGAACTGCGGGCGGATCCTGGTGCGCACGGCCGAGTCCGGACTGTGACGGAGCAGACGCAGCGGCGGTTCATCGTCGAGGCCGACGGCGGGTCGCGGGGCAACCCCGGGCCGGCCGGCTACGGCGCGCTGGTGCGGGACGCGGAGACCGGGCGGGTGCTGGCCGAGCGGGCCGCCTCGGTCGGCCGGGCCACCAACAACGTCGCCGAGTACGGCGGGCTGGTCGCCGGGCTGCAGGCGGTGCTGGACCTGGACGCCTCCGCCTCGGTCGAGGTGCGGATGGACTCCAAGCTCGTCGTCGAGCAGATGTCGGGCCGCTGGAAGATCAAGCACCCCGACATGCAGCAGCTCGCGCTCCAGGCCCAGCAGATCGCCCGGAAGCTCGGCGGGGTGCGCTACACCTGGGTGCCGCGGGCGCAGAACGGCGCCGCCGACGCCCTGGCCAACAGCGCGATGGACGGCCGGCCGGTGCACCGCGACGCCGCCGCCGAGCCCTCGGTCGCCGAGGACGACGTCCAGCCGGTGCGCGAGCCGGCGCCGGTGGTCACCACCCTCACGCACCTGCTGCGCCACGGGCAGACCGAGCACACGCCCGAGCGCCGCTTCAGCGGGCGCAACGAGCTGCCGCTGTCGCGCACCGGCCGGGCCGAGGCGGAGGCGGCCGCGGAGCGCGCCGCCCAGCTGGGCATCGAGGTCGTCGTCGCCTCGCCGCTGGCCCGGACGCGGGAGACGGCGGAGATCGTCGCCGCCCGGCTCGGCCTGCCGGTGGAGTTCGACGAGGACCTCCGGGAGCTGGACTTCGGTGACCTGGAGGGGCTGACCTTCGACGAGGCGCGCGCCCGGCACCCGCTGGCCGTGCGCCGCTTCATGGCCGACGTGACGGTGGCCGCGCCCGGTGGCGAGTCGATCGCCGACGTGAGCACCCGGCTGGCCGGGGCCCGGCGGCGCATCCTCACCCGGCACGCGGGGCGGACCGTCCTGGTCGTCAGCCACGTCACGCCGATCAAGCTGCTCCTCGCCGCTGGGCTCGGGGTCGGCGACGACGTCGTCCACCGGGTGTTCCTCGAGGCGGCGTCGCTGTGCACCGTCGCCTGGACCTCCGAGGGGCGGGGCTCGGTCCGCCTGGTGAACGACACCGCCCACCTGCGCTGAGCGCTCCGGCCGTCCTCAGCGGGCGGTCGTCGGGCTGGGCACCTGCCGGGCCCACTCCTCCAGGTCCGCGGCGGGCACGGGCCGGGAGTGCAGGTAGCCCTGGCTGGTGTCGCAGCCCAGGTGCTCGAGGTGGGCCAGGGTGGCCTCGTCCTCGACGCCCTCGGCGACCAGGTGCAGGCCCAGCCGGTGGGCCAGGGCGATGGTGCTCGCGACGATGGCCTCGGTGCGCGCGTCGGTCAGCAGGTCGGCGGTGAAGGAGCGGTCGAGCTTGAGTTCGGCTACGGGCAGGTCGCGCAGGTAGGCCAGGGACGAGTAGCCGGTGCCGAAGTCGTCGATGCTCACCGGGGTGCCGAGGTCGGCCAGGGCGCCGACGACGGCGAGGCTGCGGTCGGGATCGGTGAGCAGCACGCTCTCGGTCACCTCGAGGACCAGCGCCGCCGGCGGCAGGCCGTGCGCGTCGAGGAGCGCTGCGACGCGGTGCGGCAGCGCGGCGTCGAGCAGGTTGCTGGCCGAGAGGTTGACCGACATGCGCAGGTCCAGCCCGCGGCTGCGCCACGCGGCGGCCTGCGCGACGGCCTGGCCGAGCACCTCCTCGGTCACCGCCCCCATCAGCCCGTGCACCTCCGCCAGCGGCAGGAAGTCCGCCGGCCCGAGCAGCCCGCGGGTCGGGTGCTGCCACCGGACGAGGGCCTCCACCCCGATCGTGGCGCCGGAGCGGATGTCGAGCTGGGGCTGGTGGTGGAGCACGAGCTGACCGGTCGACAGCGCCGTCCGCAGCTCCTCCACGAGGGCGAGGTGACCGCTGCTGTCGGCGTGCCGGGCGTCGTCGTAGAGCACCACACCGGTGCCGGAGCGCTTGGCGTCGTACATGGCGACGTCGGCCTCGCGGAGCAGCTCTGTGGGCGTGTGCTCGGCGGTGCTGCCCGCCGACGTCGTCAGGCCGATGCTGACGGCGGAGTGCACCACCATGCCGCGGATCGGGAACGGCTCCGCGAGCCGATCGTGCAGCCGCCTGCCCAGGCCCAGGGCCGCTTCCTCGCGCGGCGCGTCGACGTCGAGGGGCGCGAGGACCGCGAACTCGTCGCCGCCCAGCCGGCCCAGCAGGTCGCCGGGGCGCAGCGCGGCGGCGAGCCGATCGGCGACCATCGTCAGGAGGTCGTCGCCGGCGGCGTGCCCCAGCGCGTCGTTGACCTCCTTGAACTTGTCGAGGTCCAGCAGGGCCAGTGCCAGCGGGGTGCCGTCGGCGCTCAGCTCCTCCACCCGCCGGAGGACGGCGCGGCGGTTGGCCAGCCCGGTGAGCTCGTCGGTGAGCGCCTCCCGCCGGGTGACGGCGAGCAGCGCGAGTTCCCGGACGTTGACCAGGAGCCGCACGCTGGACCCCAGCGCCGCGAGGCCGGCGCACCAGGCGGCCTGGCCGGTGATGCCGAGCGTCGCGCAGGCGACGAGCACGCCGGTCGAGGCCACGATGACGGTGAAGGCGCCGACGGTGGAGGCCGTCGGGTCGGCCGGCTGGGCCTCGGCGCGGGCGGACCGGAGGACGGCGGCGAGAGCGAGGCAGACGGCGGCGACGGGCTCGGCGACCCACGTCCACGCGCCGTGCTCCCCGCCGGTGAGGAGGGTGGCGGTGCTGCCGGCCAGCGAGGAGCCGAAGGCGATCACCACCAGCCAGGTGCGCGGGTCCCGGCCGAGGGCGCCGAGGAACGGCAGGCTGGCCACCGTGCCCACCAGTACGAACTCGGTGGCGAACTGGCCGAGGAGCGGCTGCGCGGTCCACCAGGGGGCCGCGGCCAGCGGTCCGCCGGCGAGGCCGAGGACGACGTTGCCGACGGCCATGACCGCCAGCACGGCCGAGGTGCCGTTGAGCACGTCGTGCGGATCAGCGAGGGTGGTGCTGTAGCGGTTCCACCGCACCAGCCCGCCGTAGAGGAAGGGGAACGCCAGCACCGGCGCCCAGGCCGACACCGTCCCGGCGAGCTCGCGGGTCCCCGGCGCCAGCGCCAGAGCGCTGCCCAGGAGCACCGTGCCGCTGAGCACCGCGCCCCCGAGCGCCACCCGGGCCCAGACGCTGTGCTCGTGCGGCACGCAGCGGGCCCGCCAGACCAGGACGGCGAGCAGCCCGAGGTGCAGCACCGGCACGAGCACGGTGCCGGCGACGTCGCCGGTGGTGGCCGTCATCCGGCCGGTCCCGGTCACCAGGCCGCCGACCGCGGCCACGAGCACGACGGCGAGCGCCCAGGTCGGCGCACCGGGCAGCAGCCGGGCGCGGAGCAGGGCGGGCATGGGGAGGGCATCGGACCGCACCGGCCGCCGATCAAGGCGGCGCCGGCCGGTCTCCCCCCTCGGGGTGGCGGGTCAGGCGCGGGCGAAGAGGTAGATCGAGACGGCCACGCCGAAGACCACGATGATCACCCGCAGCGGAGCGGCCGGGATGCGCGTGGCGATGCGGGCGCCGAGGAAGCCCCCGAGGAGGCTGGCCGGTGCGGCGACGGCGACGACGGCCCAGGCGACCGGCCCGAAGAGCCCGAACACCACCAGGGTGACCGTGGCGGTGACCGCCGACAGCGCGGATTTCAGGGCGTTGGCCAGTTTGAGCCGGTGCAGCCCGATGCCGAGCACGCCGACGAGGATCACTCCCAGCGCGCCGCCGAAGTAGCCGCCGTAGACGGTGGCGAGGAACAGGGCTCCGTACAGCCATGCCGGGTCGCGCTCGGGGCCGCCGGGGACCTGGCCGGCCAGGCGCCGCGTCACCAGGGGCTGGAGGGCGAGCAGCAGGCTGGCCATGAGCACGAGCACCGGGACGATGCCGTCGAAGGCCTCCGACGGGGTGGTCAGGAGCAGGACGCTGCCCACGAGCCCGCCGGCGACCGCGACGGCCGAGAACCGGACCAGCCGACGGCGTTGACCGGCGTACTCGGGCCGGAAGCCGGCGACGCCGCCGAGGTAGCCGGGCCACTGGGCCAGGGAGTTGGTGACGTTGGCCGCCACCGTGCCCAGGCCCAGCGCCACCAGGGTGGGGAAGAGGATCAGCGAGCCACCGCCGGCGATGGAGTTGACGACGCCGGCCACGAACGCGACGGCGGCCGCGATGAGCAGGTCGACGGCGGACACGACGGGGAACCCTACGGTGGGCGCATGCGGGCAGAGACACGAGCGCTGGGAATGGCGGCCGGGATGACCGGTGCCGGGGTGCTCCACCTGGTGCGGCCGCAGGTCTACGACTGGATGATCCCGCCGGAGCTCGGCCCGGCCCGGCCGTGGGTGATCGGCAGCGGGGTCGTCGAGCTGGCCACCGCCGCACTGCTCGCGGTGCCCGCGACGCGGCGGGCCGGCGGCTGGGCGGCGGTGGGGCTCCTGGTCGGGGTGCTGCCGGCGCACCTGCAGACGCTGCGGGCCACCCGGCGATCGCCGGTCGGGCTGGCCGTGGCGGCGGCCCGCATCCCGTTCCAGGTGCCCATGCTGCGGGCGGCCCTCCGGGTGGCCCGGGGCGGCTGACCCACCGTCCTCGCCCCGGGGTCGCCGCCCTCGTGCTGCTGCGCGAGGTCCGCGACCGGAGCGTGGGGTCCGCGGGCACGGCAGACTCGGCCCATGCCGACAGCTCCGATGCCCGACGACTGGCGGCGCGCCCTGGTCGTCGCCGCCCACCCCGACGACATCGAGTACGGCCTCGCCGCCGCCGTCGCCGTGTGGACGTCCGCGGGCAAGGAGGTGCACTACCTGCTGGCCACCCGGGGGGAGGCCGGGATGGCCGGGGTTCCGCCGGCGGAGGCGGGGCCGGTGCGCGAGGAGGAGGAACGGCGCTCGGCCGCCGTCGTGGGCGTGCGCGAGGTGGAGTTCCTCGACCACCGCGACGGAACCCTGGTGTCCGGGCCCGAGCTGCGGCGGGACCTGGCCGCCGCGATCCGGCGGCACCGTCCGGAGCTCGTCGTCACCGGCTACTTCGGGCCGACGTGGACCCCGCCCGGTGTGTCACCGGCGTACCTCAACTCCGCCGATCACCAGGCGCTCGGCCAGTCCGTGCTCGACGCCGTCGCCGATGCGGGCAACGAGTGGATCTTCCCGGACCTGCCCGAAGAACGCTGGAGCGGCGTCCAGTACATCGCCGTCGGCGAGATGACGGACCCGCCGCACGAGGTCGACGTCAGCGACGCGGTGGAGCTCGCCGTCGCATCGCTGTCGGAGCACCGCCGGTACCTGGAGCTGCTCTCGGACGACCCGGTCGAGGAGCAGGCACGCCAGGTGGTGGACATGTCGACCCTCACCGAGGACGGCCGCCGTCGGGTGGGCTTCCGGCTCTACTGGGGGTGAGAAGCCGGGTCAGAAGGGTGGTGGGTCGTCCGGATCGGGTCGCGGTGACGGTGGTCCGGGTGACTCGCTCAACACGCGGAAGCCGGGTGGTCGGCTCATCCGCGTGACACCGGTAGGTGTGCGGACGGTGAGCACGCCGTCGTCGCCGATGGTGTGGGTCCAGCCGGGGGCGAAGGTCTTCAGCCGGTGGTGGCGCCGGCACAGGCAGCACAAGTTCTCGCAGCTGGTCCGGCCCCCGTCGGCGTGCGGTACGACGTGGTCGAGGTCGGCCCAGCCGGCACGCACGGTGCAGCCGGGGTGGCGGCAGCTGCGGTCACGCACCCGCAGGAACCGCTGCTGGGCGGCCGACGGGCGGTAGCGGTCGACCGGACCAGGGGCGCCCAGCAGCGGGCAGGCGCAGGAGGCGTCGGGGTGGTCGGTGCAGCCGCGGCGGACCAGCCGTTCCAGCTCGGTGCGGCCGATGAGGCCCAGCAGGTTCCCGGTGGCGCCGGTGATCGCGATGTCGAGGGTGCCGCCGGTCGGTGCCCGCAGCCCGCCGGGGCACACCGCGTCGAGCTGGGCGAGCAGCTCGCGCAGGTGGTCGGAGGTGATGGGTTCCCCGTCCACCTGGGCCACGGGCGCCGCTGTGCCGGGCCGGGCGAACGCGGCCGGTCGCGGGGCGCCGGACGCGAGGAACCCGGCGGGGGTGAGCGCGCCCAGCGGGGCGACCACGGTCAGGTGCGCGGTGACCGCCGGTCGGTCCTCCCAGGGGCGCAGCACCAGGTCGGCGAGTGCGCCGCAGCGCAGCATCCCGACCGGCCGGGGGTCCCCGGCCGCCTTCGCCGCCCGCGCGTGCTGGTCTGCTGCATCTCGGCAGGCCCGGGCCTCCGGGTGCGGCAGCAGGGCACGCAACTCGCTCATCCCGTCCCCGACCGGCCGCACCGTCACGTCCGCCCCGCGCCGCCGTTGCTCTCGTCGCCGGTCGGCCGCGGACGCGTCCCGGGCCACCAGCTCGGCGCGGACCGCCTCGCACAGCCGGCGCACCGACAGCTCGGCAGAGCCCGGCAGCACCGCCGCCTCCGTCCCGGCGATCACCACCGGGTCGGTCTCGCGCCCGGTCGCGGCCACCTCGGCAGCCATCGCCCGGGCCCGGGGCCAGTCCAGCCGCCCCTGCCGCAGCTGCCCGTAGGTGGCCGGCAGCAGCGTGGTCAGGACCTCGGACTGGTCCAGCAGCGTGACCGCCGCCGCCCGGCTGCAGTTGTGGATCATGGCCAGCTCGTCGGGCAGGAACTCGCTCACCCCGGCCGGCCCCACCTCACCGGTGGTCTCCCCACCGCGCAGCGGATCGGCGGGCGCCGGGCGAGCCGCGGCCAGGTCCATCACCAGCTCCGCGCGCAGCGCCGCCAGCTTCGCCTCGGCCACCACGATCTGCTGCAACAGCGCGGCCGCCTCCGCCGCGCTCCGCCGGGCCGGCAGCAGCTCACCCAGCGGGTCGTCCCACCGGGCGGGCTCCGGATCGGACGGCTCCCACGGCGCGGGCGCCTGGTCCACGGGCACCACGGTCACCCCGACCGCGAACCCGCCACCCGACGACATACCCGCAGGCTAGGCGCGGGGTACGACACTCTCGGCCGCACGGCCGGGGTCGAGCAGCGATCACCCACGGGCGACCGGCGGGTGGCGGGCACCCCCTAGACTGCTCGGCACGACGGACGAGTCGGCTGGGCGGTCGCGTCGGCGGGGGAGACCCCGTCGCCGAGGAACGTCCGGGCTCCACAGGGCAGGGTGGTCGTTAACGGCGACCCGGGGTGACCCGCGGGACAGTGCCACAGAAAACAGACCGCCAGCGCGTGCGCTGGTAAGGGTGAAACGGTGGTGTAAGAGACCACCAGCACGCCGGGTGACCGGCGTGGCTCGGTAAACCCCACCCGGAGCTAGGTCAAGAAGGGGCGGCGGTTCTCTGCCGTCCTGCGCAGGCGTTCGAGGGCGGCCCGCCCGAGCCTGCGGGTAGACCGCTGGAGCCTGTCGGCAACGGCAGGCCTAGATGGATGACCGCCCATCGGGAGGCCGCAAGGCGCCCGTGGACAGAACCCGGCGTACAGGCCGACTCGTCCGTCACCCCGCCCGCCCGCGCGGCGGAACCGGCGCCCTGCGCTGTCACCTGATCGGGTGAATCCGGGCGCTGCGCGCACGGTTGGTGACGGCGTGTGCGGCTACGCGGAGGGTCCCCGAAAAGGTCGGGAACGATCTCCTCGGGTCCGCTCGGTCTGCATACCGTTCCTCCGTCCGCCGCTCGGCGGGCCCGGATGGCCGCCCGCCGAACCTGCCCACGGCCACCCGGTGTCGACACGACGGGCAGGCGCGGGGGACCCACCGTTCAGTGGCCCTCCGGGACCTCGGGGTGAAGCCGCAGCACGCGGCCGGGCAGCTCTCGCCCGAACCCGACAGCTAACTCCGCAGGCGGCGAGAGGCTCAATCCTTCATGCGCATCAGCCACCGCACCGCGGGCCGACACCGTCGCCCCACCCGCAACCGCGTCCTGACCGCCGTGGCCTACCCGGCTGTGGTCCTGGCGGCGGCCTCGGCCGTCACCCTGGGCACCGTCGGCACCGCAGCCGCGCATCCGGGCGAGCACACGGTCCAGTCCGGCGACACCCTCGGCAAGCTCGCGGCCGCCCACGGCACCTCGTGGCGCGACATCTACCAGGCGAACCTCGCCACGATCGGCTCCGACCCGAACCTGCTGCGCGTCGGGCAGGTGCTCACCATCGGCGGCTCGGCTGCGGCGCCGGCTGCCACCCCCGCGCCCGCCGCGGCGGGCTCGTACGTCGTGGTCGCCGGGGACACGCTGGCCGGGATCGCGGCTCGCCACGGCACCACCTGGCAGGACCTGCACGCCCTGAACCTCGGCGTCATCGGCCCGAACGCCAACGTGCTGCGCGTCGGTCAGGTCCTCGCCCTGAGTGGCGGGGGAGTGGTGACCGAGCGCGCCAGCCGGGACGAGCGGCCCGTCCCGGAGCCGGCCGTGGTGTCGGGGGCCTACGACCGGTGGGACGCGCACGTCCGCCCCGCCGTCCAGGAGATCGCCGAGCAGTTCGGCATCGGCACCGTGCTCACCCGCCCCGGCCACAGCCCCACGGAGGGCCGGGCGGCCGACTTCATGGTCTACGACGACTCGGCCACGGGCGACGCCGTCGCCCAGTACGCGATCGACAACGCGGGTCGGTTCGGCGTGGACTACGTGATCTGGGAGCAGCGGATCGCCGGGTCGTGGACCGGGTGGGCGTGGCAGGCCATGGAGGACCGCGGATCGCCCACGGCCAACCACATGGACCACCCGCACGTGGCCTTCGTCGCGGGCTGACCGATTCGCGGGGCCGCTGGGTCCACCGCTGAGGACGAGCGCCCCCTGCCCGGGTCCGGGCAGGGGGCGCTCGTCGCCGCACCGGCTGCTCAGCTGGTCGCACGTCGGTCACCCGTGGTTCGCCCACCGGCCGCCGGGCCGTCGCTTTCGCTCACCAGGGTCGGGACCACCCGTCCTGAGACCCCTGGAGCCCTCCTGTGTCACCCCGCGCCCGGCTGCTCGCCTGCACGTTCCCCACGGCTGCCCTGGTTCTCGCCGCCACCGTCGCCCCGGCCGCGGCCGCGCCGGCGCCCGCGCCGGCCTTCGCCGAGCTCGCCACCTTCGAGGTGAGCGGTGAGGTCGCCGAGATCCTCGCGGTGACCCCCGACGGCCGGACGCTGCTCTACACCGACTCGGCCACCGGCGAGGTCGGGCTGGTCGACCTGACGAGGCCCGCGGAGCCCCGGGCGATCGGCAGCGTGCCGGTGGGCGGGGAGCCCACGTCGGTGAGCGTCAGCCGGGACGGGCGCCACGCCCTCGCCGTGGTGGACACCAGCACCTCGTTCGACGCGCCGTCGGGGGAGTTGGCCGTCATCGACCTGCGCACCCGGGCGATCGTCCGGACCATCGACCTCGGCGGGCAGCCCGACTCGATCGCCCTCAGCCCCAACGGCGCCTTCGCGGCGGTGGCGATCGAGAACCAGCGCGACGAGGACGTCGAGGTCGGCGGCGTCGAGGGCGGGCTGCCGCAGGCGCCCGCCGGCTTCCTGGCCGTCGTCGATCTCAAAGGCTCGCCGGAGCGGTGGACGGCCGACCGGGTCGAGCTGGCCGGGCTCGACGGGGCGCTGTACCCGGAGGACCCGGAGCCGGAGTACGTCGACATCGACCGCAGGGGCATCGCGGCGGTGACGCTGCAGGAGAACAACGCCGTCGCGCTCGTCGACCTCCGGACCCGGACCGTCGTCGGCTCCTTCTCGGCCGGCACCGTGACGCGCCCCGACGCGGACGTCTCCGACGACGACGCGATCGCGTTCGAGGACCCGTTCGAGGCGCCCCGCGAGCCCGATGCCGTCCAGTGGACGCCGGAGGGCAACCTCGTCACCGCGGACGAGGGCGACCTGGCCGAGGAGCCCAGCGGCGGCCGTGGCTGGACGGTCTTCTCCCCGGAGGGCGACGTCGTCTCCACCTCCGGTGCGGCCGCCGAGCAGGCGCTCGCCGCCGCCGGCCGGTACCCCGACGGGCGCAGCGACGACAAGGGGGCGGAGTTCGAGGGCGCGGAGGTCGCCGCGCTGTACGGCACCACGTACGCCTTCATCGGTTCCGAGCGAGGGGACGCGGTGCTCGTCTACGACTTCGCCGACGAGGCCTCCCCGGAACTGCTGCAGGTGCTGCCCACCGGCGCGGCCCCCGAGGGGCTGCTCGCCGTGAAGCGCGGGCACCTGTTCCTCACCAGCAACGAGGACGACGGCACGATCTCGGTGTTCCAGCTGACCCGTCCGTGAGTGGTCGGCCAGGGGGCGTACCGCGCCCCCTGGCCGTGGCACCGCCCGCCCGGACCCGCCGGGAGGCGGCTGTTCATCTTCGTCCTGTACACCTGCCGTATGCCTGCTGTTCACCTCGAGGTCGAGAAGAAGTACGCCGCGGATGACGCCTTCCAGCTCCCGTCGCTGACCGAGCTCGTCGCACGCGACGGGGACGGGGACGCGGCCATGGACGGTGGCGGCCCGGTGGTCGAGGGCGACCCGGTGCGGCAGCAGCTGGACGCCACCTACTTCGACACCGCCGACCTCCGGCTCGCGGCCGCCGGGCTGACGCTGCGCCGGCGGACGGGCGGGGACGACGCCGGCTGGCACCTGAAGGTCCCGGCCGGCGCCGGCGCCCGCTCCGAGGTGCGGCTGCCCCTGGGCCGTGCCTGGCGCACCGTTCCGCAGCCGCTGCGGCGCATGGTCCGTGCGCACACCCGGGGCGCGGTGCTGCAGGCGGTCGCGGAGATCTCCACCGACCGGACCGTGCGCCGGCTGGTCGACGCCACGGGCCAGGTGCTCGCGGAGGTGGCCGACGACCGGGTCACGGCGCACCGGATCCTCGCGGCGGACGAGGGGAAGGGCGCCGGGGCGGCGACGTCCTGGCGGGAGATCGAGGTCGAGCTCGCCGGCGGGGCCACCGAGCTGCTGGACGCCGTCGATGCCCGCCTCCGGGAGCGGGGGCTCGCGTCGGCCGGCAGCTCCTCCAAGCTCGCCCACGTGCTGGCGGGCGCAGGGGGAGCCCCCGGAACGTCAGGCAAGGGCAAGGGCACGTCGGGGAAGGGCAAGAGCAAGTCCAAGGGCAAGGGCAAGCTGACCGCCAAGTCCGGCGCCGGCGACGTCGTGCTCGCCCACATCCGCGAGCAGGTGGAGCAGGTCCGCAGCCAGGACCTGCCGGTCCGGCTCGACGCCGCCGACAGCGTCCACAAGATGCGCGTGGCGACCCGCCGGCTGCGCAGCGCCCTCACCACGTTCAAGCCGCTGTTCGACGCCGACGTCGTCCGTCCCCTGCGCGGCGAGCTGAAGTGGCTGGCCGCGGAGCTCGGCGCGGCCCGCGACGCGGAAGTGATGCGGGACCGCGTGGCCGGCACCGTGGGCGGCGACGAGGGGACCGGCGCCGGGACGTCGGCCTCCGTCGTCGAGGAGCTCGACCAGACCTACCGCGAGGCGCACGACCGGGTGCTGGCCGAGCTCGACGGCGAGCGGTACCACCGGCTGCTGGACAGCCTCGAGGCCCTGGTGACGACGCCGCCCGTCACGCCGCGCGCCGCCGAGCGGGCGGGGAAGGTGCTGCCGCGGCTGGTGGGCCGGAGCTACACCGCCGTCCGACGGCTGGTGGAGGACGCGGACGCCCTCCCGGCCGGAGCCGAGCGGGAGGAGCTGCTGCACGACGCGCGCAAGAGCGCCAAGGCGGCGCGCTACGCCGGGGAGTCGGTGGCCCGGGTCTTCGGCGCGGACGCCATCGCGTTCGCCGAGGCGATGGAGGCGGTGCAGGAGGCGCTGGGGGAGCACCAGGACTCCGTGCTGATCCGGGAGCGGCTGCGCACGCGCGGGCTCGCCGCCACCTCCATCGAGGCGGCGTTCCTCTACGGCCGTCTGCACGCGCTCGAGGAGGCCCGTTCCGAACGGTCCCAGCACCGCTTCGACGACGCCTGGAAGGCCGCAGGACGCAAGTCGCTGCACCGCTGGACGCGCTGACGAGGGGCGCCGCCGCGCGCTGATCGGGGTCGCTGCCACCCGGGCCGACGTCGGCGTCCGAGGTCGGTCGTCGCTGCGCGTGCGCAGATCGTCGCAGGCCAGGGCGGCGTGTCACGAAACTGTCATGTACCCGATCGTGTTGCACGCGTTCCAATTGCCGGTCGCGAGGGCATGACCTGATCAAGCCCGAACGCAGGGCCCGGTGCCACGAGCCTCGTGCTCGCACGTCGTGTCGCCGCTCCGCCGGGTTCTCCCCGACTCGGACGCACGACCGGCGCAACGCTGCGCCGTCGCCCCACCGGGAGCCGGAACCGACCGCGCCCCGGACCACGCCCTCCCGCTCCGGGAGGTGCTCCTGAGACAAAGGAGTCTCCATGCGCAAGGCATTCGCAGTTCCCTCCGTCGCCCTCGCCGCCGCCGCGTTCCCGCTGCTCACCATGGGTACCGCGCTCGCCGACCACGACGGCAGCTACCAGGCGACGCTCGGCGCGCTGAACGAGTCCGGCGTCACGGGTACCGGGATGGTCACGCTCGAGGGCGACCAGGCCACCGTGACGATCGACGCGTCCAACCTGCTCGCCGGCTCCCCGCACGCCCAGCACTTCCACATCGGCGCGCAGGGCACCTGCCCGACCGCGGACGACGACGCGAACGGTGACGGCATCGTCAGCACGCCCGAGGCCGCCTCGTACTACGGCGCCATCGGTGCGTCGCTGACCACCACCGGCGACACCGGCCCGGACAGCGGCCTGGCCGTCGACCGGTTCCCGACCGCCGAGGGCGGCTCCCTCTCGTACGAGCGCACATTCTCGGTCAGCGAGGACGTGCAGGAGGCCTTCGCCGCCGGCACCGCGGTGCTGGTCGTGCACGGCATCGACGTCAACGGCAACGGTTCCTACGACACCGACGCCGGCGCCAGCGAGCTCGACCCGTCGCTGCCGCTGGAGGCCACCGCCCCGGCGGCGTGCGGCGCCCTGACCGCGTCGCAGATGGGCACCATGCCCGCCGGTGGCGCTGACACGGGTGCCGGCGCGACCAGCGGCATCGAGAACCAGGCCGCCATCGGTGTCGGCGCTCTCGCCGCCGTCGGTGCGGCTGCTGCCGGTGCCGTCGCCTACCGCCGTCGCCAGGCCGACCAGGCCTGATCGACCCCGTCGCCGGCCGCGCCGGGCAGGGAACTCCTGCCCGGCGCGTCCCGGCGCCCGCGGGGCGGCCCGTGACCCCGGCCGCCGCGCGCCCGACCCGCGAGGAGACCCGTGACCAAGCCGTCGAACCACCGTTCCGGCGCACGTGTCTGGGTCGCCCTCGCCGTCGCACTCGCTGTCGTGGCGGCGGTCGCGGTGGGGATCGCCCTCACCGGGCAGCAGCGCGCCCCGCAGCCCCCGGAGCGCGCCGCGACGGCCGAGATGCCGGTGACGCCGCCCGCACCGGCTCCCGCGCCTGCACCCGCACCGGCACCTGAGGCCCAGCCCGCGGTCGAGGTGGCCGATCCCGTGTCCCTCCGGATCCCCGCCATCGACGTCGGCAGCGAGCTGCTCGACCTCGGCCTGCAGGACGACGGGACCGTCGAGGTGCCGCCGCTGTCGGCCGTCGACTCCGCCGGCTGGTACCGCGAGTCGCCCGCTCCCGGCGAGATCGGCCCGGCGGTCCTGCTCGGGCACGTGGACTCCGCCGAGTACGGCCCCGGCGTCTTCTTCGAGCTCGGCGCGCTGGCCCCGGGCGACGAGGTCGAGGTGGCCCGGCGGAACGGCACGGTGGCCGTCTTCGCCGTCGACCGGGTCGAGCGCTACGCCAAGGCGGAGTTCCCGACTGTCGAGGTCTACGGCAACACCGCCGACCCGCAGCTGCGGCTGATCACCTGTGGCGGTGCCTTCGATCCCGTGGCCCGGAGCTACGAGGACAACGTCGTCGCCTACGCGACGCTGGTCGGGGCACGCCCCGCCTGACCCCCGCCGGTCAGACGGCGACGGCGGTGACGAACGTGCAGATGCCCTCGCCCGAGTCCGCCTTCAGACGCACCCCGATCACCCGCAGCAGCGCCATCTCGAGCCGGTGGACGAGGCGGCGCGGCCCCGTGAACCAGGTGCTGCCACCGGTCGTCAC
This sequence comes from Blastococcus sp. SYSU DS0619, assembly GCF_054051035.1. Classification (NCBI taxonomy): domain Bacteria; kingdom Bacillati; phylum Actinomycetota; class Actinomycetes; order Geodermatophilales; family Geodermatophilaceae; genus Blastococcus; species Blastococcus sp. SYSU DS0619. The sequence continues at coordinate 221,263 of NZ_JBJHAM010000005.1, read as the reverse complement.
CCTGACGTCGGTGAACCCCGCCAGGCGGACGTGCTCGGTGAGCATCCAGTCGGGGAGGATCGAGATGTGGCCGGGCTGGTGGTAGTGCCCCGGCCCGAAGATGAACGGAGCGCCCCGCAGGAACATCTTCAGCCGCGAGTGCGGATGGGTGATGTTCGGGGTGCTGACGACGAGCCGGTCACCGGGCCGGAGCAGCGAGCGGATCGACCGCAGCACCTGCCGCGGGTTCTCCACGTGCTCCAGCGTCTCGACGCACATCACCAGGTCGAAGGGGCCGCGGGTCTCCTCGGTCCACTCCGGGTCGTCGAGGTCGAGGCGGTGGATCCAGTCGTGCGGCGGATCCAGGTCGGTGGGCACGACGTCGAACCCGGCGTCCCGCAGCCGACAGGCCAGCGCGCCGCACCCGGCGCCTACCTCGAGGATCCGCCCGCCCTCGGGCAGCGCCTGCCGGGCCAGCTCGACGGCGTACTCGTGCACTCCCGGAGCGGCGTGCACGCCGTGCCCCTGGTAGGACCCCGTGGCGGCGGTCCGGGTGCTGGTGCGGTGCTCGTCGACGGTCACCCTCGGCAGTGTGGGCCACCGGCGGTCGCTACGCGCGGCGATCGGCCGGCCGCTCGCGCCCGGCCCGCCGGAGCCGGAGCGCGCGCAACCCCACGCCCACGGCCAGGGTCGCCACGCCGGCCACCACCGACGGCCACGGCAGGGTCGCCGCCAGCACCAGGCACCCGGCCACACCGGCCACCTGGAGCGCCCGCGGCCAGCGCCGGTGCCCGGCCGGCTGGGTGAAGGCCGCGAGGTTGGCGACGACGTAGTAGAGCAGCACGCCGAACGACGAGAACCCGATGACCGCGCGCAGGTCGACGGTCAGCACGAGCGCGCAGACCACCGCCCCCAGCGCGAGCTCCGCGCGGTGCGGCACCCGGTACCGGGGGTGCACCGCGGCCAGCCCGCGCGGGAGATCGCCGGTCCGGCCCATCGCCAGGACCGTCCGGCCCACCCCGGCGACCAGCCCCAGCAGGGCTCCGAGCGCCGCGGTGGCGGCCCCGATCCGGACGACGGGCGAGGCCCAGCTCCAGGTGCCGGCCGCGACGGCGTCGGCGAGCGGGGTGGCCGTGCCGGCGACGCCCTCGGGGCCGAGGACGAGCAGCAGGGCCACGGCGACGACCGCGTACAGCGCGACGGCGATGCCCAGCGCCACCGGGATGGCGCGGGGGATGGTGCGGGACGGGTCCCGGACCTCCTCGCCCATCGTGGCGATGCGGGCGTAGCCGGCGAACGCGAAGAAGAGCAGCCCGGCCGACTGCAGGACCCCGTACCAGCCCTGCGGTCCGTCGGTCCAGCCGGTCAGCCGGCCGGGGTCCGCGGTTCCCGCCGAGAAGGCCGCCAGCACCGCCACGGCCAGCGCCGCCAGGACGACGGCCAGGAGCAGGCGGGTCAGGTGGGCCGTGCGGGTGATGCCGCGGTAGTTCACCGCCACGAGCGCGACGACGGCGGCGACCGCCACGGGGCGCTCCCAGGGCTGCGGGACGGCGTAGGCGGCGAACGTCAGCGCCATGGCGGCGCAGCTGGCGGTCTTGCCCACGACGAACGCCCAGCCGGCCAGGAAGCCCCACCAGGGGCCGAGGCGCTCCCGTCCGTAGAGGTAGCTGCCGCCGGACGCCGGGTACTGCGCGGCCAGCTGTGCCGAGGAGGTCGCATTGCAGTAGGCCACCGCGGCCGCCAGGGCCAGGCCGATCAGCAGGCCGGTGCCGGCGGCGCGGGCCGCCGGGGTGACGGCGGCGAAGATCCCGGCACCGATCATCGACCCCAGCCCGATGACGACGGCGTCGGTGGTGCCCAGCCGGCGGGCGAGCCCGGGCTCGCTGGTCATCGCGGTCCTCCTCGGCCGGGCCCGGTCGCCCGTGCGTGGTCAGGAGGACCGAACCACACCCGGTTCGGGTACGCCGTGCCCGGGCGCGCCGGTGGTCCGATGTTCACGCGGCCGGCCACGGTGGTTGTGCGAGGGTGCCCCCGTGAGCGCCCGTCCCCGGTCGTCCGCCCGGTGACCGGGCTCGTCGTCGCCGTCGCGGCGGTCGTGGGTCTGCTCGGCGGTGCCGCGGCCAACCGGGCCGCCGGTGGGTTCCCCTGGGACGGGACCGGTACCGGCCCGGCGGTCCGGCCACCGCTGCTCGAGCTGGCGACGGCGGCGCTGTTCGCCCTCGTGGCGCTGCGCCTGGGTGCGGTCTGGGAGCTGCCTGCCTTCCTGGTCGTCGCCGGCGCGGGCGTGCTGCTCGCGGCCGTCGACCTCCGGCACCGGCTGCTGCCGAACCGGGTGGTCGGCCCGGCGGCCGTGGCCACCGCCGTCCTGCTGACCGGCGCCGCGGCGCTGGGCGGCTCGTGGGGACACCTGGGCCGGGCGGCCCTGGGTGCTGCCGCGTTGTTCGTCGGCTACCTGGTCCTGGCGCTGATCTCGCCGAGCGGGCTGGGCATGGGCGACGTGAAGCTGGCCGGACTGCTGGGCCTGCCCCTGGGCTGGCTCGGCTGGGACGCGGTGCTGCTCGGCGCGGCCGCCGGCTTCGTGGTGCAGGCCGCGCTGGCCCTCCTCCTGCTCGCCACGCGACGGGTCGGCCGCAAGGCGGAGCTGCCCTTCGGGCCGGCCATGCTGCTCGGCGCGGCGCTCGCGGTCGGCTGGAGCGGGACGCTCCCCGGCTGACGGCCGCAGTGCCGGTCACGGTGCGTCAGCACCGGCGCGATCCCGTCCCCCGACCGGTGGAGCGCTGTCCCTGGATGGGGTGATGGCGCTCAAGGCCCGGTGTGTCCTGCACGACAACTCCCTCCAACGCCGCGAGGCCGGATCGACCCGATCCGGAACCCGACGGCACGCAACCGAGGGAGAGCTCCATGCTGATCAACGCCTACGCCACCCTGGCCAGCCTCGTCGCCGTCACCCAGGACCGCCTGAAGCGGGACGAGAAGGGTGCGACCGCCGTCGAGTACGGCCTGATGGTCGGCCTCATCGCCGTCGTCATCATCGCCGCCGTCACGCTGCTGGGCACCGAGCTGGAGGGGCTGTTCACCGACGTCACGGACAGCCTCCCCGACGCCCCCGCCGCTCCGTGACCACTCGCTGCTGCGCGACCAGGTAGCGGTTCCGGCGCAGCGGCCCTCGTCCCGGGGGCCGCTGCGCCGCTGCACGAGAGAGGCGGTGAGCACGGATGAGGGGACGGCTGCGCGGCGAGCGCGGGGCCAGCGCGGTGGAGTTCGCCTTCATCGTGCCGCTGCTGATCGTGCTGGTGCTCGGCATCGCCGAGTTCGGCCACGCCTTCCAGGTGCAGGGCACGCTGTCGGCCGCCGCCCGCGAAGGCGTGCGGGCGATGGCGCTGCGCAACGACCCGGCGGAGGCCCGGGACGTCGTCCGGACCGCCGCCGCCTCGCTGGACCCGGCGATCACCGACGACCAGATCCACATCGCGATCGTCGGCGGGACGGCCGGGACCTGCCCGCTCACCGGCGCCGGCGACACCGCCGTCCGCCTCACCATCACGTACCCGATGCCCTTCCTCACCGACTTCTTCGGCGCGGAGATCGAACTCACCGGAACGGGGGTCATGCGATGCAACGGCTGACCTCTTGCGTCCGGCGCCGGCTGGCCGGTGAGCACGGCGCGAGCGCCGTCGTGCTGTCCCTCCTGATGGTCCCGCTGCTTGGCTTCACGGCCATCGCCGTCGACATCGGCGCCCTCTACGCCGAGCGTGCCCGGCTGCAGGTCGCTGCCGATGCCGCCGCCATCGCGGTGGCCCAGGACTGCTCCCGCGGCAACTGCGGGGACATGCTGGCGACCGCCCAGGGGCTCATCACGGCCAACGACCCCGAGGGCACGGCCGGCCAGCCGGTCCTCAGCAGCGACCCGCTGAGCGTCACCGTCACCGGCGGTGTTGCCAAGGAGCACTGGTTCGCGCCGGTCATCGGGCACGACTCCACCCAGGTCTCCGCGACCGCCACCGTCGGCTGGGGTGGCCCGAGCCAGGGCACCGCCGTCCTGCCGCTCACCTTCTCCTGGTGCTCGTTCGCGGCGCAGACCGGCGGCGGGCTGCCGTCCACCGAGACGCTGCAGACGATCATGTTCAGCAAGTCCGACGACGTCGGCGGCTGCACCGGCCCCTCCGGGAACTTCGTGCCCGGCGGCTTCGGCTGGGTCGTGCCCGACGCGGGCCGCTGCCACGCCACCTCGGCGATCGGTCAGCTGCTCTTCTCCGACACGGGCGTCTCCCTGCCGGCGGGCTGCTCCGAGGCCGACCTCGCCGGGTGGCTCGGCCGCACCGTCCTGCTGCCGCTCTTCGACGAGTTCGGGGACGGGGGCAGCCACGGCTGGTACCGGGTCTACGGCTACGCCGCCTTCACGCTGACCGGCTACGCCGTGAACGGCTCCGTCAAGAGCGGCCACAAGGTCTGCGGGCCGGGCACCAACTCCAGCGACCGGTGCGTCACCGGCTACTACACCCGCTTCGTCGAGCTCTCCGACGACTGGAACTACAGCCCCGACGCCCCGCAGCTCGGGGCCTCGATCCTCCGACTGATCCGATAGGGGCGCCCACTCGTGAGACGTCGACTCCTGGCCGCTGCGGCGGCCCTCGTGCTGATCGCCGGCGGCACCGTGGTCCTGGTGGGCTACGTGCGCGGCGCGGAGAACCGTGCCCTCGCGGGCGTGCAGACCATCGAGGTGCTGGTGGCCGATGCCCTCATCCCCGCCGGCACCCCCGGCAGCGCCCTGGCCGAGCGGGTGAGCACCGAGGTGCTCCCGGCCAAGGCGGCACTGCCGGGCCGGGTCACCGACCTGACCGCCCTGGCGGACCGCGTCGCCACCGTCGACCTGGAGCCCGGCGAGCAGCTGCTGGCCAGCCGGTTCGTGCGTCCCGACGAGCTGCAGGCGCCGGGCACGGTGCCGGTGCCCGACGGCATGCAGGAGGTCAGCGTCGTCCTCGAGCCGCAGCGGGCCGTGGGCGGCCGGCTGGCGGCCGGTGACACGGTCGGCATCTTCCTCTCCATGGCCGGCGACGCCGGGGGGACCACCCACGCCGTCCTGCACGAGGTCCTGGTCACCCAGGTCCAGGGGGCGCCCGCCCCGCCCGCGGCGCCCGCCGACGGAACGGTGGCGGCGACCTCCGCGCCCGTCCCCTCGGGCAGCCTCATGGTCACGTTCGGGGTGACGGCCGCACAGGCCGAGGCCGTGGTCTTCGCGGCGGAGCACGCCAGCATCTGGCTGTCCCTGGAGCCCCCCGACCCCGACGTCTCCCGCACCCAGGTGCTCACGCCCGAGAACATCTACGGAAAGGCCTACTCATGAGCCGCGTCGTCCTGGCCGGAGCGGGAGAAGACCTGATCCTGCGGGTCAAGCAGGCCACCGACGGCGACGTGCACGTGCTGCCGCCGGGCCGGCTGCCCAGCGACCCGGCCCGCCTGTTCGAGCAGCTGGTCGACGACGAGCTGCCCGACGTGCTGCTCGTGGGCCCGTACGCGCCGACGTCCGAGGTGCTGACCCTGGCCGGCCGGCTGGACGTGCAGTCGCCGGGCATCACCGTCGTGCTGATGGCCGACCCGTCGCCGGAGATGCTGCACGCGGCGATGCGCGCGGGCATCCGTGACCTGCTGCCGCCCGACGCCGACGTGGCGGAGATCGCCGCCGCGGTCGAGCGCGCCGGGCACGCGGCCGCGGGCCGGCGCCGGGTGCTGCGGCCGGCCAGCGAGACCGACCGCTACGCCGGCCGGGTCATCACCATCGCCTCACCGAAGGGCGGGGTCGGCAAGACCACCGTCTCGACGAACCTGGCGATCGGGCTGACCGCCGCGGCTCCGCAGTCCACGGTGCTCGTCGACCTGGACGTGCAGTTCGGCGACGTCGCATCGGCCCTGGGCCTGACGCCGGAGTACACGCTGCCCGACGCCGTCCACGGCCCGGCGAGCGAGGACACGATGGTCCTCAAGACGTTCCTGACCCAGCACCCCAGCGGGCTGTACGCCGTCTGCGGCTCCGAGTCGCCCGCCGCCGGTGACACGATCACCGGTGAGGACGTCAGCCGGCTGCTGGCCTCCCTGGCCCGGGAGTTCCGCTACGTCGTCGTCGACACCGCCCCGGGGCTGTCGGAGCAGACGCTGGCGGCGCTCGACCGGGCCAGCGACGTCGTGATGCTCACCAGCATGGACGTGCCGGGGGTGCGCGGGCTGCGCAAGGAGCTCGACGTGCTCCGCGAGCTGTGCATGATCCCGGCCGGCCGGCACGTCGTCATGAACTTCGCCGACCCGAAGGGCGGCCTGACCGTCCGCGACGTCGAGACCGCCATCGGCACCGGGGTCGACGTCGTCCTGCCGCGCTCCAAGGCCGTGCCGGCCACCACCAACCAGGGCGTCCCCATCCTGGAGAGCGGGAGCCGTCGCGACCCGATGGTGCGCGAGCTGCGCCGGCTGGTGTCCCGCTTCTCCGCCACCCCGCTGATGAAGGCCAGCCGCTACCGGGCCAAGCACCGGGCGGAGGCGTGAACCTCGCCCAGCGGCTGGAGGCCGCCCGCGGCGGACCCGCGGCGGCCGCCCCGGCCCCCTCCGCCGCCGCCCCCGCGGTCGGTCGGGCCGCCACCGCGGTGCCGGCCCCGGTCGTGCGACCGGCCGCGGCTCCCCGCCCGGTCGTCGCACCGGCCCCCGCGCCGCCGACCGATGCGCTGGCGCGGCTCAAGGACCGCGTCGGCAAGGCGCTGTTCGAGCGCATGGGCAGCCGGATGAACGACCCCTCCATGGCCGAGGACGCGCTGCGCGCCGTCGTGCTCAAGGAGCTCGACGAGGTCGTCGAGGAGGAGAACGTCCCGCTCAGCACCGAGGAGCGGCAGCGGCTGACCGCCGAGCTCGCCGACGACGTGCTCGGCTACGGCCCGCTGCAGCGGCTGCTCGACGACGACGCGGTCAGCGAGATCATGGTGAACGGGCCGGACTCGATCTACGTCGAGCGCAGCGGCAAGCTCCAGCGCACCGCGACCCGGTTCACCTCCGAGGAGCACCTGCGCCGGGTGATCGACCGGATCGTCTCCCGCGTGGGACGCCGGATCGACGAGTCCTCGCCGCTGGTGGACGCCCGGCTGGCCGACGGGTCGCGCGTCAACGCCGTCATCCCGCCGCTGGCCTTCAGCGGCTCCACGCTGACCATCCGCAAGTTCGCCAAGGACCCGTTCCGGGTCGACGACCTGATCGGGTTCGGCACGCTCTCGCCGGAGATGGCCGAGCTGCTGCAGGCCTGCGTCGACGCCCGGCTGAACATCATCGTCTCCGGCGGCACCGGCACCGGTAAGACGACGCTGCTCAACGTGCTGTCGTCCTTCATCCCGGACGGCGAGCGGATCGTCACCATCGAGGACGCCGTCGAGCTGCAGCTCCAGCAGGAGCACGTGGTGCGGCTGGAGTCCCGACCCCCCAACATCGAGGGCAAGGGCGCGATCACCATCCGCGACCTGGTGCGGAACTCGCTGCGCATGCGGCCGGACCGCATCGTCGTGGGGGAGTGCCGCGGAGGCGAGTCCCTGGACATGCTCCAGGCGATGAACACCGGCCACGACGGGTCGCTGTCCACGGTGCACGCCAACTCCCCGCGCGACGCCATCGCACGCCTGGAGACCCTGGTGCTCATGGCCGGCATGGACCTGCCGTTGCGCGCCATCCGCGAGCAGATCGCCTCCGCCGTCGACGTCGTCGTGCAGCTCACCCGGCTGCGCGACGGCACCCGCCGCGTCACGCACGTGACCGAGGTGCAGGGCATGGAGGGGGAGACCGTGACCCTCCAGGACGCGTTCCTCTTCGACTACTCCGCCGGCGTCGACGCCTCCGGCCGATTCCTCGGCAGGCCGGTCCCCACCGGCGTGCGTCCGCGGTTCACCGACCGGTTCGACGAGCTGGGCATCACCCTCTCGCCGCGGGTGTTCGGCGCCGCCGAGCCGGCCGGCGCCGCGAGGTGGTGACCGTGCCCGGGATCCTCCTCGTGACCGGGGTCGCCGCGATCTCCGCGGCCCTGCTGCTGCTCGCCGTCGTCGTCCTCCCCGGCGGGCCCGCGCGGGTGCCGCTGGCCCGGCTCGACCCCTCCGTGGCGCCCCCGGCCTCCGCGCTGGCCGGGGCCGGTGCGGCCGCCGGGGCCGCGGTCGAGAAGGTGCTGCTCAAGCGTGGCCGGCTGGCCGCCGGCGCGGCCGCGCTGGAACGGGCCGGCATGGCCACGACGCTGCCGGACTTCGTCCTCGCCGTCGGGCTGACGACGGTGGTCGCCGCGCTCGTCGGCGCACTGGTCGGTGGTCCGCTGCTGGCCGTGCTGCTGCTCGTGGCGGTCCCGTTCGGCGCCAAGCTGGTGCTCGGCTTCCGGGCCGGGCGGCGGCAGGCCGCCTTCGCCGACCAGTTGGACGACTCGCTGCAGCTGATGGCCAGCAGCCTCCGCGCCGGGCACAGCCTGCTGCGGGCGGTCGACTCCGTCTCGCAGGAGGCGGAGGCGCCGACGTCGGAGGAGTTTGCCCGGATCATCAACGAGACGCGGGTCGGCCGCGATCTCAGCGACGCCCTCGACGAGGTCGCCGCCCGCATGGGCAGCGACGACTTCACCTGGGTCGCGCAGGCCATCGCCATCCACCGCGAGGTGGGCGGCAATCTCGCGGAGGTCCTGGATGCCGTCGGGAACACCATCCGCGAGCGCAACGCCATCCGCCGTCAGGTCAAGGCGTTGTCGGCCGAGGGCAAGCTCTCGGCCGTCGTGCTGATGGCCCTGCCGTTCGGCGTGACGGGGTTCATCTCGCTGACCAACCCGGGGTACATCGCCAAGTTCACCGAGAGCCTGACCGGTTACGCGATGCTCGGCGCGGCGGCCGTCATGCTGCTGGCCGGAGGCCTGTGGCTCAAGAAGACCGTGGCGATCAGGTTCTGATGAGCACCCTTCCCGTCTCCGTCCTGCTGGCCGCCGTCGCGGTCTGCGTCGCCGTCCCCCTGCTGGGCTGGTCGCTGGTCGCCCGGCCGCCCGCCGCGGCCGTCCGGACCCGCGGCAACCTGGTGCGTGGCCTCCTGCCCACCGAGGACGCTGCGGTGGCGGCGCGCACCGGTCCCGGGCTGCCGGCGCGCATCGCCCGGGGGCTGACGCCCCGGGGCACGGTCGCCCGGCTCAACCGGCTCGCCGGCCGGGCCGGCCGCCCGGCTGCCTGGCCCGTCCCGAAGCTGGTGGCGGCCAAGCTCGTGGGGGCCGCGATCGCCGGGACGCTCGGCCTGCTCGTGGCCACCTCGCGGCCGGGCCTGCTCACCGTCCTGGTCGCGGTGGTGGCGACCGTCGTCGTCTACTTCCTCCCGGAACTGCTCCTCTACAGCCGGGGGCAGGAGCGGCAGGAGGCGATCGCCCTCGAACTCGCCGACACCCTGGACCAGATGACGATCGCGGTCGAGGCGGGGCTCGGCTTCGAATCGGCCATGGCGCGGGCCGGGAGCAACGGCAAGGGAGCGCTCGCGGAGGAGCTGGTGCGCACGCTGCAGGACATCGCCGTCGGCCAGCCGCGCCGGGACGCCTACCTCGCGCTCGCCGACCGGACCGGGGTCGCCGACCTGCGCCGGTTCATCCGGGCCGTCGTGCAGGCGGACCAGTACGGCGTCTCGATCGCGGACGTGCTGCGCACCCAGGCGCAGGAGATGCGGCTCAAGCGCCGTCAGCGGGCGGAGGAGAAGGCGATGCAGATCCCGGTCAAGGTGATCTTCCCGCTGATCCTCTGCATCCTGCCGACGCTGTTCATCGTGCTGCTCGGCCCCGCGGTCATGGACATCGCCGAGGCCTTCAGCGGCTGAGCACATCGCGACCCTCCGGGCCGCACCCTCTTCTCGGTGGAGGGCCGTCGCCCCGCTCGGTACGACACCATGAGGTGTCGTACCGAGTGGGCGCCGGAGGCCTCCGCGCAGGGACGACGAAACGGCTCCACGTCGCCGGGGCACGGCCATTGGCCGCGGTGTCGTCCGGAGGACGACGAAGTGCTCAGCCGGTGGAGCGGGGCTGGGCGGGGTTGGTCGGGTCGCCCTGCGAGGGCGGGTTCATCGCCGGGCCGGTGGTGGCCTCGGAGACCTTGGAGCCGCCCGACGCCGCCGGTGGCGCTTCGGGGGCCGGTGCGGCCGGGTCGCCACCGGAGGGCTCGGCGCCCTCGGCGAGCCCGTTCAGCCGGTGCTCCATGGCGGACACCACCTGCATGCGGTTGGCGTGGGAACGCTCGTAGTCGAGCAGCGTCTTGAGGTCGTCGGAACCCAGCGTGCGGATCCGGGACGTCAGCGAACCCACGGGCAGGTGGTCGTAGTCGGGCAACGGGAGATCGTCGCGCACGGTCATCGCTCATCCTCTCGAGAGGTTCTCGGGTCGGGGAGCCGCCTACCCGGCCGCCTCGAATCCGACACCGCGTGTGAGGGGGCGGCCCATGGGTAGGCGGCGACGACGGGTTCGCGAGCGTCTGTGACCCCGTGACCGAGAGCACCATTTCCCCGATCGACCGAGGAGTTGTCCCGCCGACATGGACGTGTCCTTCCTGGAGCCGGTGTTCGCCGCCGCAGGGCCCTACGCCACCGTGTGCGCCGACGTCACCCACACCACCGAGAACGCCGACACGGAGCTGAGCCTGCGGGTACGTGCGCTGACCGAGCAGCTCGCCGAGCAGGGCGCCCCCGAGGTGGTGACCGAGGCCGTACGGGCCCGGCTGCTGGAGGGCAACGAGGGCGGTGAGGCCGGCACGCTGAAGGGCCGGGCGCTCGTCGTCGCCGCCGACGGGTCCGTCGTGCTGGACGAGGTGCTGGCCGACAGCCCGGCCCGGGAGACCGCCGAGTGGTCGCCGCACCCGGACCTCACGCCGGTGCTCCAGCAGCTGGCCGGCCGGGTCGGGCACGTCGTGGTGGTCGCCGACCGGATCGGCGCGGACATCACCGCCGCCGGGCTGGTGGGCCGGCCGGACCGCGAGGAGCAGGTGGAGGGCGACGACTTCCACATGCGCAAGGTCAAGGTCGGCGGCTGGGCGCACAACACCTACATGCACACCGCGGAGAACCAGTGGGAGGAGAACCTCGGTCGGGTCGCCGACGAGGTCGACTCGCTGACCCGCCGGCTGCCGATCCGGTTCGTCCTGGTCGCCGGTGACGTGCGGGCCCGGCAGATCTTCAGCGACAAGGCGCCTGCAGCGTGGTCGGACCTCGTCGTCTCCATGGAGGAGGGCGGCCGGGCCGCCGGCGCTGACCGCGAGCCGGTCGAGCGGCGCACCGCCGAGCTGATCGCCGAGCACGAGGCCCGGGACATCGCCGACGCCGTCGAGAAGGTCCAGGGCGCTGCTGCCCACGGGCTCGCCCTCACCGGTACCGCCGCGGTGGTCGACGCCCTGCGCAAGGGACAGGTCGAGACGCTCCTGGTCACCGACGCCCTGGGCGACGACGCCACGCTCCTGGTGGGCGGCAGCCCGCTGGAGCTCGGGGTCAAGCAGCAGGACATGGATGCCCTCGGCATCCACGGCGAGGTCCGTCCCGCCGGGTCCGCGCTGCTGGCCGCCGCGGTGGCCAGCGCAGCCGGTGTGCTCGTCGTCCCGGCCGCCGCGCTGCCGGGTGACGAGCCGGTGGCCGCGATCCTCCGCTACACCGACGACTCCACGCCGTCGGCCTGATACCCCCCCGTACCGAAGACCCGAAGGAGAACGATCCCCGTGAGCGACCCGCACCAGCCCGCCACCAGCCCCGGCACCGACCAGGGCGACATCGAGCGCCGCGCTGCGCTCGCCGAGTCCCTCGGCAAGGAGATCTGGCCGGCCGATCGCGACGCGCTGATCGCCAAGGCGCAGGAGGGCACCGCGCCCGACCGGGTGCTCTCGGACCTGCGCCGGCTGCCGGCCGGCCAGCAGTTCGGGAACGTCCAGGAGGTCGCCGAGGCGCTCGGCCTGGGCACCGAGCAGCAGCGGTTCTGAGGTGACCACGCAGAAGAAGCCCAGCGCCGAGGCGCTGGACAACGTCACCGAGCACAACGTCGAGACGCGGTCCCACCTGCTCCCCGAGGAGGCCGGGCTGCAGGGCAGCGGCATGGAGGAGGTCGCCGCCGAGGTGATCCTGGCCGAGTCGGAGGAGCGGACGGTCCACCCCGATCCCGACGACGCCCAGGGGGCCCACCGGCAGTCCGCCGAGACCGCGGACCAGCCCTGACGTGCGGCACGAGCACCCGGTCCGGCTGCGCTGGTCGGACCCCGACATGCTGGGTCACGTCAACCACGCGCGGGCGCTGAGCCTCCTCGAGGACGCCCGGCTGGCACTGGGTGACGACCACGCCGGCGGAGGACTGATCCTCGCCCGTCTCGAGGTCGACTACCTGCGCCAGCTCTACTACCGGGTCGGCGAGGAGCTGTGCGTGCAGAGCTGGGTCACCCGGCTGGGCACGAAGTCCTTCACGATGCGGCAGGAGCTGGCGCAGGACGGCGAGGTGGCCATCCGCGCCGACGTCGTCCTGGTGGTGTTCGACTTCGCAGCCGACGCCAGCCGGGCGATGACCGACTCCGAACGCGCGCACTGGGCCCGGTTCCTGGAGAGCTGACGGTGCCGTTCTTCGACGGGTTCGCCGAGCAGCGCGTGCACGTCGGAGGCGGTGTCGAGCTCCGGGTCCGCACCGGGGGCTCGGGGCCGCCGGTGGTGCTGCTGCACGGGCATCCCCGCACGCACACCACCTGGCACCGGGTGGCCCCGCTGCTCGTGCGGGCCGGGCACACCGTCGTCTGCCCCGACCTCCGCGGTTACGGGCGGTCGACGGTGGTCCCGACCACCCCGGACCACTCGCCCTACTCCAAGCGGGCGATGGCCGGTGACGTCGTCGCGCTGATGCGTCTGCTGGGGCACGACCGGTTCGCCGTCGTGGGGCACGACCGCGGCAGCTACGTGGCCCTGCGGACGGCGCTGGACCATCCGGACGCGGTCCTCCGGCTGGCGGTGCTCGACTGCATCCCGATAGTCGAGCACCTCGACCGCGCCGACGCGCGCTTCGCCGCCGCCTGGTGGCACTGGTTCTTCTTCGCCCAGCTGGAGAAGCCCGAGCGCGCCATCCTCGCTGACCCCGAGGCCTGGTACGGCGCCCTGGCACCGGGCCGGGCGGAGGCCATGGGGGAGGAGAACCACGCCGACCACCTCGCCGCGATCCGGGACCCGGCCACCGTCTCCGCCATGCTGGAGGACTACCGGGCGGGCCTGGGGGTCGACCGGGAAGCCGAGGAGGCCGACCGGGCCGCCGGCCGCCGGGTCACCTGCCCCACGCTGGTGCTGTGGTCGGGGCGGGACGACCTCGAGGACCTGCACGGCGATCCCCGTGCGATCTGGGCCCGGTGGGCCACCGACCTGCGCGGCGGCGGGCGCATCGACAGCGGCCACCACATGGCCGAGGAGGCACCGGACGAGCTCGTCGAGGCGCTGGTGCCTTTCCTAGGAGGGGGCCGGCTCGGCCGGGCGCAGCCGTGACGGGGTGGTGCTGCCGCGCACGACCAGCCGGGTGGCCAGCTCCAGCCGCGGGCTCTCGATCGTCTCGCCGTCCACCATGCGCAGGACGGTCCGGGCGGCGAGCACGCCCATCTCCGCGAGCGGCTGGTTCACCGTCGTGAGCGGGGGAGAGGACCAGCGCCCTTCTGGCAGGTCGTCGAACCCCACGACGCTGACGTCGTCGGGCACGCGCATGCCGCTGCGCCGCACCCCCTCGTAGACCCCCAGAGCCATCTGGTCGTTGGCGGCGAAGACGGCGGTGGGTGGTTCGGCGAGGCTCAGCAGCCGGTCCGCCGCCCGTGCCCCGGACTCGTAGCCGAAGTCGCCCTCCACGACCAGCTCCGGGTCGAACGGCAGGCCGGCGGTCTCGAGCCCGGCGCGGTAGCCGTCCAGCCGTGCCCGGCTGGACCAGAGGGTCGGGACGCCGGCGACGAACCCGATGCGGCGGTGCCCGAGGCCGGTCAGGTGCTCGGTGGCGCTCAGGCCGCCGGCCCAGTTGGTGGCACCGATGGTGGGCACGTCCAGCGCGGGCACGCCGGCCGGGTCGACGACGACCGCGGGGACGTGCAGGCTGCGCAGCTCCGAGTGCAGGGCAGGATCGAGGTCGCTGGTCACGAGGATGGCCCCGTCGCTGGCCCGGGCGGCGAGGTTGTCCAGCCACTCCCGCGCCGCGCTGGCGCGGCGGTGGATCGCGGTGACCACCGTGCCGACGCCCGCTGCGTGCGCGGCGTCCTCCACACCGCGGATGATCTCGACCGCCCAGGGGCTGTCGAGATCGTTGAACACCAGGTCGATCAGGCGGGCCCGCCCCTGCGGACGCCCGCCCCGGCGCTGGTAGCCGTGGTCGCGGAGCAGTTGCTCGACACGCCGGCGCGTCTGCGGTGCCACGTCGGAACGGCCGTTGAGCACGCGCGACACCGTCGGGACGGAGACCCCGGCCGCCGCGGCGATCGACGCGATCGTGACGGCGGGTGACCGGTCGTCGCTCAACGGGCCTCCAGTTCGCAGCTCTCCCTCGGCGGTCAGCCTACGGCCGGGAGTGGCGGCCGCGGGCCGCCATCCACCCCTCCGGGGCGGCCGGCCGCCAGGCCCGGCACGGGCGTGACACGCGATGCGACCGGCGGCGCCGACACTTCCCCTTGACGCCGGAGATGTGACCTTCGTAACGTTCCGGCACCTGTTCCGGAAATTACCGGAAACGGCAACGACGCCGACGAGAGGTCCGAGAATGCGCTCATCGAGGTTCGGTTCACGCGCGGCTACGCGCTGCGCTGTGGGGCTGGGTGTGCTGCCCGTCGTCCTGGCCGCCACGGTCCTCCCCGCGAACGCGGGCAACGACACGACGGCGGCAGCGCCGGCCCAGGTGCGGGAGGACCGGGCGAGCGGCCCGGCCATCCGGAACGGCCTGCGCACCGTCGCCCCCGACGACCTCGTCATCGGGACCGCGGTCGCCGGCGGAGGGCATCACCTGACCGCCGGCTACCCCGACCCGTTCACCCGCGACCCCACGTACCGGAAGGTCCTCGCCACCGAGTTCAGCTCGGTGTCGCCGGAGAACCAGATGAAGTGGGACTTCATCCACCCGGCGCCCGGCGTCTACAACTTCGGGCCCGCGGACCAGATCGTCGCCTTCGCCGAGCGCCACGGGCAGGAGGTCCGCGGGCACACCCTGCTCTGGCACAGCCAGCTGGCCGACTGGGTCACCGAGGGCGACTACACCGACGAGGAGCTCCGGGCCATCCTCAAGGACCACATCCAGACGGTGGTCGGCCGCTACCAGGGCCGCATCGACCAGTGGGACGTCGCCAACGAGATCTTCGCCGACACGTGGGACGTGGGCGGCGTGCGGCTGCGGGACGATCCCGACCTCGCGACTGCCAACATCTTCATCCAGCGGCTCGGCCCGGGGATCATCGCCGACGCCTTCCGCTGGGCGCACGAGGCCGATCCCGAGGCGAAGCTGTTCCTCAACGACTACGCCGTCGAGGACATGGGCCCGAAGAGCGACGCCTACTACGAGCTGGCGAAGCAGCTGCTCGCCGAGGGTGTCCCGCTGCACGGGTTCGCCTTCCAGGCCCACCTCGACCTGCAGTACCCCTTCCCGGAGACCCTCGACGAGAACATGCAGCGCTTCGACGATCTGGGGCTGGAGACCGCCGTCACCGAGCTGGACGTCCGGTTCACCCTGCCCGAGAGCGGGACGCCCACCGCGGAGCAGCTGGCCGAGCAGGCCGAAACCTACGAGGGGGTCCTCGAGGCCTGCCTGTCGGTGGACGACTGCAACTCCTTCACGATCTGGGGCTTCAACGACAAGTACTCGTGGGTCCCGAGCTTCTCGCCCGGCCAGGGCGCGGCGACGGTGATGTTCGAGGACTACGAGCGCAAGCCCGCCTACTGGGCCCTCCACGACACCCTGCTGGAGGCGCGGGACTGAATCCCGGCTCCCCGCCCGGCCGTCCGGCCGGGCGGGGGGCGTCCGCGGCCGGGCGGGCCTCGCGCCTTGCGGTCAGGTGGCGGTCTCGACGCGTGCCCGGACTGCCTGGTGGAGGGTGGTGGCCGCGGTGGCTCCCTCCGCGCGATGTGATCATCTTCGCCGATCCGGGTAGGGCCGCTCGAGTCGACGAGAGGAGCGATCATGCCGAAGACGGCGAAGAACGGCTCGGCCAAGCAGTCGGAGCTGCCCAGCACGCTGCGGCGGTCGGCCAAGAAGGCGCAGCGCACCTTCACCAAGGCCTACGACTCCGCGGTGGAGGAGTACGACGACGAGGAGCGCGCCAACCGGACGGCGTGGGCCGCGGTGAAGCACAGCTTCGAGAAGGTCGGCGACCACTGGGAGAAGAAGCCCGGTGGCAAGAAGGGACCCTCCGACGCCCAGGCCGCGGGTGGCCGCGGCACCGGCAAGGAGACCAAGGGCGGCGTCAACGCCAACGCCTCGAAGTCCCACCTCTACGACGTGGCCAAGAAGCTCGACATCTCCGGCCGGTCGAAGATGGGCAAGAAGGACCTCGTCGACGCCATCCAGAAGGCGAACGACAAGAAGACCGCCGCCGCGCGCGAGAAGTAGCCGGCGCCTCGGCGTCCCGGGGGGGGGGGGGGGGGGGGGGGGGGCGCGGCGGGGGGGGGGGGGGGGGGGGGGGGGGGGGGGGGGGGGGGGGGGGGGGGGGGGGGGGGGGGGGGGGGGGGGGGCGGGGGGGGGGGGGGGGGGGGGGGGCGGGGCGGGGGGGGGGGGCGGCGCCCCCCCCCCCCCCCCCCCCCCCCCCCCCCGGAGCGGGGATCAGCCGAGCTCGGTGAGCAGCTGCCGCATCTGCTCGATCTCCTCCGCCTGCGCCTCGCCGATCACCCGGGCCAGGGCGACCGCCTCGGCGTCGCGACCGGCGTCGATCTCCGTCCGGGCCATCTCGACGGCTCCCTCGTGGTGCTCGATCATGGCCTCGAGCCACATGCGGTCGAACGCCGTACCGGAGGCCGGCATGTCTGCCGTGTCCATGCCGCCCATCCCGTGGTCGGCGCCCATGCCGTGATCCGAGCCGCCCATGTGGCCGGACCCCTCCTCGATCGGCTGCCCCCACTCGTCGAGCCAGCCGGTCATCAGGTCGATCTCGGGTTCCTGACCGGCCTGGATGCGCTCGGCGAGCTGCACGACCCGCTGATCGGAGGCGCGCTCCACGGCGACGCCGGCCATCATCAGCGCCCCCTCGTGGTGCGGGATCATCCCCTGCGCGAAGGCCACGTCGGAGTCGTTGAAGTCCGCCGTCGGCTCAACGGCGTTCTCGGTGGTGCTGCTGCTGGCGGCTGGGTTCTCCTCGGCGTTCGAGCAGCCGGTGAGGACGACGGCGGCGGCGGCGAGGCCACCGGCGAAGCGGACGAGTCGGGTGCTGGTACGGGTCACGCTGGTCTCCTGGGATGCGGGTGCAGGCATGCGGACGGGACCCGGGACAGCCGGAGCTGCCCGGGCGCGGCGTCCGGCCTAGATGCGCAGGAGGCAGAGCGCGGAGAGATCAGGAGGGCGCGGCGGCGGCGTCCTCCCGGTGGACCACCGGGGCGGGGGCGGCGATCCGCGTACGGACCGGGCCGTCGTCGCCCAGCGGCGCCTGGCGACCGCACCGACGACCGTCGCCCCCACGAGGAGGACGGCCAGGCAGACGGCCGCCACCTGAGCGCCGTGCGCCGGGAGGTGGAGTTCGAGGAGGTGCGCGGGGCCGGCCGTGGCGGTGACCTCGGCCCTCGTGTGCCCGGGAGCGATGAGGGTGGCGGCAGCCGTCACGGCAGCGGGGTGGGTCACCGCGGGGGCGTGCCCGGACGATGACGACGCGGCCGCGTGCGAGGCGCCGTGGCCGAGCCCGCCGTCGTCCGCCAGGCACTGGAGGCCGTGCGCCGAGAAGAAGGCAGCCAGCACGAGCAGGACCCACAGACGTCGACCCGGCATGCCACCCCCTCGCACCGGATCGAGGTTACTGCGCGCAGCACCGTCGGACCGGGGCACGCGGTGGGCAGCCCCGTGCACGGCGATCGCGGCCCCGACGGGAGAGACTTCCGGGCAACGGCGGGCAGGTCCGGGCCACCGCGAGCGCCTCCGGGCCGCCTGCGCCGGCACGACCTGCCGGTCCAGGCGCAGGAGCGACGGCAGGGAGCGGGCGGCATGGATGTGCGGGCGACCGAGGCGGACGGCATGCTCGCCGTCCGGCCGGAGGGGCTGTCCCAGCGCGAGGCCGACGAGCGCCGTCGGCGCGGCGAGGGCAACGCCGCCGTCAGCCGGTCCGCGCGCAGCTACGCGCAGATCCTGCGCACCAACGTCTTCTCGTTCTTCAACCTCATCCTGTTCAGCATCGGCGTCGCGCTGCTGGCACTCGGCCAGGTCAACGACGCGTTCGTCAGCGTCGGCCTCGGCCTGGTGAACGCCATGATCAGCGCCGTCCAGGAGATCCGGGCGAAGCGCAAGCTCGACCGGCTGCAGCTGCTCAGCCGCAGCGCGGTGACCGTGGTCCGCGACGGCCGGGACGTCGAGGTGGCGCCGGAGGAGGTGGTGCGCGGCGACGTCCTGCACGTGCGCCCCGGAGACCAGGTCGTCGTCGACGGCCCGGTGCTCGACGGCGGCCGGGTGGAGGCCGACGAGTCCCTGCTCACCGGCGAGTCCGACGCGCAGCTCAAGGAGCCCGGCGACGACCTGCTGTCGGGCAGCTTCTGCGTCGGCGGCGAGGGGCACCAGCTCGCCCGGGACGTCGGGGCCGCCAGCTACGCCAGCCGGCTCACCGCCGACGCCCGCCAGGTGTCCACCGACAGCACGCCCCTGCAGCGGCGCATCAACTTCGTGGTCCGGCTGGTCATCTGCCTGGTCGTGCTGATGAGCGGGGCGATCCTGCTGCAGGCCGCTCTGGAGGGCTTCTCCCTGGTCCGGGTGGTGCAGACGACGGCCGTGCTGTCCGGGCTGGTGCCCTACGGGCTGTTCTTCCTGGTCGCCGTCGCCTACACCGTGGGCGCGGCGAAGAGCGCGGGCCGGGGCGCGCTGGTCCAGCAGGTCAACGCGGTGGAGTCGATGAGCAACGTCGACGTGGTCTGCACGGACAAGACCGGCACGCTGACCACCGGCCGACTGAGCCTGGCCGACGTGGTCCCGGTCGGGCCGCTGGGATCGGCGGACGTCGAGCGGGTGATCGGTTCGATGGCCCGCAGCGCCACCGCGGCCAACCTGACCTCGGCGGCCCTGGCCGCCGCCCTGCCCGGCGATACCCGGGAGGTGCGGGAGGAGATCCCGTTCGCGTCGTCGCTGCGGTGGAGCGCGCTGCGCACCGACGACGGCGTCCTCGTCCTCGGCGCCCCCGACGCCCTGGCCCCGCACCTGTCGGGTGCGCCCCTCACCGCCACCGTCCGGGAACGGACCGCCCAGGGGCTGCGCGTCCTCGTCGCCGCCCGCGCCGCCGACCCCGGGGCGCCGCTGCGCGACGACGCCGGCCGCCCGGGGCTGCCCGCGCTGGAGCCGCTGGCCGTGATCGCCCTGGCCGACGAGCTGCGCCCGGAGGTCCGGGAGACACTGGCCCGGTTCGCCGCCGACGGGGTCGAGGTGAAGGTGATCTCCGGCGACGACCCGCGGACCGTGGCCGCGCTGGCCCGGCAGGCCGGCCTGGCCGGCGGGGAGCCCGCCGCCGGGGCCGACCTCGCCGCTCTCCCCGACCCGGAGCTCGACGCGCTGGTCGCCGGCACCGCGGTGTTCGGCCGCGTGGCCCCCGAGCAGAAGGAGCGCCTCGTCGCCTCGCTGCGCCGCCAGGGTCGCTACGTCGCCATGATCGGCGACGGCGTCAATGACGCCCGGGCGCTGAAGGCGGCGCAGGTCGGCGTGGCCATGCGCAGCGGCAGCGCGGTGACCCGCGACGTCGCCGACATCGTGCTGACCGAGGACTCCCTGGCCGCGCTCGTCCCCACCCGGCAGGAGGGCCGCCGCATCATCAGCGGCCTGGCCACCTCGATGCAGGTGTTCCTCGCCCGGGTGGCCACCCAGGGACTGGTGATCCTCGCGGTGACCATGCTCGGGCTGGGCTTCCCCTACTCACCGGCGCAGGTCGGGCTGACCCTGCTCACCGTCGGGGTCCCGACGCTGTTCCTGACCACGTGGGCCAAGCCCCTGCCACCGGACCCGCACCTGCTGGCCACCGTCGGCCGGTTCGTCGTCCCGGCCGCGCTGGTGACCGCGGCCGCCGGCGTCGGCGTCTACGCCTGGCTCTACACCGACGTCTTCACCAACCTCACCAGCGGCAACACGCCGCCCTTCATCCTGGCGGACTTCGAGGCGTACACCGGGCTGTCGGCCGACGACGTCGGCTTCACCGAGGCGGCGGCCACCATCGGCGCCCAGACCGGGCTGTCCACCTTCGTCTCCTACGCGGCCTTCCTGCTGATCCTCTTCCTCAAGCCGCCGACCCGGTTGTTCGCCTCGTGGACCCGGCCCGACGGGGACCGGCGCCCTGCGGTGCTCGTCGCCGTCCTGGTCGCCGTGTTCACCGCCGGGCTGCTGGTCCCCACCTTCACCGACTACTTCGGGCTCACCGAGGCGGTCGAGCCGGTCGTCTTCGCGGTGCTGCC
This sequence comes from Blastococcus sp. SYSU DS0619, assembly GCF_054051035.1. Classification (NCBI taxonomy): domain Bacteria; kingdom Bacillati; phylum Actinomycetota; class Actinomycetes; order Geodermatophilales; family Geodermatophilaceae; genus Blastococcus; species Blastococcus sp. SYSU DS0619. Next base: position 200,692 of record NZ_JBJHAM010000005.1, on the reverse strand, counting down.
GGCGCTGCTCGTGTGGTTCGTCCTGCTGAGCCTCTGCTACCGGTACCGGGTGCTCGACCGGGCCCTCGGCCTGGACCACCTCCCGGAGCAGGGCACGCCCGCGCGGTGAGGTGGCCCGGGACCCGGGGACCGCGTCGACCAAGCGGTCCCCGGCCATGGTCCCCGGCCGGCGCCCGCGCAGCGGGGGCGCGCCGGTCGTGTGGCTCCGGGGTGGCCGGGTACCCGCGCCGGGGCCCGCAGTCCGCACACCACCCCGGAGGTCGATCCGTGAACCAGGTCCAGTTCCTCTGGGACGACTGGGAGCCCGTCGCGCGCATCCTGCTGATCGGCACGCTCGGCTACGTCTGGCTCGCGCTGCTGCTGCGCGTCTCGGGGGCGCGGACGATGGCCCGGATGACCCCGTTCGACTTCGTCATCACCGTCACCCTGGGCTCGGCCTTCGGCCGGGTGCTGACGGCCAGCGAGGTGTCCCTGGTGGAGGCGCTGGTCACCTTCGCGCTCCTGGTGGTCCTGCAGTGGGTGTTCGCCTACGGGCGGGCCCGCTGGTCGTGGTTCGCCGGCGCCGTCGATCCCGGCCCCACCCTCGTGTGGCACGACGGCGCCCCGGTCCGCGGCGCGCTCAAGCGGCACCGGCTCACCGGGTCCGACCTCGACTCCGCGGCGCGCGAGAAGGGGTTCGGCTCGCTCGACGCGGTGGGAGCCATCGTCCTGCAGGCCGACGGGCGGTGGGCGGTCGTCGGCAAGGAGGCGTTCGGGACCGGGTCGACGGTGCCCGCCCCGGCGGGCCACTGACCCGGCCGGCCCGACGCCTCCGCGACGGAACGGGGAGGATGCCCAGGTGCGCGCGGTGGTGAGTCGGGTCGGTACAGCGGCTGTAACGGTCGACGGGGTGGTCGTCGGCGAGATCGGTCCCGGACTGCTGTCACTGGTCGGAGTGGGGCGGGACGACGACCCGGACCGCGCCCGCGCCATGGCGCGCAAGCTCCACGAGCTGCGCATCTTCCCCGGTGACACGGGGATGGTCTCCGCCGCGGACCTCGGCCTGCCGGTGCTGGTGGTCAGCCAGTTCACCCTCTACGCCGACACCCGCAAGGGCCGCCGGCCGTCGTGGCAGGATGCCGCCCCCGGCGACACGGCGGAGCCGCTGGTGGACGAGGTGGTCGCGGAGCTCCGCCGTCGCGGGGCCACCGTCGCCACGGGGGTGTTCGGGGCGAGCATGCGTGTCTCGTCGGTCAACGAGGGCCCGATGACGCTGCTGCTCGAGACCTGACCGGCGGGTCCTGTCGCAGAAATGACATGTCTGGGAGTTCGTCACCCGGGTATCCCCGGGTGACCGAAAGCACTCCCTGTCGGTTTGCTGTGAACGGTCGAATTGTGGAACACCGGACCCCGTGGCAGCCGTTGTGCAGGGCGTACCACACCGGACAGACAAGGGCGGGACCGGCCGGTGACCCCGTAGCCGTGGCCCCCGCTCCACGCCTGGATGACGACCCGCCGATCGACGACGCCGGCGAGCGCATCCGAATCGAAGGCAAGGACGAAGACCCATCGTGACGCTGCTGCAGTCCTCCCCCACCGACACCCTGGACGTGCGCGCCCCCCGACGGGAGCCGGACACCAGCGGCCTGGTCTCCACCGACCTGGTGCGCGTCTACCTCAACACCATCGGCAAGACCGCTCTGCTCACCGCGGAGCAGGAGGTGGAGCTGGCCAAGCGGATCGAGGCCGGTCTCTACGCCGAGCGACTGCTCGCCGAGCAGGAGGGCCTGACCCCGGCCCGCAAGCGCGACTACAAGATCCTCGCCACCGACGGCAAGGCCGCCAAGGCGCACCTGCTGGAGGCCAACCTCCGGCTGGTGGTCTCCGTGGCCAAGCGCTACACCGGCCACGGCATGACGTTCCTGGACCTCATCCAGGAGGGCAACGTCGGCCTGATCCGCGCGGTGGAGAAGTTCGACTACACCAAGGGCTTCAAGTTCTCGACCTACGCCACGTGGTGGATCCGCCAGGCGATCACCCGGGCCATGGCCGACTCCGGTCGCACCATCCGGCTGCCCGTCCACCTGGCCGAGCAGGTCAACAAGGTGGTCCGGACGCGCCGGCGGCTGCACCAGGAGCTCGAGCGGGAGCCCACCGCCGAGGAGCTCGGTCTCGAGCTCGACCTGCCCGAGGAGCGGATCACCGAGCTGCTCGAGTACAGCCGCGACCTGGTCAGCCTGGACCAGACAGTGGGCACCGACGAGGAGTCCCGGCTCGGCGACTTCATCGAGGACGCCGACGCCGCGGTCGCCGAGGACGCCGTCGCCTTCCAGATGATGAAGGGCGACGTCCGCACCGTCCTCTCCACGCTGGAGGACCGGGAGCGCGACGTGGTCGTGCTGCGGTTCGGCCTCGACGGCGGCCAGCCCCGGACGCTGGAGCAGATCGGCAAGCAGTTCGGTCTCTCCCGCGAGCGGGTCCGGCAGATCGAGCGCGAGACGATGGCGAAGCTCCGCGACCCGCAGCGCGCCGACGCCCTGCGCGACTACCTGGCGTAAGGCGGCACAGCGAGGGCCGGTCACCTGCGGGTGACCGGCCCTCGCTGCGTCGACGATCAGGTCTCCTGATCGTTCCGGGTCCTGGCTCAGCACCGGTGGTGAGCCAGGACCCGTCATGGTGAGCCAGGACGACAGATCACACCGGCGAGCGCATCCTCCGGGGGCCGGGGTCGACCCGGGCGGTGGGCGGCCCGACCACTGCGCCGCCGCCGGCGACGACGAGCGAACGGCCGCCGTGCCACGGTTCGGCCGGGCCGACGATCACCGGCTCCAGCGTCAGCCGGAGCACCTCGGGCAGGTCGTCGGCCAGCCGGGCCACGCGCAGCACCAGGTCCTCCAGCGCGGCCAGGTCGACCGGCTCGGACCCGCGGTAGCCGTTCAGCAGGGGGAAGGCCCGTGGCGAGCGCACCAGCTCGGCGGCGTCCAGGTCGGTGAGCGGGAGGGTCCGGTAGGCGCGGTCCCCCAGCAGGTCGGTGGCCACCCCGCCGAGCCCGAAGCTGACCAGCGCACCGAACGACGGGTCGTCGACGATCTCCACCACGGTGGCGACGCCCGGCGCCGCCATCTCCTGCACGATGACCGGGTCACCGGACGGGATCGCGCCGAACGCGGTGCGCACCGCGTCGGCGTCGGCCAGGTCCAACCGCACGCCGCCGAGGTCGGAGCGGTGCCGCAGCCACGGCGCGGTCGACTTCAGCACCACCGGGTAGCCGATGGCCTCCGCGGCGGCCACGGCCGCCTCGGCGTCGGTGACCCTGCGGGTGCCGAGCAGCGGCACGCCGTAGGCGGCCAGCAACCCGATCAGCTCGTCGTCGGTGAGCTCGCGTCCGGCGGGTGACTCGGCGAGCGCGCCGTGCACGATCCGCTCGGCGGCGGCCTCGTCGACGTCGGGCAGCTCCGGCAGCTCGCCGACCGGCCGGCGCCGCCAGCGCGCGTACTCGTCCACCTTCGCCAGGGCGATCACCGCCCGCTCGGGCGTGCTGTAGGAGGGCACCGACCCGCGCAACGGCATCCCCTCCTCGTCGCAGACGGCGAGCTCGGGCGGGACGCCCTCCGTGGAGAGGAAGCTGGCCACGATCGGCTTGTCCGAGTCCACCGACACCTCGCGCAGCGCCGGCCCGTACTCGTGGGAGCCCGCCATCAGCGGAGGCAGGAAGACCGCGACCACCGCGTCCACGCGCTCGTCGTCGACCGCCGCCTGCAGTGCGGCGCGGAACTCCTCGGGTGTGCCCCCCACGCCGATGTCCACCGGCGCCTCGTGCGCCAGCTCCATCCCCTCCTCGAGGACGGCGTCGGCGACGAGCACCCCGATGGCGGTGGAGTTGCCCACGATCGCCACCCGGTTGCCGGCGGGCAGCGGCTGGTGGGCGAGCAGCATGCCCACGTCGAACAGCTGGGCCACGGTCTCGACCCGGATCACGCCGGCCGAGGCGAACAGCGCCGCCACCGACTGCTCGGGCACGGCCACGGACGTGCCGGCCAGCCCCGGCGTCATGCCCACGTGCCGGCCGCTCTTGACGGCGACCACCGGCTTCGTGCGCCCGACGGTGCGCGCCAGCCGGGCGAACTTGCGCGGGTTGCCGAAGCTCTCCAGGTGCAGCAGCACCACCTCGGTGCCGGGATCGGTGGCCCAGTACTGCAGCAGGTCGTTGCCGCTGACGTCGGCGCGGTTGCCGGCCGAGACGAAGGTCGACAGCCCGATGCCGCGGCTGTAGGCCCGTTCGAGCAGGGCGACGCCGAGCGCGCCGGACTGGGCGAAGAAGCCGACCCGCCCGCGCCCGGGCACCATCGGCGCCAGGCTCGCATTGAGCCGCACCTCGGGATCGGTGTTGACGACGCCCAGGCAGTTGGGCCCGACCACCCGCATGCCCGAGGCCCGGGCCGCGGCGACCAGCCGGCGCTCGGCGTCGCGCCCCTCCGGCCCGGCCTCGCCGAACCCGCCGGAGATGACGACCAACCCGCGCACCCGCTTGCGGCGGCAGGCCTCCACGACACCGGCCACCTCGTCGGCGGGCACCGCGAGGATCGCGAGGTCCAGGTCGTCGGGGATCGACTCGATGTCGGCGTACGCCGGGACCCCTCGCACGTGCCGGGCGCCCGGGTTCACCGGGTACACCGGGCCGGCGAAGCCGTAGTCCAGCAGGTGCCGCAGCACTGCGTTGCCGATCTTGCCGGCGTCGTTGCTGGCACCGACCACGGCCACCGACGAGGGCGTCAGCAGCCGGGCGATCGACCGGGACTCGCTGCGCTGCTCCCGCTCGTAGGCGACGGCGAGGGCGTCGTCGGTCTGCTCGATCGGGAAGGTCAGGTGGACGACGCCGTCCTCGTAGGAGCGCTCGGCCTTGTACCCGGCGTCGCGGAAGACCCGGACCATCTTGCTGTTCTGGGCCAGCACCTCGGCGACGAAGCGCGTGATCCCCCGCTCGCGGGCGGCGGCGGCCAGGTGCTCGAGCAGGACCGAGCCCAGGCCGCGGCCCTGGTGGGCGTCCTCGACCAGGAAGGCGACCTCGGCGTCGTCGGTGCCGGGGTACCGGTCGTAGCGGCCGACCGCGATGATCTGGTCGCCGAGCAGGATCACGAACGCGACCCGCTGGTCGTGGTCGACGTGGGTGAACCGGTGCAGGTCCTTGTCCGAGAGCCGTTTCATCGGCCCGAAGAACCGGTAGTAGCGGGTCTGGTCGCTGCTGCGGTCCATCAGGCCGGTCAGCCCGTCGGCGTCCTCCGGGCAGATCGGCCGCAGGTGCACGGTGCCGCCGTCGGCGGCGACGATGTCGGCCTCCCAGCCCGGCGGCGGCGTGGGGTTCTCGTGCTCCTCGGTGCGGGCGGGCTCAGTCACGGGGGTCGTCCGGGTCGAGGCCGAAGTAGGGGAAGCTGGCCCGCCGGGTGCGCATGATCGCCCGGTCCACCCGCGACTCGGTGAAGGTGTCCCAGCGGGAGAAGCCGGTGTAGCCGCCCTCGGTCATGTGCGTGGGCGGGCGGTCCCGCAGCCCCCGGCGGACCACGTCCTCGCGCCAGGACTCGGGGATCTCGGTGGCCGGGTCCAGCTTCGCGCCGCTGACCTCGGCGATCAGGTGGGTCCACGCGCGGGGCACGCAGCGCACCAGGCCGTAGCCCCCGCCACCCAGCGCGATCCACCGGCCGTCGCAGATCTCGTGGGCCAGCTCGTGCATCGCCTTGTAGCTGGCGCGCTGCCCGTCGACGGTGAGCGCGAGGTCGGCGAGGGGGTCCTCGTGGTGGGCGTCGCAGCCGCACTGGGTCACGATGATCTGCGGCGCGAAGGCCCGGAGGACGCTGGGCACGACGGCGGTGAACGCACGCAGCCAGGAGGAGTCGTCGGTGCCGTTGGGCAGGGCGAGGTTGACCGCGCTGCCCATGGCCTTGTCGGCGTCGCCGGTCTCCTCCGGGTAGCCGGTGCCCGGGAACAGGGTCAGCGGCGTCTGGTGGATGCTGACCGTGAGCACCCGGGGGTCGTCGTAGAAGGCGGCCTGGACGCCGTCGCCGTGGTGGACGTCGAGGTCGACGTAGGCGATCCGCTCGTACCCCTGCCGGAGCAGCCAGGCGATCGCCACGGCGGCGTCGTTGAAGACGCAGAAGCCCGAGGCGCTCCCGCGCATCGCGTGGTGCAGCCCGCCGGAGATGTTGACCGCGTGCTGGGCGGCGCCGCTGTGCACCTGCTGGGCGGCGAGCACGCTGCCGCCGGTGATGAGGGCCGCGGCGTCGTACATGCCGGGGAAGATCGGGTTGTCCGCGGTGCCCAGGCCGTGGCCGACGTCCGGGTTGCCCGGTGCCTGGCGCACCGCCTCCAGGTACCGCGGGTCGTGGACGAGGGTCAGCAGCTCCTCGTCGGCCGGCGTGGGCTTCAGCACCCGGAGCCGGTCGGTGCCCAGCAGGCCCAGGCCGTCGGCCAGGCGCATCGTCAGGTCCAGGCGCACCGGGTGCAGCGGGTGATCACCGCCCATCGTGTAACCGAGCAGCGCGTCGTCCCAGACGACGGCGACCGAGTCGCTCATGGACCCCTCCCCTGTGCCGCGCCCGGCCGGGCGCGGCTGCCTCTGCCGGACGCTACCGGGTCCGGTCCCGGGTGGTACCGGGCCGAGACCGACCGCGGCTCGGCCGTTCCGGGCGTCCCGGCCCGTAGACTGGCCGCCGACACGGAGGAGTACCTGTGAACGACCTCATCGACACCACCGAGATGTACCTCCGGACGATCTTCGAGCTGGAGGAAGAGGGCATCGTCCCGCTCCGGGCCCGCATCGCCGAGCGCCTGCACCAGAGCGGCCCGACGGTGAGCCAGACGGTCGCCCGCATGGAGCGCGACGGCCTGCTCACGGTCGAGGGCGACCGGCACCTGCAGCTCTCCGAGGAGGGCCGCCAGCTGGCCACCGCCGTCATGCGCAAGCACCGGCTGGCCGAGTGCCTGCTCGTCGACGTCATCGGCCTCGACTACGCCGACGTGCACGAGGAGGCCTGCCGCTGGGAGCACGTGATGAGCGAGGCGGTCGAGCGCCGCCTCGTGTCGCTGCTGGGCAACCCGACGGTCTCCCCCTTCGGCAACCCGATCCCGGGTCTGGAGGCGCTGCGCGGCGACGAGCCGCTCGGGGGCGAGACCTCCGCGGTGCTCGACTCGCTCACGCTGCTGGAGTCGACGGCGACCGCCGAGGGCCGGCCGGTCGTCGTCCGCCGGATCAGCGAGCAGCTGCAGGAGAACGCCGAGCTGCTGCGCGCGCTGGCCGAGCACGGGGTCCGCCCGGGCGTGACCATGACCGCGCAGCTGGCGGACGGCTCGGTGAGCCTCGACGGCTACGTGCTCCCGGTCGGCGTGGCCCACCACATGTTCGTGAGCGCGGTCGACGAGGAGCTCACGCCCCTCGAGGCCGCGCCGATGCTCTAGCCCGCCGCCGGCGCGGGCACCAGGTGTCCTCGGACGGGCCGCGCGCGGCCGACGTGTTCGCCGCGCAGCTCCTGCCGCGACCCGGCAGCGCGCTGCTGCACCGTGCCCGGGTGACGGGGGCTTTCCTCGCAGAGCTGCTGTGGGGGATCGTCCCGGGGCCGTCGGTCCACGACGTGGTGGTGACGCGCCTCGACGACGGCCGCGAGGTGCTCCGGGTGCCGGCCGGGGACCCGATGGTCGCCGGGGACATGCTGCAGTCGGTCGGCGCCGAGCTGGAGAGGCTGGGCCCGGAGGAGTTCCTCGCCGCCTGGGACGTGCGCTGACCCCAGCGCCGTCCCGGCCCGGTCGGGACGGCGGCGGCGGCGGGGCGGGTCTCACTACGGTGGGGCGGTCCCCGCTCCCCCGCGAGAGAAGGCCCCGTGAGCTCGTCCGGTCCTGCCCCCTCCGACCCGTCCGCCGGGCCCGCCCCGACCCCGTTCCACCGCCTGGCGGACTTCGTGGCGCTGCCCCGGATCGGCGGCCTCGCGCTGTCCCCGGACGGGTCGCGGCTGGCGGTGTCGCTGCACACGCTCGACCCCGAGCGGAAGAAGTGGCAGTCGGCGCTCTGGGAGCTCGACCCGCAGGGCCGGCGGCCCGCCCGTCGGCTGACCCGGAGCGCGCCCGGGGAGTCGGCGCCCGCCTGGGCGCCCGACGGCTCGCTGCTGTTCACCTCCGCCCGGCCGGACCCCGGCGCGACGCCCGACGCGGAGCCGAAGCCGGCGCTGTGGAGCCTGCCCGCGGACGGGGGCGAGGCCCGGCCGGTGCTCGGCCGCCCCGGCGGGATCAGCTCGTTCGCCGTGGCCGCCGACAGCGGGGACGTGGTGGTCGTCGCGGCCACGATGCCGGGCGGCTCGGACGCCGCGGACGACGAGGAGCTCCGGAAGAAGCGCGCCGACGCGGGGGTGTCGGCGATCCTGCACGAGGCCTATCCGGTGCGGTACTGGGACCACGACCTGGGACCGGCCGCCCCGCACGTGTTCTGGGCCGGCCGGCTGCCTACGGAGGAGGAGCCCGTCGGCGGTGCGCCGGTGGAGCTGCGCGACCTCACCCCCGACGCCCTGCCGCCCAACGGTGCCGGCGACGACCTCGCCCTCTCCCCCGACGGCCGGCTGCTCGCCCGGACCGAGGAGGTGCCCGACGGCCCGGCCGGCCGGCGCACCCGGCTGGTCCTCACCGAGACCGGCTCCGGTGAGACGCGGGTCCTCGTCGACGACCCGCTGGCCGACGTGTACGGAGCGGCGTTCTCCCCGGACGGCGCCCGCCTGGTCTGCGTGCGGGAGGCGATGTCCTCGTACGCCGAGCCGCCGGACTACACGCTGCTGCTGGTCGAGGTCGCCGACGGCACTGCGCACGACCTGACCCCGGACGTGGACCGCTGGCCGAGCGCGCCGCAGTTCTCCGCCGACGGCACGGCGGTGTACTACCTCGCCGACGACGACGGCCGGCACGCGCTGTTCCGGGTGCCGGTGGACGGCGGGGACCCCGTCCGGCTGACCGGGGACGGCGCCTACAGCGACCTGCGGATCGCCCGCGACGGCAGCGCCCTCTACGCGCTGCGCTCCGCCTACGACTCCCCGCCGGTGCCGGTCCGGCTCGACCCGGCCGCCCCGATGCAGGACCCGGAGCCGCTGCCCAGCCCGGCCGCGATCGACCGGCTGCCCGGAACGCTGCAGGAGGTGGCGGCGACCGCGGCCGACGGCACCCGCGTGCAGTCGTGGCTGGTCCTGCCCGAGGGTGCCTCGGCGGACTCCCCGGCGCCGCTGGTGCTGTGGATCCACGGCGGCCCGCTGATGAGCTGGAACTCGTGGTCCTGGCGCTGGTGCCCCTGGGTGCTGGCCGCGCAGGGCTACGCGGTGCTCCTGCCCAACCCGGCGCTGTCCCAGGGGTTCGGGCTGGACTTCGTGCGCCGGGGCTGGGGCGAGTGGGGCGACGCGCCCTACACCGACCTCATGGCCGCGGTGGACGCCGCCGAGCAGCGCCCGGACATCGACGCGAACCGGACCGCGGCGATGGGCGGTTCCTTCGGGGGCTACATGGCCAACTGGGTGGCCACGCAGACCGACCGGTTCAAGGCGATCGTCACCCACGCCAGCCTCTGGAACCTCGAGGCGTTCACCGGTACGACCGACGCGGCGTACTACTGGGAGAAGGAGTGGGGCGACCCGTTCACCGAGCCGCGGCGCTACGAGCAGAACTCGCCGCACCGGTACGTGGACGCCATCCGGACCCCGATGCTGGTCATCCACGGTGACAAGGACTACCGGGTGCCGATCGGCGAGGCTCTCGCGCTCTGGTACGGGCTGCAGAAGCGGGGCGTCCCGTCGAAGTTCCTGTACTTCCCGGACGAGAACCACTGGGTGCTGACCCCGGGGAACAGCCAGATCTGGTACGGAACCGTGCTGGCCTTCCTGGCCGAGCACGTGCTGGACCAGGGATGGCAGCGCCCCGAGCTGCTCTGACTCCCGTGCCCGGCCGGTCACACCGGCCGGGCCCGGGCGATCAGCGCGCGCAGCTCCCCCGGCGGGAGGCAGGCGGCGAGCCCCTGGCTCAGCAGCCGGGCGAGGGCGTAGCCGGGATCGCTGCCGAGTGCGCGGTCCAGGGCCACGTTGGCCAGCGCGCCGTCGCCGCGCAGCCACGCGCTCACCGCCAGCAGGGTGGCCGGCGCCGCGTCGAGGGGTGCCGGCGCCCGCCGCGTGCACTCGGTCCACAGCAGCTCCGCCGCGGCGGCGTCGTCCCCGAGCGCCAGCTGGAGGGCGCGGTCGCGCACGCCGAGGTCCTGCAGGGCCCACAGCAGCCGGGCCAGCTCGTCGTCGTCCAGCGGGCCCCCGGCGACCGGCGCCCCGGGACGCGACCGCGCCACCGCCTCCCGCACGACCGCGTCCGGCACCGCCCCGCCCACCTCCCGGAGGCGGGCCGCGCGCTCGTTCCCGAGGCGGGCGCAGGCGCGCCGGACGCCGGCGAGGGACCCCGGCGGCGCGGCGAGACGCGCGCCCAGGGCCGACCGGTCGGCGGCCACCACCTGCCCGGTGGTCACCGACGCCGCGGCCAGCGCGCTCACCCCGGCGGGTAGCGGCGTGCCCACCGCGGGCGCGCAGCAGGGGTGGGGGCAGTCGTAGGACCACCAGCGCCCGCGGCGCACGAGCAGCACGTCGCGCACCGGGACGTCGACGGCGGCCAGTGCGAGGACCAGGTCGTGCACCAGCGGCCGGTGCGGCAACTCGGCCCCCGGCAGACCCATGTCGGGCCCGGTGCGGTCGTCGTCGGCCTCGGAGACCACGACCAGCAGCGCGGCGACGGGGTCGTCGGTGCGCAGGCTGCGGGCCAGCAGCCGAGCCGTCGCCGCGCCGTCGCCGGCCGGTGGGATGTCACCCCGGACGGTCAGCCCGACCCGGCCGCCGGACGGCCCGCCGAGCCCGATCAGCACCACCGACTCGCGCGGGTGGAACCCCAGCAGGTGCGGCAGCGCGGCGGCCACCTCGCCCGGATCGGCGATGCGGACCTCGGGGCGGTCGTCGGAGCGGTCCTGCTCGGCGGTGGCGTCCATGCCCCCGACCCTGGCCACGCGCAGGCGCCCGGGGAACCACCTCGAGCGACCTGTGGACGCTCGCCGGCCCTGTGGACGCCGGTGGGGCGCCGCTCAGTCGAGCGCGGCCGCCTGCGTCTCGTGGGCCTGCGCCAGCAGGTCGGCGAAGGCGGCCGGGTCGGTGGCCCCCACGCCGCTCTGGCCGGCATCGATGGTGAGCAGCAGGAGCAGCCGGTCGCCGTCCTCCACCGCGCCGATCAGCGTCGGCACCGACACCTGGGAGCCGTCCGGCGCGGAGAGGGTGGTGGTGTAGCGCAGCAGCGCGGACCGGTCGCCCAGGTCGTCCACCGGGAGGTTCTCGAAGGTGATCGTGGCCTGCCCGAGCTCCGGCGAGGTGAGCTGCGCCTCCGGGCAGCGCTCCGCGGCGTCGGCCAGCTGGGCCACGGAGTCCCCGGTCGGGCCCCCGCGGACGAGCATCTCCACCGTCGTCGACGCGCCGCTGGTGGCGCTCTGCGCGGCGAGGTCATCGAAGTCGTCGATGTCGGGCTGGGTGCCCTCGATGGTGGCCCGGCAGCTCTCCGGGCTGATCTGCACGTCGTCGGTCGCCGCGGCGATGCCCGCGCCCTGCCGCAGCTGCTCCGGGGACACCGCGACGACCGTGGCGTCGGGGCCGAAGGCGGTGGCGGGGAGCAGCCCGGAGGCCAGGTCGGGCGCCGCCGGCTCCGCCGACGGGGACGACGCTGCCGAGGACGACGCCGCCGCCGAGGAGGAGGCCGCGGACGAGGAGGCGGCGGCCGTCCGGTCCGAGGCGTCGTCGCCCCCGCAGCCGGCGAGCAGGACGGTGGCCGCCCCGGCCAGGAGCACGCCGGGGGAACGGCGTCGGCCGGCGAGGCGGTACGCGGAGGGCATGCCGAGGAACCTAGTCGCCGGGCGCCGCGCGGAGGGCCGCGCCGACCGCCTCAGACCTGGTACTGCACCGCGCTGCGCGAGGCCAGGACGGGCCGCACGTGCTCGGCGATCACCGCGAGGTGCACCGGGTCCTGCGCGTAGCGGGAGAAGGCCGCGACGTCGGGGAAGTCCGCGATCAGCACCGCGGAGGCGTTCCCCTCGACCAGGCCGGCGTCGTCGGCGACGGTCAGCGACGTCATCCCGCCGACCGTCTCCCGGAGGCCGCGCAGCGCCTCGATGGTGGTGGCCGTCCGGGCGGCGTCGGCATCCGGGGACCAGGTGAACACGACGACGTGGCGGATCATGCCGGACAACTGTGCCAGGGTTGCGCCGACCGCACCCACCGGCTGCACCCACCGGCCGTGGCGCACGGGCGCCGGACGGGGCTCGTTTAGAGTCCGCCCCATGGGACGGTCGTTGCGCATCGCACTGCTGTCCTACCGCAGCAAGCCGCACAGCGGCGGCCAGGGCATCTACGTCCGGGCGCTCTCGCGGGAGCTGGCGGAGCTCGGGCACCGCGTCGAGGTGCTCAGCGGCCAGCCCTACCCCGAGCTCGACGACGGCGTGCCCCTCACCCGCGTGCCCAGCCTGGACCTGTACCGGGAACCCGACCCGTTCCGCACCCCGTGGCCCTCGGAGTTCCGGGACTGGGTGGACGTCGCCGAGTGGGCGACCATGTGCACCGCCGGCTTCCCCGAGCCGCTCACCTTCACGCTGCGGGCCGCCCGCCACCTGCTCCCCCGCCGCGACGAGTTCGACGTCGTGCACGACAACCAGTCGCTGGGCTACGGGCTGCTGCGGCTGGTCCGCGCCGGCGTGCCGACCGTCGCGACGGTCCACCACCCGATCGCCATCGACCGCGATCTCGAGCTGGCCGCCGCCCCGACGCTGCGCCGGAAACTGACGCTGCGCCGCTGGTACGCCTTCACCGGCATGCAGGCCCGGGTCGTCCAGCAGCTGGACGGCGTCACGACCGTCTCGGAGAACTCCCGGCGGGACATCGCCGCGCACATGGGGCTGGCGCCCGACCGCATGGCGGTGATCCCGGTCGGCATCGACCCCGGGCACTTCACCCCGCCGCCGGCCGGCCGCCCCCGCGAGACCGACTCGATCCTGGCCATCACCAGCGCCGACGTCCCGCTCAAGGGCCTGGTGCACCTGCTCGAGGCGGTCGCCAAGCTGCGCACCGAGCGGCCGGTCCGGCTCACCGTCGTCGGCACCGCCCGGCCCGGCGGGCCCGCGGAGGCCGCGCTGGACCGGCTCGCCCTGCACGACGCCGTCCGGTTCACCGGCCCGGTGCCCGAGGAAGAGCTGATCGGCCTCCTGCAGACGGCGACGGTCGTGGCGATCCCCTCCCTCTACGAGGGCTTCTCGCTACCCGCCGTCGAGGCCATGGCCTGCGCGACACCGCTGGTCACGACCGACGCCGGCGCGCTGCCCGAGGTGGTCGGCACCAAGGCGGGCCTGCGGGTCCGGGCCGGGGACGTCGGCGAGCTGACCGCGGCGCTGCAGCTGGTCATCGACTCGCCGTCCCTGGCCGAGCAGCTGGGCCGCGCCGGGCGGCGGCGGGTGCTGGACAGCTACACCTGGCGGGCCACCGCCGAGCGCACCGCCGACTGGTACGCCGAGACGCTGGACCGCCGGACCGCCGAGCGCAAGGGGAACGAGTAGTGCTCACCGTCGACTACGACCGCCTCGACCTGCGGCCGGGGATGACCGTCCTCGACCTGGGCTGCGGCGAGGGCCGGCACGCCTTCGAGGCCTACCGCCGCGGCGCGAAGGTGGTCGCCGTCGACTGGGGCGCATCCGAGGTGGCGACGACGAAGCGCTGGCTGGGCGCGATCGCCGAGGCCGGCGAGGCCCCGGCCGGTGCGGCGTACGAGGTGGTGCGCGGCGACCTGCTGCACCTGCCCTTCCCCGACGCCAGCGTCGACCGGGTGATGGCCTCCGAGGTGCTGGAGCACATCCCCGACGACGCCACGGCGATGGCCGAGATCTTCCGGGTGCTCAAGCCGGGGGGCCGGGTCGCGGTGACCGTGCCGCGCTACGGGCCGGAGCGGATCTGCTGGGCGCTGTCGGACGAGTACCACGCCAACGAGGGCGGCCACATCCGGATCTACCGCGGCGACGAGCTGCGCGCCCGGCTGGCCGCCGCGGGGCTGGTGCCCGGCGCCGGCCACCACGCCCACGCCCTGCACGCGCCGTACTGGTGGCTCAAGTGCGCCGTCGGGGTGGAGAAGGACTCGGCGCTGGTCCGCGCCTACCACCGGCTGCTGGTCTGGGACCTGACCACGCGCCCGTGGGTGACCCGGGCGGCCGAGCGGGTGCTCGACCCGCTGCTCGGCAAGAGCGTCGTCGTCTACGCCGACAAGCCCGCCGCACCGGACGCCCCGGCCCCGCGCAGCTGGTCGACGGCGACCGGGCGGCCCGACCGGGAGCGTTCCGCTGCGGCCGGCTGACCGGGGCGGCGTGCTGCTGCCGGAGCTGCCCGGGGTGCTCGGCGCCGACCAGGTGCGGCAGACGGTGGCCTGGATCGCCGGGGAGCAGGACGCCGACGGCGCGCTCCCCTGGTTCCGCGCCGGCCAGCTCGACCCCTGGGACTCGGTCGAGGCGGCGATGGCGCTCGACCTCGGCGGGGAGCACGCCCGGGCGGCCGCGGCCTACCGGTGGCTGGCCGCCCGGCAGCGGCCCGACGGCAGCTGGGCCGCCGAGTACCGGGCCGGCGCGGAGTCGTCCCCGGGCGCGGAGAGCAACCACGCCGGCTACCTCGCCGTCGGGATCTGGCACTCCTGGCTGGTGACGGGTGACGAGGCGCTCGTCGTCGAGCTGTGGCCGGTGGTGCGGGCGGCGCTGGACCTGGTCACCCGGATGCAGCTGCCCGGCGGCGCGATCAGCTGGGCGCTGCGCCCGGACGGCACGCCCGACGACCTGGCCCTGCTCACCGGGAACGCCAGTCTCTTCCAGGCGCTGCGCTGCGGGCTGGCGCTGGCCGACCTGGTCGGCGAGGCCCAGCCGGACTGGGAGCTGGCCGCCGCCGACCTGGGCACCGTGCTCCGCCGGCGGCCGGACGCCTTCGCCGACCGGTCGCGCTACTCCATGGACTGGTACTACCCGGTGCTCGGCGGCGCGCTCACCGGCACGGAGGCCCGGGACCGGCTGGCCGACGGCTGGGACCGCTTCGTGGTGCCGGGGCTGGGCATCCGCTGCGTGGCCGACCGGCCGTGGGTCACCGGCGCCGAGACGTGCGAGCTGGCGCTGGCGCTGGTCGCCGCGGGGCAGCGCGACGCCGCCCTGGAGCAGGTGGCGGCGATGCAGCACCTGCGGGACGACGACGGCGCGTACTGGACCGGGTTCGTCTACCCCGACGACGCGCGGTGGCCGGTGGAGCGCACCACCTGGACGGCGGCCGCGGTGCTGCTGGCCGCCGACGCGCTGTCCGGCGCCTCGCCCGCGAGCGGGCTGTTCGCCGATCCCGGGGCGCTGCCCCCCGCCGGCATGGCGGATTCCACTCCCGCGACGGATTGGCTGGCAGGAGGCGCGGGCACGGTGACCCCGTGACCGTTCTGCCCAGCACCGACCAGCCCCGCCCTCCCGGTCCCGACGTCACCGTGGTCGTCGCCAGCCGCAACCGCCGCGACGACCTGCTCGCCACGCTGCCCCGCCACGAGGCGCCGGTGGTGCTGGTCGACAACGCCTCCACCGACGGCACGGTCGCGGCCGTGCGGGAGGCCCACCCCGAGGTCACCGTGCTGCCGCTGGACTCCAACGAGGGGGCGCACGGCCGCACGCTGGGTGCCGCGCAGGCCGGCACCCCGTTCCTGGCGTTCGCCGACGACGACTCCTGGTGGGCACCGGGCGACCTGGCCCGCGCCGTGGAGATCATGCGGGCCCACCCGCGGCTCGCCCTGCTCAACGCCCGGATCCTCGTCGGTCCCGAGGAGCGGCTGGACCCCGTCTGCGCCGAGATGGCCGACAGCCCGCTGGGCACCCCGGCGGGCTCTCCCGGTCCCGCGCTGCTGGGCTTCGTCGCCTGCGCCGCGCTGGTGCGGACCGAGGCCTTCGAGGCCGTCGGCGGCTTCGACCCGGTGGTGCGCTTCCCCGGGGAGGAGGAGCGGCTCGCGCTGGACCTGGCCGCGGCCGGCTGGGGGCTCGCCTACGTCGACGAGGTGACGATCCACCACCACCCGTCCTCGCGCCGCGACGCCCCGGGCCGGCGCCAGGCCGGGATCTGGCGGAGCCGGCTGCTGACCGCCCTCATGCGGCTGCCGGCCGGTGACGTCGCCCGCACCGTGGTGCACGCCCTGCGGGCCGGCCGGCCCGGCGCCGAGGGGCTCCTCCGGGCACTGCCCGACCTCCCTGCCGCGCTCCGGCGCCGGGCGCCGGTGCCGGAGCAGGTGCGCGCCGACCTGCGGCTGCTGGCGGGTGAGGCCGCGTGACCACCACCGCTCCCGGGACGGACGCCGCACGGCCCGCCCCGGGCCCCGATCCGCGCGTCGCCGTCGTCGTCATCACCCACCAGCGGCGGGACGAGCTGCTGCTCGCCCTGGAGCGGCTGCTGGCCCTGCCGGAGCGGCCGCACGTCGTCGTCGTCGACAACGGGTCGACCGACGGGACCGCCGACGCCGTGCGCGAGCGGTTCCCCCAGGTCGAGCTGATCGCCAGCCCCGAGAACCTCGGCGCGGTGGGCCGCAACCTCGGCGTCGCCCGGCTCGACACCCCCTACGTCGCGTTCTGCGACGACGACACCTGGTGGGAGCCGGGCTCCCTGCGCACCGCCGCCGACACCCTCGACGCGCACCCCCGGCTGGCGGTCGTCACCGCCCGGATCCTGGTGGAGCCGGGGACCACCGAGGACCCGATCGTCGCCGAGCTGCGCGACTCCCCCGTGCGCGGCGCCGACTGGCTGCCCGGCCCCGCCCTCGGGTCGTTCCTCGCCGGCGCCTCCGTGCTGCGCCGGGAGGCGTTCGAGGAGGTCGGCGGGTTCAACGACCGGCTCTGGCTCGGGGGCGAGGAGGAGCTGATGGCCGGTGACCTCGCCGCCCGCGGCTGGGAGCTGTGCTACCTGGAGCAGCTCACCCTCCACCACCAGGCGAGCACCGCCCGGGACCCGCACAAGCGCCGCGCCGACGGCATCCGCAACACGCTCTGGACCACCTGGCTGCGCCGCCCGCTCCGGCCCGCTCTGCGGCGCACCGTGCACCTGCTGCGCACGGTGCCCCGCGATCGGATCACCGCGCGCGGTCTCGCGCAGGCCGTCCGCGGGCTGCCCTGGGTGCTGCGCGAGCGCCGGGTGCTGCCCCCGCACGCGGAAGCCCGGTTCGCCGCCCTCGAGGAGGCGCAGCGCAGGTCCACCGCCCGCCGCTACGTCAGCTGAGCGGCGGGGCGGCTACCGTCGGCGTCCGTGGGCGACCGGGAGCGGCGGCGGCACGTCCAGCTGATGCCCGACTACATGGCCGGGTGGCCGCTGTGGACCGTCGGCCGCCTCACCGCCCCCGCCTCGCTCGGGCTCTCCGAGGCGCTCGCGGCCCGGCTGGCCGACTGGAACGAGTTGTTCCAGGAGCACTTCTCCTGGGACGACGGGTGGCGGAACCCGGACGCCCGGGCCCGTTTCGCCGCGGAGGCCCCGCGCCTGCTGCGCGACCTGCGGCGCGAGCTGCCCGACGACGAGGTCGAGCTCGACGACTGGACGCAGTCCGCGGTCTCCGGCTCCGGCTGACCCGCCGCCGCCGTCTCAGCGGGCGCAGTCGATGCAGGTGCGGGCGGTCGGCCGGGCGGCGAGCCGCTCCACCGCGATGGGCTGCCCGCAGCTCTCGCACCGGCCGTAGGTGCCGGCCTCGACCGCGGCCACGGCGGCGTCGACATCGGCCAGCCGGCGGTGCGCGGACTCCAGCAGCGCGGCGACCTGCTGGCGCTCGAACGCGATCGTCGCGCCCTCGGGATCGTGCTCGTCGTCGGCGTTGGAGGCCTGCGACGCCGCCACGATGGCGTCGAACTCCCGGGTCAGCGCCTCGATCTGGGCCAGCGCCGCCGCCCGCTCGGCGCCCAGCGGATCAGCGGTCACGGCGCAGCAGCCGCAGCGAGCCGGTGCCGGGCAGCTCCGTGAACTCCCCGGACGCCAGCACCCGGGTGTAGACGCCGTAGGGGGCCTGCCCGCCGTCGGCCGGGTCGGGGAAGACGTCGTGGATGGCCAGCGTGCCGCCGACGGCGAGCTTCGCCACCCACGCGTCCTGGTCGCGGCGCGCGGACTCCTCGGTGTGGCTGCCGTCGAGGAACAGCAGCGCCAGCGGGGTGCTCCACAGCGGGGCGAGCGTCTCCGACCGGGTGACGACGGCGATGACGACGTCCTCGGCGCCGGCCTCGGCGATGGTGCGGCGGAACCGCGGCAGTGTGTCGATCCGGCCGACTGCGGGGTCGACCAGCGACGGGTCGTGGTACTCCCAGCCCGGCTGGTGCTCCTCCGACCCACGGTGGTGGTCGACGGTCATCACCTGCCGGCCGGTCTCCCGCGCGGCCGCGGCCAGGTAGAGCGCGGACCGCCCCATCCAGCTGCCCACCTCCAGCAGCGGCCCGGGGACGGCGACGGCGCGCGCGGCCTCGTACAGGGCGCGCCCCTCGTCGTCGGGCATGAAGCCCGGGGCGGCGGAGGCGGCGGCGAGCAGGTCGGTCACGGCTCCAGCCTCGCTCATCGGGCGAGCCGGGTGCGCAGCGCGGTCATCCCGCGCTCGGTGGCGGTGCCGGCCTGCGTGTCGGCGGCCTTCGCGAAGAAGGCGCCGGCGGCCGTGGTCACCGGCACGGCGAGGACCAGCGCGATGGCCCCGACCATCGTCCGGATGACCTCCTCGGCCAGCGCCGAGCTGGTCACGATCACCTGCCAGGGCTGGTCGTAGAGCTCGAAGAGCAGCAGCAGCGGGAGCGCGGCGCCGGCGTAGGCGAAGACGATCGTGTAGACGGTCGACGCGATGTGGTCCCGCCCCACCGACATCCCCCGGGTGTACAGCTCCCGCCAGGTCATCGACGCATCCACCTCGTGCAGCTGCCAGATCGCCGACGCCTGGGTGATGGTGACGTCGTTGAGCACACCCAGGCCGGCGACCACGATCCCGGCGAGCACCAGGCCCGAGAAGTCGAGCGTCGGATCGAAGTTGTTGAGCGTCGTCGTCTCCTCGCTGGTGAGTCCGGTGAGGCGCGCGGCGGCCACGGAGAGCGACCCGAGGACGGCGACGAGGGACAGCCCGAAGAGCGTGCCGACCAGCGCCGTCGTGGTGCGGGCGGAGAAGCCGTGCGCCAGGTAGAGGACGACGAACATGATCGCCGCGGAGCCGACCAGGCTGACCAGCACCGGCGACCTCTCGGAGAGCAACCCGGGCAGCACGAACTGGATCAGCACGAAGAAGGCGAACGCGAGCCCGACGAGCGAGGCCAGGCCGCGGAGGCGGGCCACCAGCCCCACGACGACGGCGAACAGGATCGCCAGCGTGAGGATCGGGACGTCGCGTTCGTAGTCCCAGAACTGGTAGGTCGGCCCGTCCTCGGCGCCGGCGTCCCGGGTGAGCACCAGCGTGTCGCCCTCCGCGATCCCGTTGGCGACGACGTCGGACGAGAGCTCGATCTGCGTGAAGTCGCCGGCACCGTCCCCGTCGAGGACCTCCACGACGGCGTTGGCGCAGGTGACCGGCTGCCCCGCGGCGTCCCCGCACTCGAACTCCTCCACCGAGACCACCCGCGCGTCCGGGTAGGTGGTGCCCGGCGGCAGGTAGCTGGCCACCACCTCCTGCGCACGGGTCGGCTCGCCGCCGGGCCAGAGGGCGACCAGGCCGATCACCGTGGCCAGGCCGACGGGCACCAGGAGCAGCAGCATGAGCCACACGGCGCGCCGCCGGCGGGCGAGCGCCTCCTCGGTGGGCGGAGGCGCGTCCGGATCAGGGGCGTGGCTGTGGGCATGGGGCGATGACACCCGGTCAGGCTAGGAGCCCGCCCCTTCCCCGGCAGCGCCCGACACCGGATCAGGAGTGCTCGGTGCCCCGCGAGCCGGGCCCACCCTCGGGCGTCGCCTCGGCAGAGACCGCACCGCCGGCGTCGACGACGGTGAACCGGTGCCACAGCCCGGTGAGCTGCAGCGGGCGGGCCACCGAGGGCGGCGGGTCCACCAGCGCGGTGTCGATGGCCCGCGGGACGCACAGCTTCTGCAGTTGCACCAGCACGGCCAGCCCCGCGGAGTTCATGAAGGGAACCTCCCGGAGGTCCAGCTCCACCCGGCGCAGCGCGTGCTCGGTGAGCAGCAGATCGGTCATGGTCCGCACGAGCGGGCGGCGGGCGGTCTCGGTCAGCTCGCCCCCGACGGTGAGCCGGGCGGTCGTCCCCTCCACCGTGTGCGAGACGGCCGGCTCGGCGGCCGGTCCGTCCCGGTGCGGGTCCTGGGGCGTGGTGCCGGTCGTCTCGTCCACGGGACCGTCCTGCCCCGGGACGCACCCGTTCACGCACCCGTAGGGGCACCGGGGCCCGGGATCCCCCGCCCGGACATCCGGGAACATTTCAGCCGCGCAGACGTTTACCGGTACGCATGACCGAGGTAATCTCTAGTCGCCACTAGAGGTTCTACCTCGGGCAGCGAACACCAGATCGACCGTCCAGGAGGTTCCAGCCATGATGCTGACCGCTTACGACCCGTTCGCCGCCACGTCCGCCGCCTTCCGGGCGCTGGACCAGCTCACCGGCCGCCCGGGCGCCACCACCGCGCGCCCGCTGTCGGGGATGCCGATGGACGCCTACCGGGTCGGTGACAACTTCGTCGCCCACTTCGACCTGCCGGGGGTGGACCCGGGCTCGATCGACCTGTCGATCGAGGGCAACACCCTCACCGTCACCGCCGAGCGCTCGGTCCCCCAGCTGGAGAACGCGGAGTGGACGATCGCCGAGCGCCCGTTCGGCAGCTACACCCGGCAGTTGGTGCTCGGTCGCAGCCTCGACACCGACCGGCTCGAGGCCAGCTACCACGACGGCGTGCTCACCCTCAGCATCCCCGTCGCCGAGAAGGCGAAGGCGCGGAAGATCTCCGTGACCCGGGCCGACGCACCGGCGGCCGTCGAGGCGCGCACCATCGAGGGCGAGCAGCGGGCGGTCGAGAGCTGATCGGCACCCGACCGGCACCACCACAGGGGCCGGGCCCGTCAGGGCCCGGCCCCTGTGCCGTCCGGCGCCCGCGACGGCGCCCCGACCCAGGAGGCGCGCGATGACGCCCGACCCCGCGGACCCGCTGCGCCGGCTCGACGACCCCGAGTACCCGGCGATGACCATGAGCCAGGCCGCGGAGCTGCTCGGCGTGCAGGCCGCCTTCCTGCGCAGCCTGGACAGCTCCGGGGTCCTCCGGCCGCACCGCTCCCCCGGTGGGCACCGCCGCTACTCCCGCCGCCAGCTGGTGCTGGCCGCGCGGATGCGGGTACTGCTCGACGACGGCCACCCCGTCGCCTCGGCCGAGGTCATCGTCGGACTGCAGGACGAGCTCGCCTCCGTGCGGGCCGACCTGGACCGGCTGCGGGACCGCGCCGGCCCCCTTGACGAGTAACCCTAGGGGGGTATGGTTCTTGGCGACGCCGCACCCGCGGTGCCGACAGGAGGACGACGTGGAGACGACCGACGGCGGTTGCGCCGCCCACGACCACGCGCACGGCTACATCCACCGCAAGGACGACTACCTCAAGCGGCTGCGCCGGATCGAGGGGCAGGCCCGCGGCCTGCAGCGCATGGTGGAGGACGAGAAGTACTGCATCGACATCCTCACCCAGGTCTCGGCAATGACGAAGGCACTGCAGGCGGTCTCGCTGGGGCTGCTCGAGGAGCACCTGAGCCACTGCGTCGTCGACGCCGCCCGGGCCGGCGGCCGCGAGGCCGAGGAGAAGGTCCGCGAGGCCACCGAGGCCATCGCCCGCCTCGTCCGCTCCTGATCATCCGCACGTCCCGAGAGGAATCCCCCGTGAGCACCACCACCGCCAACTACACCGTGACCGGCATGACCTGCGGCCACTGCGTCAACTCGGTGACCGAGGAGGTCTCGCAGGTGCCGGGCGTGACCGGGGTCGACGTCGACCTGGCCACCGGCGGGCTGACCGTCACCAGCGAGCAGCCGGTCGACGAGTCCGCCGTCCGCGCCGCCGTCGAGGAAGCCGGATACGAGGTGAGCGGCCGCTGACGCGGCCGGCGCCATGAACACCCCCACGAAGATCGCCGCGTTCGCCGTCGGCCTGGTCGCCGTCTTCGGCGCCGCGGTCGGCGTGGGATCCGCGGTCGGCCCGATCGGCCCGGCCGAGGAGACCGCCGGGACCGCCGATGCCGGCCACGCCGCGACCGGAACCGGCCACGGGGACGGCGGCTCCGACGCCGCCGCCCCCGCGCCGGGCGGGCTCCAGGTGACCGAGGACGGCTACACCCTCGCCCTGGCCGACGGCACCGCCCCGGCAGGCTCGGCCACCCCGGTCGCGTTCACCGTCCTGGGGCCCGACGGCTCCCCGGTGACCGCGTACGAGACCGAACACGGCGTCGACCTCCACCTGGTCGCCGTCCGCCGCGACCTCAGCGGCTACCAGCACGTGCACCCCGAGCTCGGGGACGACGGCGTCTGGCGGGCTCCCCTGGCGCTCGAGCCGGGCAGCTGGCGGCTGTTCGCCGACTTCACCGCCGCGGCCGACGGCACGGACCGCGTGCTCGGTGCGGACCTCGCCGTCCCCGGCAGCTACTCCCCCGAACCCCTGCCGGCACCGTCGGCCGTCGCGGAGGTGGACGGCTACACCGTCGTCCTGACCGGCGAGCTGGTGCCGGGCCAGGAGTCGGAGCTGACGCTGAGCGTGAGCCGCGACGGCGTCCCGGTCACCGACCTCCAGCCCTACCTCGGCGCCTACGGGCACCTGGTGGCGCTGCGCGACGGCGACCTCGCCTACCTCCACGTGCACCCGGCCGAGCACGAGGGCACCACGGCCGCCCCGGGGCCGCACGTCCCGTTCGTCACCACCGCCCCCACGACGGGCACCTACCGGCTGTTCCTCGACTTCCGGCACGGCGACGCCGTGCACACGGCCGCGTTCACGGTGACCGCCGAGGACCCCCAGGAGCACTCATGACCACCGCCCCCGGCAGCGCCACGAGCGACGTCGAGCTGCTCATCGGCGGCATGACCTGCGCGTCGTGCGCCAACCGCGTCGAGAAGAAGCTGAACAAGCTCGACGGCGTCACCGCCACCGTCAACTACGCCACCGAGAAGGCGAAGGTCAGCTACGCCGACGGCGTCAGCACCGACGACCTGATCGCCACGGTGGAGCAGACCGGCTACAGCGCCCGCCTGCCCGAGCCCCCGCGGCCGGAGCTCGCCGCGGAGGCGGACGCGGACCCGGCCGACGCGCCGGTGCGCGCGCTGCGCACTCGGCTGGTCGTCTCCACCCTGCTCAGCGTGCCGGTGATCGCGCTGGCCATGGTCCCGGCGCTGCAGTTCGAGTACTGGCAGTGGCTCTCGCTGACCCTCGCCGCGCCGGTCGTCGTGTGGGGCGGCCTGCCCTTCCACCGGGCCGCCTGGACCAACCTGCGGCACGGGGCGGCCACCATGGACACGCTGGTGTCGCTGGGCACGCTCGCCGCCTTCGGCTGGTCGCTGTACGCGCTGTTCTGGGGCACCGCCGGCATCCCCGGCATGACCCACCCGTTCGAGCTCACCATCGCCCGCACCGACGGCAGCGCCAACATCTACCTCGAGGCCGCCGCCGGGGTGACGACGTTCATCCTCGCCGGCCGCTGGTTCGAGGCCCGGTCCAAGCGGCGCGCCGGGGCGGCGCTGCGCGCGCTGCTCGAGCTCGGCGCCAAGGACGTCGCGGTGCTGCGCGGCGGCACGGAGCGACGCGTCCCGGTCGCCGAGCTGGGCGCCGGGGACCTGTTCGTCGTCCGCCCGGGCGAGAAGATCGCCGCCGACGGCGAGGTGACCGAGGGTTCCTCCGCCGTCGACGCGTCGATGCTGACCGGCGAGTCGGTGCCCGTGGAGGTCCGCCCCGGGGACGCCGTCACCGGTGGCACCGTCAACGCCGGTGGCCGGCTGGTCGTCCGCGCCACCCGCGTCGGCAGCGACACCCAGCTGGCCCAGATGGCGCGGCTGGTCGAGGACGCGCAGAACGGCAAGGCCGAGGTGCAGCGCCTCGCCGACCGGATCTCCGGCGTCTTCGTGCCGGTCGTGCTCGCCCTCGCCGTGGCCACGCTCGGCTTCTGGATCGGGACCGGCGCGGGGGTGCCGGCCGCGTTCACCGCCGCGGTCGCGGTGCTGATCATCGCCTGCCCGTGTGCGCTGGGCCTGGCCACGCCGACCGCGCTGATGGTCGGCACCGGCCGCGGCGCCCAGCTCGGCATCCTGATCAAGGGCCCGGAGGTCCTGGAGTCCACCCGCCGCGTGGACACCGTCGTCCTGGACAAGACCGGCACGGTCACGACCGGCCGGATGACCCTGCTGGACGTCGTCCCCGCCGCCGGGGAGGACGCCGACCACGTGCTGCGGCTGGCCGGGGCGCTGGAGTCGGCGTCGGAGCACCCGATCGCGCAGGCCGTCGCCCGGGGCGCGACCGAGCGCACCGGCACGCTCCCGGCGGTGGCCGACTTCGCCAACGTCGAGGGGCTCGGCGTGCAGGGCGTGGTCGAGGGCGCCGCGGTCGTCGTCGGCCGGCGACGGCTGCTGGCCGACTGGGCGATGCCGCTGCCCGCCGAGCTGGACCGGGTCGTCACCGGGGCCGAGAGCGCCGGCCGCACCGCGATCGCGGTCGGCTGGGACGGCGCGGCCCGCGGCGTGCTCGTGGTCGCCGACGCGGTCAAGGACACCTCCGCGCGGGCCGTCGCCCAGCTGCGCGAACTCGGGCTGACCCCGATCCTGCTCACCGGCGACAACGAGCCGGCCGCGCGGGCGGTCGCCGCCCAGGTGGGCATCGACGAGGTGATCGCCGAGGTGCTGCCCCAGGACAAGGTGGACGTCGTCCGCCGGCTGCAGGAGGAGGGCCGCACGGTGGCGATGGTGGGCGACGGCGTCAACGACGCGCCGGCGCTGGCGCAGGCCGACCTCGGGCTGGCCATGGGCACCGGCACAGACGTCGCGATCCAGGCCAGCGACCTGACCCTGGTGCGCGGTGACCTGCGGGCCGCCGCGGACGCGATCCGGCTCTCCCGCCGGACGCTGTCCACCATCAAGGGCAACCTGTTCTGGGCGTTCGCCTACAACGTGGCCGCCCTCCCGCTGGCCGCCGCCGGGCTGCTCAACCCGATGATCGCCGGCGCAGCCATGGCGTTCAGCTCGGTCTTCGTCGTCTCCAACAGCCTGCGGCTGCGCGGGTTCGCCCCGCTGCCGGAGAACCGGGACGCGACCCTCCCGGTCCCCTCCGGCCGCCCGGCGCCCGCTCCGGCCGAGCCGGCGGACCGCAGCTGACCGACGGTGGCGGCCGACCTCGGTGCGTGCACCGGACCGGCCGGGGTACCCCTGCGCACAGTCGGACTCCGCCCAGCTGGAACGGGCAGGGTCCGACTGCGCCCGGATACCTGTTCCCCCTCGGAGGCGTTCCGCTGAGTACCACCCTCGACCATGGCCGGCGATCGGCCGCCCGCGTCCTGTCCGGCGTCGGCCTGGCCGCCGGGCTGACCCTGGCCACGCGCCCGGCCACGCTCGCCGGTCGGCTGGCGCCGCGCTACCCGCGCCGCCGGCTGTGGGTGGCCCGGGTGCTCGGCGCGCGGCTGGTCGCCCAGCACGTCGCGGTGCTCGTCTCACCGGGACCCGCCGCGTTGCGCCTGTCCGCCGCGGCGGACGGGCTGCACGCGGCGAGCATGCTCCCGGTGCTGGCGCTCCCCCGCTACCGCCGGGCCGCGCTGGTCAGCGGCGGGTTCGCGGCGGTCTCGGCGCTCGCCGCGCAGCTGCTGGCGGACTCACAGCGCCGGTAGCAGGAGCAGCGCCGTCGGCAGGAGCAGCAGCAGGACGGCCGCGGCCAGCGCGGCCGAGCGGGCGGCGGCCGGCAGCGGGTCGGCGGGTTCCAGCAGCCGCACCACGCGCGCCCGGACGCCGGCGCCGGACACCGCCAGCGCGCCGGTGGGCACTCCCCCGCTGCCCGCACCGCCTGCGGCCGCGACGATCGCCTCAGCGAGGGTGCGCCGCGGGGCGGCGCCGTGCAGCGAGGTCAGCGCGACGTCGTCGGCCCGCATCTCGACCAGCTCGCGGACCGCACCGTGGGCGCGCTCGGCCGCCGGCAGCACCGGCAGCGCGGCCTTCCAGGCCACGAACGGCAGCAGCAGCAGGTGGTGCCGCTCCCCCAGGTGCGCCCGCTCGTGCGCGACGACGGCGGCGAGCTGCTCCTCGTCCAGCTCGGCGACCATCCCCGACGAGAGCACCAGCAGCGGCCGGGCGCCGGGGATGCAGAAGGCGACCGGGGCCGGGTGCTCGAGCAGCCGGGTGTCCGGCTGCGGCGCCGGCTGCACCACCAGCTCCAGCAGCTCGCGGTGCCGGCGGCGGGTCCGGGTGATCCGGACCCAGGACAGCACGAGGACGCCGACCAGCTCCGAGGCCAGCACCCCGGCGAGGGTGAGGGTCACCCAGTGGTCGCCGCGCACCGGGTCGGTGGCCGAGTGCCCGGTGAGCACCGACCACGCCGCCTCGGGCAGCGAGTGACCCCACGGCGCCAGGCCGTGCACCAGCAGGGCGCCGATGATGGACAGCCCGCCGGCCAGGCCGATGGCCTGCCAGCACAGCAGCGCCACCAGCGGGTCCCGCCCGGGCCAGCGGGCGCGGGCGAGCAGCGCCGGGACCGGCCACGCCAGCAGCGCGGCCAGCACGGCGAGGGCGCCGGCGGTGGCGGGGAGCACGAGCGCCCGCTCAGACGCCGTCGCGGGCGCGGGCCTCTGCCAGGAGCTCCCCCAGCAGGCGGGCCTCCTCGTCGTTGACGCTGCCCACGAAGCGGGCGAGTACCGCTTGCCGGTCGGCGGCCTGCCCCAGCACCTCGTGCATGAGCTCTGCGGCGTGGTCCTCGCGGCTGGCGCGGGCGGAGAACCGGCGGGGCCGGGCGTCGTCGTGGACGACGAAGCCCTTCTGCTCGAGCCGGGTCAGCACCGTGTGCACGGTGGTCAGCGCGACCCCCCGTCCGGCCAGCTCGTCGCGGAGCCGCGTCGCGGCCACCGGCCCGTCGGCGGCCCAGAGCCGCTCCATGACCGCGCGCTCGAGCTCTCCCAGCGACGCCATCGGTCCTCCTGTCCCGCAGATCACACCACACTCTTCTACGTGTCGTAGAAAAGGACTTCTACAAGGCGTAGAAAGAACGTGTCGATAGTACGTCGACCTCGACGACGAGGGGACAGGTGCCGTGGACGTCCTGGACGTGGCGCGCTGGCAGTTCGGGATCACGACCGTCTACCACTTCCTGATGGTCCCGCTGACCATCGGTCTGGGTGTGCTGGTCGCCGTCATGCACACGATGTGGGTGCGCACGGACAAGCCCGAGTGGCTGCGGATGACCCGCTTCTGGGGCCGCATCTACCTGATCAACTTCGTCCTGGGCGTGGCCACCGGCCTCGTTCAGGAGTTCCAGTTCGGCCTGGCCTGGAGCGAGTACTCCCGCTTCGTCGGCGACGTCTTCGGCTCGCTGCTGGCCCTCGAGGCGCTGCTGGCGTTCTTCCTCGAGTCCACCTTCCTGGGCCTGTGGATCTTCGGCTGGGGCCGGATCCCCAAGAAGGTGCACCTGGCCGCGCTGTGGGCCGCGGTGATCGGCTCGATCGTGAGCGCGTACTTCATCATCGCTGCGAACTCGTGGATGCAGCACCCGGTCGGCGTCGTGACCGACGACGCCACGGGCCGCCCGCTGCAGGTCGACTTCGTCGCGGTGCTGACCAACAACACCGCGCTCGCCGCCTTCAGCCACGCGATCGTGGCCGCGCTGATGGTCGCCGGCGCCCTGCTCGTCGGCATCGGCCTCTGGCACCTGCGGAAGCGCACGCTGGAGCAGCGCTCGACGACCGACCCGGACCACGGCGTGTGGCGCCGGTCGGTGCGCCTGGGCGGCTGGGTGTCGCTCGCCGCGTTCGTGCTCGTGGCCCTCACCGGTGACTGGCAGGGCAAGCTGATGTACCAGCAGCAGCCGCTGAAGATGAGCTCCGCCGAGGCGCTGTGCGAGACCGAGGCGCCGGCGTCCTTCTCGATCTTCGCCTGGGGCAAGCTGGGGTCGAACGAGTGCGACGACGTCCACTCGATCACGGTCCCCTACATCCTCAGCTACCTGGCCCACGGCGATTTCTCGACCGCCGTCCCCGGCGTCAACGACCTGCAGGCGGCCTACTCCGAGGTCTACGGCGCCACCTACCCCGACGACCCGTCGTTCGGGAACAAGGCCGGCGAGCCGATCGACTACACCCCGGTCCTCTCGGTCACCTACTGGAGCTTCCGGCTGATGATCGGCATGGGCGCGGTCTCGGCGGGGGTCGCCGCCTACGCCCTGTGGGCCACCCGCCGCGGCCGGGTGCCGGTCTCCCGCATCGGCGTGTACGGATCGCTGCTGGCCGTCGCCGCCCCGTTCGTGGCCAACTCGACCGGCTGGATCTTCACCGAGATGGGCCGCCAGCCCTTCGTCGTCTACCCGAACCCGGACGTCCCGGTCGACGAGCAGGTCTACTTCTTCACCGCCCAGGCCGTCTCCCCCGGGGTCACCGCCACCGAGGTCTGGACGTCGCTGATCGGGCTGACGCTGGTCTACGGCGCGCTGGCCGTGGTGGAGCTGTGGCTGATCGGCCGCTTCGTCCGCGCCGGCGTGACCACCGGTGACGGCGCTCCCGTCCCGGGGCTCACCCCCGAGGGCGGTCCCGACGACGACGTCCCCGGTGGCGCCGACGGCCCCCCGCGCCGCGACCGCGACGACGTCCTCTCCTTCGCCTACTGAGCCCCGGGAAGAAGCACAGCCATGGACCTGCAGACGCTCTGGTTCGCCGCGGTCGCGGTGCTCTGGACCGGTTTCCTCCTGCTCGAGGGCTTCGACTTCGGCGTCGCCGCCCTGCTGCCCGTGCTCGGCCGCCGCACCGCCGACCGGCACCTGATGCTGCGCAGCATCGGCCCGCTGTGGGACGGCAACGAGGTGTGGCTGATCACCGCCGCCGGCGCGGTGTTCGCCGCCTTCCCGGGCTGGTACGCCTCCTGGCTGCCCGCCCTGTACCTGCCGTTCGTGCTGGTGCTCTTCGGCCTGATCATCCGGGCCGTCGCCTTCGAGTGGCGGCACTCGCACCACACCGCGCAGTGGGACAGCACCTGGACCCACGTGATCACCGTCGGCTCGCTGATCGCCGCGCTCGGCGTCGGCGCCGCGCTGGGTGCCACCACCCTCGGCCTGCCCATCGACGGCGACGGCAACCGGGTCGGCGGCGCCTTCTCCGGGGTGGGCTGGCCGGCCCTGCTGGGCGCCGTCGCGGTGCTCGGGTTCTCCGTCGTGCACGGCGCGCTGTTCCTGTCCCTCAAGGTCGACGGCGACGTGCGGGAGCGGGCCCGGGCCTTCGCCGTCCGCTGGGCGCCGGTCGGCGCGCTGCCGCTGCTGGCCTGGGCCGGCCTGGTGCACCTGCGGTACGGCACCACGCTCACCGGGGCGCTGTGGGTCGTCGCGGCGCTCGCCGTGCTGGTCGCCTGGGTACGGATCCGGCTCGGGCGCGAGGGCCAGGCCTTCGCCGCCTGGGGCGCCATGCTCGTCGCGTCGGCCGCCACCCTCTTCGGCGCCGCGTACCCGGTCGTCGTCCCCTCGACGGTGGACCGTGCCTTCGACCTGACCATCGCCGACGCCTCGGTCAGCGACTACACCCTCACGGTGATGACCTGGGCCGCCGCGGTCGGCCTGCCGGTGGTGCTCTGCTACCAGGCCTGGACCTACTGGGTGTTCCGGAAGCGGCTGACCGCCGAGCCGGTGCACGAGGAGCCCCGCGACAGCGCTCCGGCCACGGTCTGAGAAGAGGAACTGCGATGAGCAGGACCGCGGACGCGGGGCGGGGGCCGCTGGGTGCGCTCGCCGGGGTGCCGGGGCTGACCGGTGCGCTGGTGCGCGCGGCCCTGGCCGCGCTGGGCCAGACCGCCGGGCTGGTGCTCCTGGCCGCCGGCCTCGCCCACGCGGTCGCCCGCGCGAGCGGGCTGGCCGACGGCGCGCCGACGCTCCCGCTGCTGCTCGCGGCGGCGGGGGTCGCGCTGCGCGCCGGGGCCGCGGGCGCCGGCGAGGCGCTCGCGGCCCGCGACGCCCGCCGGGCCGAGGACCGGCTCCGCCGTGACCTGCTCGACCGCCTGGCGTCCTCCCCCGCCGCCGTGGCCGCGGCCGGTGGCCCGGCTCCGGCCGCGGTGCTGGCCACCACCCGGCTGCACGACCTCGGGCCGGCCCTGGCCTCCTACCTGCCGGCGCTGGGGCAGACGATCGTCGTCCCGCCGGCCCTCCTGCTGGTCCTGGCCTGGACCGACCTGCTCTCGGCCGTGCTGGTGGGGATCACCCTGCCGCTCGTACCGCTGTTCATGGTCCTGGTCGGCAAGCACACGCAGGCCGCGACGGCGGACTCCGCGCGGGCGCTGGACCGCATCGCCGCGCACGTCGCCGAGCTGGTGCGGGGCCTGCCCGTCCTGGTCGGGCTGGGGCGGGCGGCCGAGCAGACCGCGGCGCTGGCCGCCCTCGGCGAGGCCCACCGCACCCGGACCCTGACCACGCTGCGGACCGCCTTCCTCTCCGCGCTGGTCCTCGAGCTCATCGCCACCCTGTCGGTCGCCCTGGTCGCGGTCACGGTCGGGCTGCGCCTGATCGAAGGCCACCTGGCCCTGGGCCTGGGGCTCACCGCGCTGCTGCTCGCACCGGAGGCGTTCGCCCCGCTGCGCGCCCTCGGGGCGGCCCACCACGCGGCCGAGGACGCCGCGCTCGCCGCCGCCGAGGCCCGGGCCGTGCTCGCCGCGCCCGCCGGAGCCACGTCCGCCGCGCCCCCGGTCGACGACGACCCCCGCGGCGCCGACGTCGCCGTCACCGGGCTGACCGTCTCCTACCCCGGCCGCGCCACGGCTGCGCTGCCGCCCACCGACCTGGTCGTCCGCCCCGGGGAGCTCGTCGCCCTGCGCGGCGCCAGCGGCTCGGGCAAGTCCACGCTGCTGGCGGCGCTGGCCGGCCTGACCGACCCGGCGGCCGTGGTCGGCGGTTCGGTGACCGGGGTGGGCGCGGTGGCGGTGGTGCCGCAGTTCCCGCGCACGACGGGCGCCACCGTCGCCGACGAGCTGCGCCGGCACGCGGCCGCGGAGCCGGGGCTGGACGAGATCGCCGCCGAGGCCTTCGTCATCGAGGCGCTGGGCCGGGTCGAGGCCGGTTCCCTGGCCGGGCGCTCGCCGGAGTCCCTGTCCCCCGGCGAGCTGCAGCGGGTGGCGCTCGCCCGGGCCCTGGTGCGGATCCGCCGCGGCGCCCGGCTGCTGCTGCTCGACGAGCCGACCGCCCACCTGGACGACGACGCGCGCGGGCTGGTGGCCGCGGTCCTGGCCACCCTGCGGGGCACCGTCACCGTCCTGCTGGTCACCCACGACCCGGTCCTCGCCGAGCTCGCCGACCGCACCGTCGACCTCCCCTCCCCGCCCGCGGCGGCTCGGGCACCCCTCGCCGCGCCCGCGCCCCCGACCCCGGCCGCCCGGTCCGCCGCACCCACCTCGGCGACGGCGGTCGTCCCCGGGGCCGCCGAGCGCCCGGCCGAGCAGACCGGCACCG
The DNA here is from genome assembly GCF_054051035.1 of Blastococcus sp. SYSU DS0619. Lineage (NCBI taxonomy): Bacteria > Bacillati > Actinomycetota > Actinomycetes > Geodermatophilales > Geodermatophilaceae > Blastococcus > Blastococcus sp. SYSU DS0619. The sequence goes on along the minus strand of NZ_JBJHAM010000005.1, from coordinate 169,021 downwards.
CGATCCGCCGCGCGCTGCGGCGGGCGGTGGCCGCCGGGTCGCTGTCCTCGGCCGCGGGGGTCGCGCTGACCGCGGTCTCGGGCTGGCTCATCGTGCGCGCGGCGGAGATGCCGCCGGTGCTCACCCTGATGGTCGCCATCGTGGGCGTGCGCTTCTTCGGTCTGGGCCGGGCGCTGCTGCGCTGGCTGGAGCGCATGACCGCGCACGACGCCGCGCTGCGGCAGGCCGCCGACCTGCGGGTGCGGGTCTGGCGGGCACTCGCCGCGCAGGGCGTGGCCGCCGACCGGACCCCGGGATCGGCGCTGGCGCGGGTGATCGGCGACGTCGGCGTGGTGCAGGACCTCACCGTGCGGGTGCGCCCGCCGCTGCTGGTCGCCGCCACGGTGCCCACGCTCACCGTCGCGGTGCTCGCGCTGATCGACCCCGCTGCCGCCGCCGTGGTGGCCGCGGTGCTGGCCCTCACCGCGGGCGCCGTCCTCCTCGTGCACCGCGGGGTGGACGCCGGTGCGGCGCGCGCGGAGAGCACGCTGCGGATCACGGCGCTGCGGGAGACCAGCACCACCCTCGAGGGGCTGCCCGACCTGCGGGCGCACGGGCTGGCCGGCCGGGCCGCCGACGACCTCGCCGCGCTCGCCGCCCGCCAGGCGGTCACCGCCGGCACCCGCGACCGGGCCGCCGCCCTGGGCGACGGCCTGGTCGTCCTCGGCACGGGCCTGGCCGCGGTGCTCGGTACCGCGGCGGCCGCCGCCGGCGACCTGTCCGGGCCGGTGCTCGCCGTCGTCGCGCTCGCGCCGCTGGCCCTCGTCGAGCCGCTGACCGGGCTCGTGGCCGCACTCCAGCGGCGGGGAGCGCTCGCCGACGCGCGGGCCCGCCTCGACGCCGTGCTCACCGCCCCGGTCGCCGCCGACCCGGCCGAGCCGCTGCCGGCGCCCGCCGGCGTCTCCGTGCTGCGCACCCAGGGCCTCGTCGCGGGCTGGCCGGGCGGGCCCGACGTGCTGCGCGGCGTGGCCGCGCGGGCGGAGGCCGGCGAGGGCTGGCTGGTCGTGCGCGGGCCGTCGGGAACGGGCAAGTCCACCTTCCTGGCGGTGCTCATGGCCGCGCTGCGGCCCCGCGGCGGCAGGTACACGGTCGACGACGTCGCCACGGACCGGATCCCCGGCGACGACCTGCGCGCCCGCCTGGCCTGGCTGCCGCAGGAGGCCCACGTGTTCGCCTCCTCCATCCGGGCCAACCTCGCCATGGCGGCGCCGCGGGGCGAGTTCGCCGGCCCGGCCGGGGAGGCGCGGATGCGCGCGGCCCTCGCCGCGACCGGGCTGAGCGGCCTGCTCGCCACGCTGCCCGACGGGCTGGACACCCCCGTCGGCGCCGGCGGCACGGCGCTCTCGGGTGGCGAGCGCCGGCGGCTGGCCGCCGCCCGCGCCCTGCTGGCCGACCGGGACGTCGTCCTGCTCGACGAGCCGACCGCCCACCTCGACGCCCCGACGGCCGCGGCGCTGGTGCGCGACCTGCGCGCGGCCCTGGCCGGCCGGGTGGTCGTCTGCGTCACCCACGACGAGCTGGAGCGCCCCGGCGACACGGTCCTGCACCTCGGCGGGACGGCGGCCCGCGCCGCCGCCTGAGGTGCTCTGCGGACAGTCCGACTCTGCCCAGCCGGGATGGGCAGAGTCCGACTGTCCGGGGAACAGCTTCGGGAGCGGCCCACCTGTCGTACCGGTGCGGCACCCTGCCGGCATGGACGTGTCCTTCACCGGTTCGGTCTTCCTCGGCATGAGCGTCGACGGGTTCATCGCCCGGCTCGACCACGACATCTCCTGGCTCACCGGCGGCGACGACGCCGTCGGTCCGCCGGACGACGGGGGCGGCGGCGACTTCGGGTTCGGCGAGTTCGTCTCCGGCGTCGACGCCCTGGTCATGGGCCGGTCGACCTACGAGGTCATCGCACCGTTCGCCGAGTGGCCCTACCAGGGCCGGCCGGTGCACGTGCTGAGCACGACGCTGGAGCCCGGCGCCGATCCGCGCGCCACCGTGCACCGCTCCTTCGACGAGGCGGTGCGGGCGCTGGACGAGGCCGGGTACCGCCGGGTCTACGTCGACGGCGGCCGCACGGTGCACGCCTTCCTCCGCGCCGGGCTGATCGCCGACCTCACGCTCTCGCGGGTGCCGGTGCTGATCGGGACGGGGCACACGCCGTTCGGCGAGCTGCCGGCCGACGTCCCGCTGGAGCACGTGGCCACCCGCTCCTTCGCCGGCGGCATGGTGCAGAGCACCTACCGGGTGCGCCGGGAGCGGTGACCGGTCCGGGTCAGCCGGCCGGGACGTCCACCGGGATCTCCGGTCCGAGCCGGGCGTCCTGCAGCAGCTCGAGGTCGTCGCCGGACCAGAAGCTGCCGGGGTCGTAGGCGTTGAGCGGGCGGTCGTCGGGCAGCAGCCCCATGGCCGTGTAGGTGGCCGCGACCAGTTCCGCGCAGAACACGGTCTCCGCGGCGGTCCGCCGCCGCAGCCGGCCGTTGACCCAGCCGCGCGCGAGTCCGCGGGTGGTCGGGAACGGCCGCCCGTCGAGCCGGGCGATGGTGCGCAGCACGGCGTCCTCCATGGCCGGGGTCACCCCGCCGTCCTCGGCCGGGCCGACCAGCTGGCGCAGCCACGCCCGCTGGCCGTAGCGCTGCCGCCAGGTGAGCACCGCGTCGCGCAGGTCGTGCAGCTGGACGCCGCGCTGGTGCGCGCCGCTCCACGCGTCGGGCAGCGACTTCCCGAGCTCGGCGTGCCACAGCAGCGGGGGCAGGTCCTCCAGGACGACGGCCATGCCGACGTGGTTCACCGGCGCGTTGGTGAGCGCACGGATCGCGCGGTCGGCGAGGGAGGGTCCGCGGAAGACCCAGACGTCACCGGTGCGGGTCAGGTCGACCGCGGCGTCCAGGGAGAGATCGGGCACGGGCGGCTACGTTACGGACGTGCGCCTCTGGAAGCTGCTCGGACTGGCCGGCCTCGCGGGAGTCACCGCCGGCGGTGTGGTGCTCGCCCGCGACGAGCGGCAGCGCCGCGCCTACACCCCCGACGACGTGCGCGCCCGCCTGCACGAACGCGCGGCGGCGGCGGCCCCGGAACCGGAGGAGCCGGCCCCGGCGACCGCCGCCGAGCTCACCGCGGGCCGGACCCACCGGCTGGCCCGGGTCCTGCGCCGCCGCTGAGCCACCCGCCCTGAGCCACCCGCCCTGAGCGACCGGCCCTGAGCGACCGGGCCTCACCCGGCGCCGTCGGCCTCCGCCGCCTTGACGGCCAGCACCTGGCACTCGGCGTCCAGCAGGATCCGCTGCGCGTCGGATCCGAACAGCAGCTTGCCCGTCGGCGACCGCCGCCGGAGGCCGATGACGATCAGCGAGGCGCCGAGGCGCTCGGCCGCCGCCACCACCTCCTGCGCGCCGTCCCGGCCCCCGACGTGCTGCTCGAGCTCGAAGGGGACGCCGGACTCCTCGAGCAGCCGCCGGACCTCCGCCAGGTCCTCGGCGGTCGCGTAGGACGGGTCGACGTAGGCGTCCCCCCGCGACGTGTTGAGCACGTGCAGCGGCTGGTTGCGCAGGTCCGCCTCCTCCACCGCGGCGCGCAAGGCCGCACGCCCCTCCGGCTTGGGCACGTATCCGACCACGATGGTCACGAGCGGTTCCCTTCTGACGTCACGGGTTCGGACCGGGCCTCGCCGAGCTCCGCCTCGACCCGCGCCTGCCGGCGCTTGACGTACACGCCGGCAGCCAGGAAGACGAGGAGCAGGGTGTAGACGATCGCGGCGAACGGGCTGGTGATCAGCGCGCTCGGGTCGCCCTGGCTAATCGCCAGGGTCCGCCGCAGCTGCTCCTCGGCGATCGGCCCCAGGATGAGACCGACGACGGCCGGCGCGACGGGGAAGCCGAACTGCCGCATGCCCCAGCCGAGGACGCCCACCGCGAACAGCAGGATCATGTCGGCGGTCGAGGCGCCCACCGCGTAGCTGCCGAGCGCGGCGAACGTGAGGATGCCGGCGTACAGGTACGGGCGCGGGATCTGCAGCAGCTTCACCCAGACCCCCACCAGCGGCAGGTTCAGCACCAGCAGCAGCAGGTTGCCGATGTAGAGGCTGGCGATCAGCGTCCAGACCAGCGACGCCTCCTGCTCGAAGAGCAGCGGGCCGGGCTGGATGCCGTAGCTCTGGAAGGCCACGATGATGATCGCGGCCGTCGCGGAGGTCGGCAGGCCGAGGGTCAGCAGCGGCACCAGCACGCCGGCGGCCGCCGCGTTGTTCGCCGACTCCGGGCCGGCCACGCCCTCGATCGCGCCGTGGCCGAACTCCTCCTTCCGCTTCGAGAGCTTCCGCTCCATGGAGTAGGAGAGGAACGTCGCGACGTCCGCGCCGCCGGCCGGGATGGTCCCGATGGGGAAACCGACCGCGGCGCCGCGCAGCCACGGTTTCCACGAGCGCCGGAAGTCCTCGCGGTTCATCCAGCTGCCGCCGATGGGCACCAGTGGCAGGGGCCCCTTCCGCATCCGGGAGGCGACGTAGAGCGCCTCGCCGACGGCGAAGATGCCGACCGCCACCACGACGACGTCGATGCCGTCGGCCAGCGCCGGCAGCCCGAAGGTGAAGCGCTGCTGCCCGGTGAGCGAGTCGGTGCCGACCATGGCCAGGAGCAGCCCGACCGCCAGGGCGGCGATCCCGCGCGCCGGCGAGGCGCCGAACATCGCGGCCACGGTGAGGAAGGCCAGCACCGTGAGCGCCACGAAGTCCTGCGGGCCCAGCTGGACGGCGAGGTCGGCCACCACGGGCGCCAGGAAGGTCAGCGCGATCGTGGCGATGGTGCCCGCGACGAACGAGCCGATCGCCGCCGTCGCCAGCGCCGATGCCCCCCGCCCCGCCCGGGCCATCGCGTTGCCCTCCAGCGCGGTGACGATGGACGCCGCCTCGCCGGGGGTGTTCAGCAGGATCGACGTCGTCGACCCGCCGTACATGCCGCCGTAGTAGATGCCGGCGAACAGGATGAGGGCGGCTGCGGGCTCCAGGCTGTAGGTCAGCGGCAGCAGCAGGGCCACGGTCATGGCCGGGCCGATGCCCGGGAGCACGCCGACGGCGGTGCCCACCGTGACGCCGAGCAGCGCGTACAGCAGGTAGAGCGGCTGCAGGACGGCCGCGAAGCCGTCCATCAGCAGGCCGATGTCACCCAAAGAAGGGCACCCCCTCCAGCGGTCCCGCGGGCAGGAACAGCCCGAGGACCTGCACGAACAGCACGTGGACGGCGACGTTGAGCACCGCGCCCACGACGGCGGCGCGGACGATGCGGGCGCCGAGGGCCCACGCCGTGCCCGCGAACAGCAGGGTGGCGGCGATGGGCCAGCCGAGCGGCTCGATCAGCAGCACCAGCGCCGCGAACGAGGCGACCAGCTTGGCCACGGTGACCCAGTCGGTGCGGGCGCCCGCGTCGACGTCCTCGCCCTCCTCGGCGTGCCCGTGCTCCCCGCGCGCCAGGCTGACCGCGAGCGCCAGGGACGCGCCGATCAGCAGCACGCCGACCGCGTACGGGAAGGCCCGCGGCCCCAGCACGTTGGCCGAGCCGGGAACGGTGATCGACGTCGTCTCCACGAGGGTGAACACCCCCACGGCGAACAGCCCCGCGGTGATGGCGGCCTCGCCCCAGGACCAGGTCCGAGCGCGACCGCCCCGCTCCGGCGCCGCTCCCCCGGAGGAGGCGGCGGCGCCGGAGCCGGAGGCGGTGCTCACTGGACGAGCCCGATGTCCTCCAGCACGCCACGGACGCGCTGGCGCTCCTCGGCCAGGAAGGTCTCGAACTCGTCACCGGCGAGGTAGGCGTCGGACCAGCCGCGCTCCTCGACCTCGCTCTGCCAGGCCTCGGACTCCTGCATCTCCGCCACCAGGGCGAGCAGCCGCTCCCGCGCCTCGTCCGAGATGTCCGGCGGACCCACGACACCGCGCCAGTTGGTCAGCTCGACGTCGTACCCGGCCTCGGTGAGGGTGGGCGCGTCGATGCCCTCGACGGGCTCCGAGCCGGTCACCGCCAGGGCCCGCAGCTCCCCCGCCTCGATCTGCTGGGCGTACTCGCCGACGCCGGAGATGCCAGCGTCCACCTGGCCACCGAGCAGCGCGGCCAGCGACTCGCCGCCGCCGGAGAACGCCACGTAGTTGAGGTCCTCGATCGGCAGGTCCGCGGCCTGGAAGAGCAGCCCGGCCGCGATGTGGTCGGTGCCACCGGCCGAGCCGCCGGCGATCGAGACGCCACGGCCCTCGGTGCGGACGTCCTCGACCAGGTCGTCGACGCTCTGGTACGGCGAACCCGCCGGGACGACGATCACCTCGTCCTCGGTGGTCAGCCGGGCCAGCGGCGTCACGTCGTCGAGGGTGGCCTGCGACTGGTTGGTCTCGACGGCGCCGACCATGACCAGCCCCATCACCATGAGGAAGTCCTCGCTGCGCTCGTTGGCGAGCTCCGCGAGACCGACGGTCCCGCCGGCGCCGCCGACGTTGGTCACGCGCGTGCTGCCGACCAGCTCCTCGCTCTCCAGGGCCGCGGCCATGGCGCGGGCCGTCTGGTCCCAGCCGCCGCCGGGGTCGGCCGGTGCCATCACCGCGAGCCGGTCGATCCGCTCGGCCTCCCCCGACGCCGAGCCGCTGCCGCCGCCGCTGTCGCTGCTGCAGCCGGTGGCGACGACGGCGACCGCGGCGGCCACCGCGACCGATGCCGAGCGCATGCGCCGGCGGACCGGCCGGTGGACCGCTCGATGGGCGACTGTCATGGAGACCTCCTCGTCCCGGAGCCGGGTGGCTCGTGGTGCGACGGACGCTAGGAGCGCCGGGACGGCAGGGACATGCTGCGGTCGTAGCGGTCGTATTGGTCGTTGTGGTCGCAGTCACATCCGGCGGCCGTGCGGTGACAATGGGCGGGTGCGCCGGACCATGACCCTCGGAGCGCAGCTGCTGCTGCTCCAGGTGGGCATCGTGCTCGTGACACTGCTGCTCGCCGGCGCCGTCGCCGTCCACTACCAGCAGGAGCAGATCCGCGACGCCTACCGGCAGCAGGTCCTCACCGTCGCCAACAGCACCGCCCGGCTGCCCAGCGTGGTGGACGCCTACGGCACCGCCGACCCCAGCGAGACGCTGCAGCCGCTCGCGGAGCTCATCCGGGAGGCCTCCGCGGTCACCTTCGTCGTCATCACCGACGCGACCGGCATCCGGCTGTCCCACCCCGACCCGGCCCGCATCGGCGAGCGGGTGTCGACCGACCCGAGCACCACCCTGGCCGGCGAGGTGTTCGTCGGCACCGAGACCGGCACCCTCGGGGAGTCGCTGCGCGCGAAGGTGCCGGTGCGCGGCCCGGACGGCGCGGTCATCGGCGCCGTGTCGGTCGGCATCCTGGAGCGCGAGCTGGCCGCGGAGTTCGACCGCGAGGCGCCGGTGCTCGTCGCCTGGCTCGGCGGTGCCGCGCTGGTCGGCGCGCTGGGGTCGGTGCTGCTCGTCCGGCTGCTGCGCCGCCGCATCTTCGGCCTGGAGCCCGAGGAGATCGCCCGGCTGCTGGAGACCCGGGAGGCGATGCTGCACGGCATCCGCGAGGGCCTCGTCGCGGTCGACGAGAAGGGCCGCGTCGTCCTGGTCAACGACGAGGCGTCGCGGCTGCTGGACCTGCCGCCGGACGTCGCCGGCCGGCCGGCCGCCGAGGTGCTCGACACGGCCATGCTCCCGCTCGTGCTCGGGGACCGGGACGTCACCGACGAGCTGGTGCTCTCCGGCGAGCGCCTGCTGGTCGCCAACCGCACGCCCGCCGTCGTCGGTGGCCGCCGGATCGCCGAGGTGCTCACCCTGCGCGACCGCACCGAGCTGTTCAGCGCGATGCGGGAGCTCGACGGCCAGCGCAACCTCACCAACACGCTGCGGGCCCAGGCGCACGAGTTCAGCAACCAGCTGCACGTCGTCCAGGGGCTGATCGAGCTCGACCGGCGGGACGACGCCGTCTCCTTCATCGAGCGCATCGGCGGGGGCCGGCTGCTCGGCGGGGCACCGCTGACCGACGTCGCCGATCCCGGCGTGACCGCGCTCCTCCTGGCCAAGGCCGCAGTGGCGCGCGAGCAGGGCGTCCGGCTGGTGCTGGGCGCGGGCAGCCGGCTGCCGGCCGGGCTCGGCGACGACGTCGTGACGGTGGTCGGCAACCTCGTCGACAACGCGGTCGACGCCGCCGGCCACGGCGGCGAGGTGCACGTGTTCGTGCGCCAGGACGACGACGGCACCGTGCTGGTGCAGGTCGACGACGACGGGCCGGGCGTCGCGCCGGCCGACCGGGACCGGGTCTTCGACGTGGGCGTGACCACGAAGGGCCGGCCGGACGGCAACCACGGCCGCGGCATCGGCCTGGCCCTCGTCGCCCGCATCGCGGCCCGCCGGGGCGGCACGGCGACGGTCACCGACTCCCCCGCCGGCGGCGCCCGGGTCTCGGTGCGGCTGCCCGGGTCGCGGCAGCCCGCGCCGGACGCGCTGGTCGCCCCGTGACCGGCGCCGGCCCGGTGCGCGTGCTCGTGGTCGACGACGACTTCGCCGTCGCCTCGGTGCACCGCGGGTACGTCGAGTCGCTGCCCGGGTTCGAGGTGGTGGGCGAGGTGCACCGCGGGACCCAGGCGGTGGAGGCGGTGCGCGTCCTGCGGCCGGACCTGGTGCTGCTCGACGTCTACCTGCCCGACATCTCCGGCCTGGAGGTGCTGCGGCGGATCCGCTCGACGCCGGGACCGCAGCCCGACGTCCTGGCGATCACCGCCGCGCGGGAGGCCGACACCGTCCGGCAGGCGATGACCGGCGGCGTCGTGGACTACCTGGTGAAGCCGTTCTCCCTGGCCACCTTCCGGGAGCGGCTGGAGCTGTACCGCTCCCACCGCGCCGAGCTGCTGCGCCGCAGCGAGGACCCGCCGGGCGGCCTCGACCAGAGCGACGTGGACCGGATGCTGGGCGGCCGCCGGCGCACCGGCGGCCCGGGAACGGTCTCCGACCTGCCGAAGGGGCTCTCGCCCCGCACCCTCGAGGCGGTGGCGCGCACGCTGCGCGGCAACCCCGCCGTGGACCTGTCCGCCGGCGAGGTGGCGGAGCGGTGCGGCCTGGCCCGGGTGAGCGCCCGCCGGTACCTGGAGCACCTCGAGCGGACCGGCCGGGCCGCGGTCCTCCCCCGGTACGGCGGGACGGGCCGGCCGGAGAACGGCTACCGCTGGGTCGGCTGAGCGCTATCCGGGCAGCGTCGGCCCCTCGTCCTTGAGCGCGACGCCAGAGGCGCCGAGCTCCCGCGCGGCGCCCAGGAGCCGGACGACCAGGTCGGCCGCCTCCGCGTAGCCGAGCCCGTGCGGCGGCCGCACGTTGGAGACGCAGTTGCGCTCGGAGTCGGCCCGGCCCGGCCGCGGCGCCCAGGTCAGGTAGACGCCGAGCGAGTCCGCGGAGGAGAGCCCCGGCCGCTCGCCGATGAGCACCAGGACGACGCGGGCGCCGAGCGCCGCGCCGATCTGGTCACCGAGCGCCACCCGCGCCTGGGCGGCGAGGACCACCGGGCCCACCGACCAGTCGGCGAGCCGGTCGAGCAGCGCCGTCACCAGCGCCGCCCCGTGCTCGTGCACCGCCCGCGGGGAGAGCCCGTCGGCCAGCACGATCGCCACGTCGGCCTCCGGGCGCGGCAGCGTCCACCCGGGCGCCAGCCGCCGCCCGAGGTCGGGGCGCTGCAGGTACTCGGCGCGGTCGGCGGCCGCCGAGTGCACCTCGATCACCGGCAGCCCGTCGAGCCCGGCCCGCACGAGATCGGGGTCCAGGGCCGTGTGCACGGCGTCGCGGGCCACCGCGTGCGCCAGCCGGAACTCCAGCTCCCGCGCGGTGGGCAGCCCGTCCCCCGCCCGGCCCAGCGCCACGCGGGCCCGGGTCGCCGCCCGCAGCGCCGCCCAGGGGTCGTCGGCCACCCGGCCGCTGACGGCGCTCACGACCGCGCCGCCGCGAGCAGCGCCTTCGCCGCCGGCGCGTCCGGGGTCAGCGACCGCACCCGCCCGTCGTCGTCCAGCAGGTCCATCCGGGCCAGCCACGCCTCGAACTCCGGCGCCGGCCGGAGGCCGAGCACCTGCCGGGCGGTGAGCACGTCGGAGAACGACAGCGACTGGTAGTGCAGCATCACGTCGTCCGAGCCCGGGACGGCGATGACGAACGAGCAGCCGGCCGCGCCCAGCAGCAGGGTGAGGATGTCGGTGTCGTCGCCGTCGACCTCGGCGTGGTTGGTGTAGCAGACGTCGACGCCCATGGGCAGGCCGAGCAGCTTGCCGCAGAAGTGGTCCTCCAGCCCGGCCCGGATCACCTGCTTGCCGTCGTAGAGGTACTCCGGCCCGATGAAGCCGACGACGGTGTTGACCAGCAGCGGCTCGAAGTGCCGGGCCACCCCGTAGGCCCGGGCCTCCAGCGTCTGCTGGTCCACCGGCCGCCCGTCGACGCCGCGGTGCGCGTCCGCCGACAGGGCCGACCCCTGGCCGGTCTCGAAGTAGGTGACGTTGCGCCCGACGGTGCCGCGGCCCAGCGCCAGCGCGCCGGCCCGCGCCTCGGCGAGCAGGTCGAGGGTGACACCGAACCCCCGGTTGGCCGCCTGCGTGCCGGCGACGGACTGGAACACCAGGTCCACCGGCGCGCCCTTCTCCAGCGCCCGCAGCGTCGTCGTCACGTGGGCGAGCACGCAGGACTGGGTCGGGATGTCGTACCGCCGGATCACCGCGTCGACGAGTTCGAGCAGGGCGATGGTCCGGCCCGGGGAGTCGGTGGCCGGGTTGATGCCGATCACCGCGTCCCCGGACCCCTGCAGCAATCCGTCGACGATGGACGCCGTCACCCCCACCGGGTCGTCGGTCGGGTGGTTGGGCTGCAGCCGCGACGCCAGCCGCCCGGGCAGCCCGAGGGTGCTGCGCAGCCCGGTCACCACCCGGGCCCGCCGCCCCACCGCGATCAGGTCGGCGTTGCGCATCAGCTTCGAGGTGGCGGCCACCATCTCCGGGGTGAGCCCGCGGGCCAGCCCGGTGATCGCCGCCTCGTCGCCGGCCGCCGACCACGCCAGCAGCCGGTCGCGGAACTCCCCCACGGTCAGCCCGGCGACGGGGGCGAAGGCGACCGGGTCGTGGGTGTCCAGGATCAGCCGGGTGACGTCGTCCTCCTCGTAACCGACCACCTGCTCGGCGAGGAAGGTGGCCAGCGGCAGGTCGGCCAGGACCGTCTGCGCGGCGACCCGCTGCGCCGCCGACTCCGCCGCGCACCCGGCCAGCACGTCGCCGGAGCGGGCCGGCGTCGCCCGGGCGAGCAGGTCCGACAGGGACGGGAACTCGTACGTGCGCCCGCCCAGCGTCGTCCGGCGGACGGTCATCGCACCTCCTCCTCGGCCGCGGCGAGCAGCTCGAACTCCTCCTCCGGGGCCGAGGCCACCAGGTGGTGGCGGCTGTAGAGCGCGAAGTACCCGAGGAAGAGCGCGTACGCGCCCAGCGTCCACAGCGCGGCCACCTCGTCGACGAGGAAGGTGGCGACGACGGCAGCGGCGGCGAGCACGAGCGCGATGCCGGTGGTGACCGTGCCGCCCGGCGTCCGGTACGGGCGCGGCAGCTCCGGCTCCCGGCGGCGCAGCACGATGTGGCTGACCATCATCAGCACGTAGGAGACCGTGGCCCCGAAGACGGCCATGTTGAGCAGCATCGCGCCCTGCCCGGTCAGCGAGAGCACGAACCCGATGGCGCCGGGCACCAGCAGCGCGAGCACCGGCGCCTTGCGGCTGTTGGTCACCGACAGGGCGCGGGGCAGGTAGCCGGCGCGGGAGAGCGCGAAGGTCTGCCGCGAGTAGGCGTAGATGATCGAGAAGAAGCTGGCCACCAGCCCGAACAGGCCGGCGTAGTTGACCACGGAGGTCAGCGCCGACGAGGCACCGGCCACCTCGAGCGCCTCGACCGGCGGGTTCCCGCTGGCCGACATGGTCTCCGAGCCGCCGGCCCCCGCGGTGAAGACCAGCATCAGCACCGCGAGCACCAGCAGCAGGCCCATGGCTGCGACGATGCCGCGCGGCATGGCCCGGGCGGGGTCGCGGGCCTCCTCGGCGGCCAGCGGCACGCACTCGACGGCGAGGAAGAACCAGATCGCGAACGGGAACGCCGCCCAGATGCCCATCAGCCCGAACGGCAGGAAGTCCGAGGCGCCGGCGGCGTCGGTGGGCGCGATGTCGAGCAGGTTCGCCGGGTCGAACGCCGGGATCGCGCCGGCCAGGTAGACGACCAGCCCCGCGACGGCGACGGCCGCGATGACCAGCATGACCTTGAGCGCCTCGCCGACCCCCATCAGGTGGATGCCGACGAACAGCGCGTAGGCGGCCAGGTAGACCCACCAGCCGTCGGTGATGCCGAACAGCCCCAGGGACTCCACGTAGGCGCCGATGAAGGTGGCGATCGCCGCGGGGGCGATGGCGTACTCGATGAGCACCGCCACGCCGGTCGCGTAGCCGCCCCAGGGCCCGAGCGCGCGACGGGCGAAGGTGTAGCCGCCGCCGGCGGTCGGCAGCGCCGACCCGAGCTCGGCCAGGCCGAAGACCATCGCCGAGTACATGACCGCCATCAGGGCGACGGCGATCAGCAGCCCACCGAAACCGCCCTGGGCCAGGCCGAAGTTCCAGCCCGCGTAGTCACCGGAGATGACGGCGGCGACCCCGAGCCCGGCCAGCAGCACCCACCCGGCGGTCCCGGTACGCAGCTGCCGCTTCCGGTGGTAGCCGGGGTCGACGGTCTCGACCTCGATACCGGCGTGGTGCGTCCCGGTGCGGGCACGGTCGAGTCGGGGTTCGGCGGACATGGCGAGGCCCTCTCCAGCTGGTCCCCGCGGAGCCGGGGAGGGCCAGCCTGGCCCTCCCCCGACGCGGGCACAACCGGCTGCGACGCAACGGAACGTGCTGTTCACACGGTCGCCCCATCGCCCGGGCCCCGGCTCCCGGGCTCACCCCGTCGAGCTCCTCGCCTGGGTGCGGTCGACCCAGCCGACGACGAGGACGTGCGGCAACGTCAGAGCCGCCAGCAGCGGCAGGTCCGTGGCGACGAGCCCGCGCCAGCCCCCCGCCGCGGACCAGAGCACCGCGAGCACGAGCAGGACCGCGGCGGTCGGCGCACCGGCCGCCAGCGCGAACCGGCGCAGCGGTCGCGCCAGCCGCCCCGCGACGAGATCGGAACCGTTCGCCGGGTCCTCGGCGACCACCCTCGCCACGTGCCGCACCGAGTGCCAGGCGCCGAAGTAGACGCCGAAGGCGGCCAACGGCGGGACCACGAGCGCCACCGCAGCCACGAGGACGGTCTCCCCCACCTCCAGCCACCGGTGGCGACGGGCGAGGACGATCGCGAGCACTCCCCCGGCCCCGGTCAGGACCGCGACGGCTGCCGTCGCGGCCGCGGGGGGCACGCCGCCCCAGCCGGGAGCCACGGCCGCCGCGAGGGCGCCGGTGTCGCTGCCGGGCGCGCCCAGGCCGCGGAGCAGCGGCACCAGGAGGACGAGACCACCGAGCACCAGCGCCGGCACCGGCCGCGTCCGCACGGGCCGGCCGGCGCGCAGGTCGGCGAAGGCCGTCTCCCCCGTGCCGAAGTGCCAGGCCGAGACCAGGACGAAGAGCAGCAGCGCCGGGCCGGGCGCGGTCCTGAAGGCCACGTACGCCCCGGCGGCCAGACCGGCGTACCCCGCCCCGAAGAGCAGCCGCCGGGTCAGCGGCCAGCCGAGCCGCCACGCGGGGACGAGGTGGTCGACGGCACCGTGCGGGAGGCCCAGGAGGAGTCCGGCCACCAGCACGGTCGCCGAGCCGGTGGTCCCCCAGCCACCCGGGACGACCACCTCGACCGCCAGCACCGCACCGGCGGCCGCGCACGACCACCGGGTCGCTGCCCGGGCCGGGGCCTCGATCGGGACCCCGGCAGCGCGGCCGGCCGCCGACGCGGCGACGCCGGGACCCACACCGTCAGCCGCGGTCGGGGCGGACGTCCCCGTTCCGGACCCGGGACAGCACCGCCGGGGAGACCCGGCCCAGCTCGGGGAGCACGGCGTCGCTCTTGTGCACGTTGCTGGACCACACCGGCTCGGTGTGGACGTCGACCCCCTCCCTGACGTCCTCGGCCGTGCGGAGCTTGGCGACCTTGTGGATCAGCACGCCGAACCCGACCTTGGCGACGACGTCGGTCACCGAGTAGCCGACCTGCATGGCGGTCAGCCAGGCCGGGGTGACGTCGGCGAAGACTGGGATCGCGTAGATCAGCGGGTAGATGCCGAAGCTGCCCAGCAGCACGATCGTCGCGTTGCGGAGGCTGGTGGCGGCCTCCGCGCCCATGGTCGGCAGGGAGGCCCGGACCGCACCGATCAGTGCGACGTAGAGGTAGACGAAGAAGGCGGTGCTGATCAGCCCCCACACGACCAGCGCCGTGGTGTCGCGGCCCTGGGCGATCACCTGGGATCCCATGTATCCGGTGACGATCATGAGGAAGGCCGCGGCCATGGTCGAGAAGCGCAGGTTGCGCGCCCTGGCGCCGGCGAGGGAGCACACCGCGAGCAGCTCGACCACCAGCAGCGGCACGGTGATCGACCAGTCGATGTAGCGGCTGCTGATGGTGTGCCGCGCCTCCTGGTTCGGCACGTAGACGTCGCCCTGCAGCGTGAAGCCGGCGTCCCAGTTGCTGACGAGGCGGGCGTAGGCGAGAGCCGCGACCGCGGCGAGGCAGAGACCGGCGTAGGCCGACGGGCGGTACCGGGCCGACACCTCCTCGCGGCTGGTGAGCGCGTAGAGGAAGTAGGCGAACAGTGCGAAACCGGCGCCGAGGAGCGCCAGCTGGACGACGTCGTAGAGACCCAGGGGCATCGCCTGCAGTTCCGGGGCGGGGGTGTCCATGCCAACTCCTGGATGTCGCGCCACGACGACTCCCGGACGGTCCGTCGTCTCCGCGCCCGGTACCCCGGACGGCGCCGGGCCCCTACCCGGGCCGGCCGTCGCCAACCGGGCCGGCGGACCCGCCCGACGCGGCCGCTCAGATGCTGCGCCAGCGGCCCTCGGCCGCGTTCCCCTCCGGCCGGGACTCGAACACGTTGCCCTCGGTCGGCGGCGCGTCGTCGCCGGACAGGGCGACGCTGCGCAGCAGCGGCTCGACGAGGACGTCGTAGAGCCCCGGCAGGAGCCGGAAACCGGCGGTGATCAGGTGGTTCGCGACACCGGCCTGCACGATCCGCCGCGGGTTCTCGAGGGTGGACAGCACCCGTCGCGCCACCCGCTGCGGTGAGTACACCGGCGGCGGCGGCCGGCCGGTGCTGCCGGCCCAGGTGGCCGCCTGGTAGTAGATCGGGGTGTCCACACCGCCGGGCTGGACGATCGAGACGGAGATGCCCGGCTCGTCGCGGGTCTCCTGCTGCAGCACCCGCGCCAGGCCCAGCTGCCCCCACTTCGCGACGGCGTAGCTGCCCAGCACCGGGGTCGTGACGTTGCCGAGCAGCGAGTTGACGATGACCAGGTGCCCGCCGCGCTGCCGGCGGAAGACCGGGAGGACGTGCCGGGCCACCGTGGCGGTGCCGTGCAGCGAGGTGTCGACGACCCGCTCGAAAACCTCCTTGGGCACGTCCTCGATCCGGCCGTAGGCCATCACCTGGGCCGAGTGCACCACGACGTCGAGCCGGCCGAACTCGGCGACGGCGGACGAGACGACGGCGTGGATCGCGTCCTCGTCCAGGACGTCGGCCGGGCAGACGGTGACCGCGGCCGCGCCGGCGGCGCGGGCCTCGGCGGCGGTGGCCTCCAGGGGCTCGGGCCCCCGGGCGACGAGGACCAGCCGGGCGCCGCGGCCGGCCAGCTGCACCGCCGTCGCCCGGCCGATGCCGCTGGACGCGCCGGTGATCAGCGCGGTGAGCGGTGACCCGTCGGAGTCGGGGATCGGCACGGAGAACTCCTCGCCTGGGGTGGGGCCGGGCCGGTGTCCGGGGAGACCGGTTGTCCACGACCGACTACCCCTGCCCCCCGGCGGTCATGCGGTCGAGTTCGCCCAGCAGCCAGCCGGGCCCGGTGACGGCGACGCCGTCGGGCAGCCGGGCGCGCAGCCCCCGGTCGGCGGTCACCACGAGCACGTCGGCGCCGTCGCCGGCCAGGTCGCGAACGGTCTCGGCGAGGGCGTCGTCGCCGCTCCCCCGCGCCCGGACGACCCGCACGCCGTCCGGTGCCGGGACGTCCCGGGCCGCCCCCTCGACGACGGCGACCACCTCGGTGCAGCCCAGCGGCCCGCCGTCCGGACGCGCCACCTCTGCCCCGGGCAGGGCCGCCAGCCGGCCCAGCAACCGGCCCGCCGCGCCCGCGCGGTCGCGCCACCAGCCGTCGGGACGGGAGCCGACGACGTTCGCGACGTCCACGACGAGCACCGTCACCGCGCCCCCTCCCGCTCCCGTGGCTCCCCGGCCCGTCCGCCGACGACGAGGGCCCCGGACCCACCTGAAGGCTCCTACGCTGCCGGCATGTGCCGCAACATCCGCCCGCTGGCGAACTTTGCGCCGCCCGCGGCCGACGACGAGATCCAGGCCGCCGCGCTGCAGTACGTGCGCAAGATCAGCGGGACGGTGAAGCCGTCGCGCGCCAACGCCGAGGTGTTCGACCGGGCGGTGGCCGAGGTGGCCGCCGCATCGGCCCGGCTCCTCGACGCCCTGGTCACCACCGCCCCGCCCAAGGACCGCGAGACCGAGGCCGCGAAGGCGCGCGCCCGGTCCGCCGCCCGCTACGGCAGCTGATCGCCCCCGCCGGACGGCGCGTCCTCCCGTGTCCCGGAGTGATCACCGGCACAACGGGTACGGGTCGGGCCCCGACACGAGGAGCCAGGTCATGGCCCGCAACACCCTGTCCCGTTCCCTGCACGACCTCGGCCTGTCCGCCTGGTTCGGCGGCACGCTCGCCAACGCCGTGGCCCTGAACGCCGCGGCCGGTGAGGCCGCCGGCGCCCGGAGCACCGGGCGGGTCGCCAACGCCGGCTGGGACCGGTGGACGCCGGTGAACGCGGTCGCCATCGGCGCCCACCTGGTCGGCAGCGTGGGGCAGCTCCGCGCCAACCGCGGCCGCCTCGCCCAGCAGGAGGGCGTGGCCTCGACGTCGGCCCTCAAGACCCTGCTCACCGCCGCCGCCCTGGGCGTCACCGCGTACAGCCGCGTGCTCGGGCAGGTCGTGTCCGGCGCCGGTGGCGCGCCGTCCCGCTCGGGCACTAAGCCGACCAAGCGGACGAAGGCCGAGGTGGCCGCCGCCCAGGAGCAGCTCGACCGGCTGCAGTGGGTGATCCCGGCGCTCACCGGCGCGCTGGTGGCGCTCAGCTCCTACGCCGGGGAGCAGCAGCGCCCCGGCGAGGTCGCGCGCGGCGTCGCCCGGAGCTGATCCGGCTGTTCGCAGCCGAGTAGTGCACAACCGGCATGGACCTCGGGCGGACCGGGTAGAGCTCGCGCACGCCGTTCCGCCCGAGGAGTGCCCTCCTCGCCGTCCCGAGGAGCCTCCGCCATGGGTGCCCCCCTGCCCTCCACGCCGCCGACCACCCGCCCGGCCGGCTACCGGATGACCGGCAACCGCGCCGCCGGGCAGCCCGCCGCCGGCGACCGGGGCGCCACCCGGTGCGCGCACTGCACCGACGGGCTCGGCAAGCCCCGCCCGGTGGAGCCCGGGTCCTTCCGCGAGCGGGTGCACCGCAACCCGAGCGTCGCCATCGCCTACCGGATCGCCGTCTTCACCGCCGGGCTGCTGCTGGTCCTCATCGGCATCGCGCTCACCGTCCTCCCGGGACCGCTCACCATCCCGCCGGTGCTGGCCGGGCTGTGGGTCTGGTCCACGGAGTTCGACTGGGCCCGCCGCTTCTTCGCGACCTTCCGCCGCAAGGCGCTGGACGCCTGGCGGCACGCCCGCCAGCACCCCGTCAGCTCGATCACCGTCACCGTCGGCGGGCTCGTCGCGGCGGGCGTCGCCTTCTGGGCCGTCGGCCACTTCCAGCTGGTCGACAAGGCCGTCACCGCTCTGGGCATCTGACCGGTCGGCGTCGGTCAGTCCTCCGTCGCCGGGCCGACGTCGTGCGGGTCCGGCGTGCGGAACGGCGGGTCGTCCGGCGGGTCGGCGTGCTGACCGCCGGCACCGGCGGGCGGCCGATCGGTCTCCTCGGCGCGGTCGGGGTCCTCGCCCTCGATGCCGAACCCCTCGGCCGGCGCCGGCGCACCCGCGCCGGGGTCGGCGGCGGGGATGCCGTCGTCGTCGGCTCGACCGGAGAAGGGGTCCAAGGGATCCATCATCGACATGCCCCCCTCCTACCCCGCCCCGTCCGGATCCTCCCGTCGGCCACCGGGAGTTTCCCGGCCCGCCCCCCGGACGTCGGGTGCTGGAGGTCGCCGGGTTACAAATCCCGCGTGACTTCCGCCGAACTCCGTCTGCGCCGCGCCCGGTTCGCCGAGCTGACCCCGTTCGAGGTCTACGCGCTGTGCCGCCTGCGGGTCGACGTCTTCGTGGTGGAGCAGGAGTGCCCGTACCCGGAGCTCGACGGCCGGGACGTGGAGCCGGCCACCGAGCACCTGTGGCTGGAGGCGCCTGACGGCGCGGTGCTGGCCACCATCCGGGTGCTCGACGACGGCGCCACGCGGGCCATCGGCCGGGTGGCCACCGCGGCCGGCGCACGCGGCCGGGGACTGGCCGCGCAACTGATCGACGCGGCGCTGGGCAGCTACGGCGACGGCCCGCTCACGCTGGGCGCCCAGGCCCACCTCGAGTCCTGGTACGCGCGGTTCGGCTTCCGCCGCAGCGGGCCGGGCTACGTCGAGGACGGCATCCCGCACGTGCCGATGCGGCGCGAACCCGCGTGACCCGGGGCCGCTCCCACCGGCCGGTCCCCACCGCCGTACCCGGGAGACCGCACAGGGTCGCCTAACCTGCAGGGGTGACGACGGCGACGGAGGTGCCCCCGGCCGCCGCTTCCCCGGGCAGCCCGAACGGGAACGCCGCAGCACCGCTGCGCTGGTTGCCGGCGGAGCTGCTGCCCGCGGTGCTCGTCGCGCTCCTCGGCGGCTGGCTGCTGCTCCCGGGGCACGGCCTGTGGTTCGACGAGCTCTTCACCGCCGAGGTGGCCCGCCTGCCGCTGAGCGACATCCTCACGGCGATCGCCAGCGGCGAGGGCACCACCAGCTACCTGGCCGGGGTACCGCCGTCCTACAACGCCCCCTACTACCTCGTCACGTACCTGTGGACCGCCGTGCCGGGGCTGGGCGGGGACACCTCGCTCCGCGTCCTCTCGCTCCTGGCGACGGCGGGAGGGCTCTCGCTGATCACCCGGGCTCTGACCCGCCTCGCCGGCCGGGGCACCGGCGTGCTGGCCGGGCTGGTGCTGGCAGCCAACCCGCTGGTCCTGGAGCAGTCCGTCGAGGCCCGCAGCTACGGCCTGGCGGTCCTGGCCACCGGCGCCACGGCGCTCGGGCTCGTCCGCTGGCTGCAGTCCCCGCCGCGCGGCCTGCTGCTGTTCGGCCTGGCCGGAGCGGGCATGGGCCTGGCGCACTGGTACGCGGTCACCGTGCTCGCCGCCTTCGTCGTCGCCGCGGTGCTGCTCCGGGGACGGCGGGCGCTCCCGGTCGTCCTCACCGGGGCGCTGGCCGCCCTGCCGGCCGTGGGCTTCGTGGGCCTCGCCGTCCTGAACGGGACCGGGGCGCGGAACGCCGAGCACCTGCGCGACACCGACGGCCGGCTGGTCGCCCTCGCCGCCGAGGCGTGGGCGGGCGGGCGGAACCCGCTCCTCTACCTCGCTCTGGGGCTCGCCCTGGTCGGGGTGTTCCGCGCGGCCGGCGCCCGGGTGGTCGGCGCCTGCTGGCTGGTCGTGCCCCTGCTGCTGCTGGTGACCGCCGAGCTGGTGCGGCCGGTCTTCCTGCCCCGCTACCTGCTGGCCGGCCTGCTCGGCCTGGGCGTGCTGGCCGCGGCCGGTGCGATGGCGCTGCCGCGGCCGGCGCGGGTCCCGGTGGCGGCGCTGCTGCTGGGCTGCTCCCTGCTGGCGTCGGCGCCGCTCGCCGACCGCGGACCGCGCGAGCGGGCCGACGACCTGGTGACGGTGCTGGCCGAGGTGCACCGGCCCGGCGAGCCGGTCGTCGCCGCCGACCAGCGCTCGGCCACCGGCCTCGACCACTACGTGCGGACCCTGGCCCCCCGGCTGCGGCCGGACGTCGTCCTCCCCCCGGACGACGCGCCCGCGGGCGAGGACCGGGTCTGGCTGGTGCGCCGGCTCCTCGGCGGGGAGCCCGAACCCACCGACGACGACGCGATCCTCCGGTCCGCCGGCCTCCGGATGACCGACCAGTACGAGTTCCCGGCGGGCAAGACCGACCTGGTCCTCCAGCTCTGGACCCGCTGACCGCGCGCTCAGCGGCTTGCCCGCACCGCCCAGGACAGCGACCGCAGCGACTGCCGCACCCGGGCGCGCGCGGTCCAGGCCGACCGGCCCACCGGGCGCCGGTCCCGGACGACCGGCACGCTCGCGACCGGCCGGCCCGACCGGCCGACGGCGAGGACCACGCTGGGCGCCCCCCGCTCCTGGACGGCGGTCACGACGTCGGCCCGCACCGCCGGCCCCATGGCCAGGAAGGCCCCGGCGTCCGGGGGCAGCCCGGTCAGCCGTCCCGCCACGCGGCGGTGCAGCGTGCCGGTGAGCCGCCGGAGCGGGGACTCGTAGCGGCCCCGCCGCCCGGCGAACACCGCCGCCACGTCGCCGGTGGCCAGCCGGTCCAGCAGCAGCGGCACCGCCTCCGGCGGGTCCTGCAAATCGGCGTCCAGGCACACCCACGCATCGGCGGCCGTCTCCGCGGCGAGGCCGCAGGCCAGTGCGCCGTGCTGGCCGACGTTGACCGTCAGCCCGGTCACCGCGATCCGGGGGTCCCCGGCGGCGAGGGCGAGCGCCACGGCGAGGCTGTCGTCCGGCGAGGCGTCGACGACCAGCCGCAGCCGCCACGGCCGGCCGGCGAGCGCCGCACCGAGCCGGTCGGCGAGCTCCCGGAGCGTCGCCTCGTTCCCGTACACCGGGACGACGACCGCCACCCGCGGGCCCGCGCCCCCGCCGCCGGTCATCCGGCTGCCCAGGTCCGGGCCAGGCCGTCGGCGAGGTCGACCGTCGGCGTCCAGCCCAGCAGCCGCCGGGCCCGCGCCGGGTCGCAGACCCAGTCGGCGGTGTCCCAGCCGCGCCCGGGGTGCGCCCCCGGCGCGGTCGCGATCGGGCGGCCGGTCACCCGCTCGGCGGTGGCCACGAGCTCCTCGGTGCTGGTCTGGACGCCGGTGCCGATGTTGAGCACGACGCCCGGGGGCAGTTCGTCGTCGACCGCGGCACGGACGCAGGCGTCGACGACGTCCCCCACCCAGACCCAGTCCCGCCGACTCAGCCGCGCGGGAAGCGCCACCGTGCCGCCGGTGCGGGCGGCGGCCATCACCACCGGGACCAGGCGGGTGGGGTGGTCGCCCGGCCCGTAGACCTGGAAGGCGCGCAGCACGGCCGCCCGGACCCCGCGCTCGGCCGCCGCCGCCTGCAGGAGCAGCGAGCCGGCGGCCTTGGTGGCACCGAAGAAGCCGCGCGGCTCCAGCGCGGCATCCTCGGCCAGCGGGTGCCCCGCGGCGGCGTACTCGGTCGAGGAGCCCAGCCGGACGACGGCACGGCAGCGGTCGGGCAGCGCGTCGACCAGCCACGGGCTGGTGTTGACGGCCGTCGTGGCGGCGCGCTCGGCGGGCGTGGCCTTGGACCGGCCGGCGGCGAGGGCGAACACGACGTCGGGGTCGGCGGCCCGCACGGCGGCCGCGCCGGCCACGGGATCGGCGAGGTCGACGTTCCGGCGGGTCAGGCCGGTGACGTGCCACCCGTCCCGTTCCAGCCGCTCCGCCAGGTGCCGGCCGACGAACCCGCCGGCGCCGGTCACGACCGCCCTCACGCCGGCTGCGCCACCCGCGCCGCGGCCTCCTGACCCACGGCCGTGACGGCGGCGACGAAGGCGCGGCGGTGCTCGGCGGAGCGCTCGGCACCGGCGCGGCGCAGCGCGTCGAGACCGCCGAGCAGCCGGGGCACCTCCACGAACGGGTCGCGCCCGGCCATGTCCGCGGTGAAGGCGCGGCGCAGGAACGTGAACCGGGTGTCGATCCGGACCAGCTCCGCGGCCAGCAGGTCACCGGGGACGGGGAACCCCCGACCCGGGAGGGTCAGGCCGGCCACCCCGAACTGCATGGGCACCTGCGCGCGCACGCCGTCGACCGTCCCGTCGATCAGCGGCCGGAACAGCTCGGCGGACCCGCGGTCGATGCGCAGGTCGTTGAGGCCGACGTAGATCCGCGAGAGCGGCCGCGACGCGAGCTCGGCCACCCGGTCGACGGCGTCCTGGGTCTCGACCAGGATGCCGAGACCGCAGCGCCCGGCGACGAGGTCGAGGGTCCGGTCGACCTCCTCCGTGCCACGCACCATGGGCAGCAGCAGCTCGTCCGCCCCGCGGTCGACCGCGTCGGCCACCTCGCCGGCGGTCCAGGGCCCGAAGCCGTTGATCCGGCAGAGCACGCGGCCGGGGGTCGCCGCGCGTACCCGCGACAGGTCCTCGGGGGTGTCCCGGTTGATCTGGGTCCCCTCGCCCGCCTGGCGCCGCAGCTTGCCGCGCCGCTCCCAGTCGACGACGATCCCGGCCGCGCCGGCGGCCACGACGTCGTGCCCCCACTGCGGGTCGACGGTGAAGAGGAACAGATCCATGCGCGGCAGCTTAGGCTTTCCTAACCAACGCCCACGACCGGGTCGCGGCGCGTCGGCTCAGACGGCCGGACCGGCCACGCCGGCGCGCGCGGCGCGCCCGGAGGCCGGGAAGGTCAGCGCCGCGCCGGCCACCTCGATCGTGACCTCCTGCCCGACCGCGGGCAGCTCCGCCCCTTCCAGCCGGGCGGTCACCGTGCCGCCGTCGGGCAGGGCCAGCCAGACACGCGAGTCGTGCCCGTAGAAGTCCACCTCGCGCACGCGCGCCCGGGCTCCCGCGCCCAGCGGCGGGCCGAGCCGCAGCTGCTCCGGCCGCAGCAGGACGCGGGCCGGCCCGTCGGCCACCGCCCCGGTGACCGGCAGCGCGCCCAGGACGCAGTGCGCGCTGCCGTCCCGGATCTCGGCGTCCAGGACCACCGACTCGCCGACGAACGCGGCCACGTCGAGGTCGGCCGGGCGCCGGTAGAGCGTCCGCGGATCGGTGAGCTGGACCAGCCGCCCGTCGCGCAGGACCGCCACCTGGTCGGCCGTCGACAGCGCCTCGGCCTGGTCGTGGGTCACCAGCACGGCGGTGGCACCGGCGGCGGTGAGCGCCGCGACGACGGCCCGCCGGGTCTCCTCCCGCAGCCCCGCGTCCAGCGAGGAGAACGGCTCGTCGAGCAGGACGAGCGCGGGCTCGGGCGCCAGCGCCCGGGCGAGGGCGACCCGCTGCTGCTGGCCACCGGAGAGCTGGTGCGGCGACCGGTCGGCCAGCTCGGCGTCCAGGCCCACCAGGGCCAGCAGCTCCCGGACCCGTCCGCGGTCGGTGCGCAGCCGGCGGGGCAGGCCGAACGCGACGTTCCCGGCGACGCTCAGGTGCGGGAACAGGCCGCCCTCCTGCGGCACGAAGCCGATCCCCCGGCGGCGGGCGGGCACGCCGCGCCCGGCACCGGCCACGATGCGGTCGTCGAGGGCGACCGTGCCGCTGTCGGGGTCGTCGAAGCCGGCCACCAGCCGCAGCAGCGTCGTCTTGCCGCAGCCCGAGGGGCCGAGCAGGGCGGTGAGCCCACCGGCCGGCACGTGCAGGTCCACACCGGCGAGGACGGGGGTGGCGCCGAACGCCTTGGTGAGGCCGATGACGGTGAGAGCGCTCATGCGGATGGTCCTCGTCGGGTGTCGCGGGAGAGCAGCACGGTGGCCGGTGCCGAGAGCAGCACCATGACCACCGCGTACGGGGCGGCGGCCCCGTACTCGAGGGCGCTGCTGGCCGACCAGAACGCGGTGGCCAGCGTGGCCGTTCCCGTGGGGGCGAGCAGCAGCGTGGCGGTGAGCTCGGTGACCACCGCGAGGAAGACCAGGGCCGCGCCGGCGCCCAGGCCGGGCGCCAGCAGCGGCAGCGTGATCCGGCGCAGCCGGTCGACGCCGGCCGACCCGAGCGAGGCGGCGACGTCGTCGTAGAGGGGTGGGGACTGCTCGACGGCCGCGCGCACGGTCACGATGGCCCGGGGCAGGAAGAGGATCGCGTAGGCGGCCAGCAGCACCGGGACGGTCTGGTAGAGCCACGGGGTGGCCCGGAGGCTCAGCGTGACCAGGGCCAGCGCGACGACGATGCCGGGCAGCGAGCTGCCCAGGTAGGTGGCCCGCTCCAGGAGCGTCGCGACCCGCCCACGGGCGCGGACCGCCAGCCACCCGGTCGGCACGGCCATGGCCGTGGTGACCGCGGCTGCGCCGGCGGCCAGGGCGAGCGTGCTCCCGGTCGTCGCGGCGAGGGCACCCCACTCGGGGCCCGCCGACGCGCCCCCGGCCAGCCAGTAGGCCAGCGCCCCCAGCGGGACCAGCAGCGCCAGGCCGACGAGTCCGGCCAGCACCAGCAGCATCGGCACGGTGAGCGCCCGCAGCTCCACCGGCCGGACCGGACGGGCCGCGCCGCGCCCGCTGCCGGCGTAGCCGCGGTGCCCGCGCAACCGGACCTCGGCCAGCAGCAGGAGCAGGCAGAGCAGGATCAGCACGCCGGCCAGCACGGTGGCCGCCGGGCCGTTGAAGGTGGCCCGGTACTGGTCGTAGATGGCAGTCGTGAAGGTCGGGTAGCGCAGCATCTGCAGCGCCCCGAACTCGGCCAGCACGTGCAGCGCCACGAGCAGGCCGCCGCCGAGCAGGGCCACGCGGAGCTGCGGCAGCTGCACCCGCCGGAAGACCGCCCAGCCGGACAGCCCGAGCCCGCGGGCGGTCTCCTCCAGCGCCGGGTCCAGGCCGCGGAACGCGGCCACCACGGGCAGGTAGACGAACGGGAAGTACGACAGCGAGACGACCAGGAGCGCGCCCGCGTAGGTGTCCAGCCCCGGCAGCAGCGAGATCCACGCGAAGCTGTTGACGAAGGCCGGCACCGCCAGGGGCGCCACCAGCAGCACGTGCCAGAGGCGCCGTCCGGGGACCGAGGAGCGCGCCACCAGCCAGGCCGCGCCGACGCCCAGGACGGCGCAGACCGCGACCGTGCCCAGGGCCAGGCGGGTGGTGTTCCACAACAGCTCGGCGACCCGCTGCCGGAACACCAGCTCGCGGATGCCCGACCAGCCGAGGTCGAGGGTGTACCCGGCGATGTAGAGCAACGGGAGGAGGGCCAGCGCGGCGACGCAGGCGGCCAGCGCGAGGGTGACCGGCGAGCGCCGCAGCGGTCGCCGGTCCCGGCCCGCGGACGCGCCGGAGCCCCGGGCCGCCGGCAGGGCCGGCGCTCCGGGGCTCGGGACGCGGAGCGCGGGAGGGGTCAGAGCAGGCCAACTTCCTGCATCAGCGCGGTGACCTGCGGTGCGTTGAGCGTCCCCGGATCGACGGCGGGGGCCTGCAGGTCCGCCAGCGGCGGCAGCGCCTCGGCGGAGGGAACGTCGGTGCCGACGGCGTACTCGAGGGCGCTGCTGTCGGCCAGCCGTTCCTGGGCCGCACGACTGGTCAGGTACTCGACCAGCTGCTGGGCCTGCTCGGGCTGGTCCGAGGAGGCGAGCACCCCGGCCCCCGAGGTGCTGAGGAAGGCGCCCGGGTCCTGGTTCCGGAAGTAGTGCAGCTCGGCGTCGTCGCCGATGAGGCCGTTCTGGGCCTGGTCGCGGAACCAGTAGTAGTGGTAGGTGATGCCGACCGGGACCTCGCCCTCGTCGACGGCCTTCATGATCGCGGTGTTGCTCGCGTAGATCTCGGCGTTGCGCTCCAGCCCGGCGAGCCACTCCCGGGTCGCGTCCTCGCCCTCCAGCTCCAGGACGGCGCTGACGATCGCCTGGAAGTCCGCGCCGCCGGCCGCGATGCCGACCCGGCCCTCCCACGCGGGGTCGGCCAGGTCGAGCATGGAGGCGGGGAGCTCGTCCTCGGCGACCTCCGCGGGGTTGTAGATCAGCGCGGTCGAGCGGGCGGCGAAACCGACCCAGTTGCCCGAGGACGGCCGGTACTGCTCCCCGACCTGGGCCAGCGTCCCCTCCGCCAGGGGCGCGAGCAGCCCGGCCTCGTCCACGGCGGCGATGGCAGGACTGTTCTCGGTGAGGAAGACGTCGGCCGGCGAGGCCTCGCCCTCCTCGATGATCTGGTTGGCCAGCTCCGAGTCGTTGGCGTCGCGGAACTCCAGCTCGATGCCGGTCTCCGCGGTGAAGTCCTCGAGCATCGTGCGGACCAGGCTCTCGTGCTGGGCGCTGTACACGGTGAGCGTGTCGGCGTCCGAGCCGCAGGCGGCCAGCGACGCCGCGAGCGTGAAGGTGGAGACGACGCCGACGGTCGTGCGCCCGAGCCTGGTCACGTGGATCCTCCTGGAGATAGGCGAGGCACACCTAAGCATGCCCGAGCCCCGCCTCGACCAGCCGCCCACCCCGCGTGCCGTGCGCTACAACGACAGGCATGACCGACCCCGGCTCCCCCGACGCGGCAGACCCGGCTCCCGGCGGCGACGCCGCCCTGCTGCGGGCGGTGGCCGACCGGCTCGAGGCGCTGGCCGAGCGGACCACCCCCGGCGACTGGCGCCTGGCCGGGTTGCTGGCCAGCCGGCCGGAGGTCGTCTCCCACGGCGCGGACGGCGGCACCGAGCACGTCGCCGAGGCGCGGACCCGCAGCGCCGCGTGGATCGCCGCGCTCTCCCCCGGCCTCGCCGCGCCGCTGGCCGCCTGGCTCCGGGCGGCGGCCGACGGACCCGCCTCCCCCGCCGCCGTCGCGGTCGCCCGGCAGCTGGCCGACCGCCTGCCCTGACGCCGGCACCGCGCGCGCACCGGCTCCCGGGGATGCACCGGCCGAACTGGGTAGTCGCGGGGGATGCAGCAGCGACCCGCGCCCGGCGATCGTGCCCAGGAGCTCCCGGAGGCCGCCGACGCCCCCGAGAAGGAAGGGCTCGCTCGGCGGCTGGACAAGCCGATGGGGGCGCTGGGGCTGGTGTTCGTCCTCGTCGTCCTCGGCCAGTCGCTGGCGCAGGAGCCGTGGCTGGTGACCACGCTCAGCATCACCGGCTGGGTGCTGTGGGTCGTCTTCGTCGCCGAGTTCGCCCACCGGGCCATCACCGCCCGCGACAAGCGGCGGTTCTGGACCCGCAACTGGTGGCAGCTGGTCTTCCTCGCGATCCCGTTCCTGCGCTTCGCCCGCGCGCTCACCCTGCTCCGGGCCGCGCGCGTCGGCGGCGTCGTCTCCGCCGCCGTCCGTGGCTCCCGTTCGGCCGGCCGGCTGCTCAGCGGGCGGATCGGCTGGCTGGGCGCGGTGACGGTCGTGGTGGTGCTGGGCGTGAGCCAGCTGCTCTACGTGCTCGGCGCCTACGACGACTACGGCACGGCGCTCTACGACGCCGCGCTGGCCACCGTGAGCGGTCAGCCGCTGTCCGCCGAGGGTGGGCTGGCGCGGGTCCTCGACATCGTCCTAGCCACCTACTCGGTGGCGGTGTTCGCCACGGTGGCCGGCGCGCTCGGCGCCTACTACCTGGACCGCCGCGAGACCGAGCGTCGCGACGCCGGGTCGCGGGCCGGAGCGGGCGCGCCGGGCGCCTGACGCGCAGGAACGGCGAATGCCCCGCCGGCGGGCCGGCGGGGCATTCGGAGGGGGGTGGGGTCAGACCGGCGCGGCGCAGTAGACCGTGCCGGGCTCCTCCTGGTCCTCACCGACCCAGACGGCGTCCAGCGCCTCCGGGAAATCGGCGCAGACCAGCGTCTCCGGGTTGTTGAACTCGGCGTAGTCCAGCTCCTGCTCGTCGATGCCGACGATCCGGGCCTCGGCGTCCGCCGAGTCGCAGTCGACGAACTCGACGTTCTCGCCGACGGCGTTCCGCAGGCAGTCGCCGACCTCCGGCTCGGTCCGGCCCAGCATGCTGACGAGCAGCCCGACCACGACGAGCGCGACCAGGACGCCACCGACGGCGAGCAGCACCTTCTTCGCGGCGCCACCCTTCTGCTCCGGCTGCCCCACGGGCGTGGCGCCGCCCTGCGGCGGAACCCAGCCACCGGCCGGCTGACCCGGCTGCTGGTCGAACGGCTGGTACGGCCCCGCCTGACCGGGCTGCTGGCCGTAGGCACCGGGCTGACCGACCTGGCCGTGGGGACCGGGCTGGCCGGGCTGCTGGCCCTCCGGCGTGCCGTCGGGTCCGGGGTGGCTCATGGCAGCTCCTGTGCGTCGCGGGGCGTCGTGCGTCGCCGGCGATCCTGTCGCACCCGGCCGACGTGCCACGCCCCTGGGGCCGCCCGCCTCGCTGCCGGTGCGCAACGAACCGCTGCGCCCACCCCAGCAGCCCCGGCCGCCCCTACAGCCGGCCCAGGGGCGTGCCCGCGTTCGCACAGGGGTAGGGGCGGGCGATGAGCGACGAGGGAAGCACGGGTGGGTTCGCCGGTCGGCTGGGGGCGCGCCCCGAGACGGCCGAGGACGGTTCGGCGCGGATGAGCTTCGAGGTGACCGAGGAGCACCTCAACCCGGCCGGCACGCTGCACGGCGGCGTCCTGGCCACGCTGGTCGACACCGCCATGGGCCTCGCGGTGCGGACCACCACCGGCGAGGGCGAGGTGCCCGCCACGAGCCAGCTGACGGTGACCTACCTGCGGCCGGGGAAGCCCGGGCCGCTGGAGGTGACGGCCCGCCTGCGCACCCGCGGTGAGCACCTCACGGTGTGCGAGGCGGACGTCGAGCAGAGCGGCAAGGCCCTGGCCCACGCGGTTGCGACGTTCGCCCTGCTGGACCGCTGACGCCCGTCCGCGGGCCGGGGGTCAGACCTGCGCCGGAGCCGACGTCCCGATGACGGCGGCCGCCGCACCCTCGATGTCCTCGGTCGTCGAGTCGTCGGTCCCGATCGAGCCGATCACCAGCATGTAGGTGATGACCGCCGCGGCGATCAGCAGGAGCACCAGCGGGATCAGGATGCGGCCGAGGCGCCGGCCCTTGGGGGTTCCCTCCGCGTTCGCCGGGTCCTGCTCGCGGTCGTCGTGGGGGTGCGCCATCTGTGCGGCCTCCTGGGTCCGGACGGGGTGGCGGCCGGGCGGCCGCCTCTCCGCTCCATGCCCAGACGGGCCGGGAGCCACGCCCGGTCCGGCCGCTCCGGGCGGCGCGGGCGTCCGCCGGCGAGGACCATCGGGGCATGACCACTGCCACCTGGAACGGCACCGTCGTCGCGGAGTCCGACGACATCGTCACCGTCGAGGGCAACGCCTACTTCCCGCGGGACGCCGTCCGCGACGACGTCCTGCGCCCCTCGGACACGCACACGGTCTGCCCGTGGAAGGGCACGGCCTCGTACTTCACCCTGGAGGTCGACGGCCAGGCGAACCCGGACGCCGCCTGGTACTACCCGGAGCCGAAGGACGCGGCCCGGGAGATCACCGGGCGGGTCGCCTTCTGGAAGGGCGTCGAGGTCCGCTGACCGGCCGCGGTCAGCGGCCGGGGCGGCTGCCGGCGAGCTCGCGCGCCGAGGCGGCGGCGTCGTCGTCGAGCTGGCGGGCGACGGAGGCGTTGAAGGAGTCCCACGCCTGCTCCGGGGTCGTGCCCAGGGCGGCGGCGATCTGCTCCCAGTCGGCTCCGCCGCGCAGCGCGGCCCGGATGCCGACCAGCTGGCTGTCGTGCGCCTTCCGCGCGACGACCTCACCGAGGGCCAGCAGCTCCAGCGATTCGTAGACGTCGAGCTGGGTCTCGGTGGCGCGGAGGGAGGCCCACGAGTCGGGGTCGACGTCCTGGACGGTGTTCAGGGCGGTGTCGCCGTTGTCGCGGCGACTGAGGAAGTCCAGCCGGGTGGCGGCCGTCGTCAGCGAGAACTCCGCCTCGAGGACCTCGGGTGTGATGGTCATGGGTACCAGCTTCCCCTTCCTCGTCGGCGCGCCAAACCCGGCCGCGGCGCGATATCGCACACGCGGAGGGCCCGCACCCCCGTGGGGATGCGGGCCCTCCGCGTGGACGGACCCCGGATCGGGGCCGGTGCGATCAGCTGTCGACGCCGACCGCTTCCTTGGCCAGGGCGGCGAACTGGGTCTGCGCGGCGCTGACCACGTTCGCCCGGTTCTTGTGGGTCTCCTCGTAGCGGATGATCACGTTGATGTCGTGCGGGGTCTTCAGCTGCTTGATCGCCTTGATGGCGTCCTGGTTCGTCAGCGAGTCGAAGCCCTTGATGGGCAGCTCGTCGGCGTTGACGTCGCCGAGCTCCTCGCGGGCGTCGCGGGCGACCTCGGCCGCGTCCTTGTTGCCCTCGCGCTGGGCGATCCGCTCGGCGCGGCGCAGCGAGGCGGCGCGCCCGACCGTGAAGGTCTCGCGGACGGCGTCGCCGAGTGCGGACGCGCGGTCACCTGCGGCGGAGACACGCTCGGAGGTCTCCTCGCCGGCGTGGCGCACCGAGTCGACGGCGTTGTTCACCGTGTTGGCCCAGAAGCGGACCGGCGCGTTGACCGCGCGGGCGACGCCGCCGGCGACCTTCTGCACCGGGGTGGGCTGCAGGGCGGCGGGGCCACCCAGGGCCTCCTCGGCGAGGACCACGGTCAGCCACTCGACGGTGGCCTTGTGGGCGTCGATGAGCTTCTCGGCCAGCTGCCGCGTCTTGGCCTGACCGGCGGTCTGGGCGAGCACCTTGAGGTAGGTGGCGCGGTCGAGCAGCTGGTGCTCGAGCTGCAGGTCGGTGAGCAGCGCCTCCTCCAGCGGGGTGGCCTGCTCGAAGGTGGCCTTGAGGACCGCGGAGAGCCGGCCGACGGCCGGGGTGACGACGTCGGGCACGCCACCGAGCGAGCGCAGCTGCTCGGTGATCTCGATGGTGCGGGCAGCGGCGTTGTCGGCGTTCTGCGTGAGCTCCCGACGGACGGCGTCGGTGCGAGCCTGGCTGATGCGGGTCCGTGCGACCTGCTCCTCGGTCTGCGTGAGGAGGACGAGGGCGCGCAGCTGGTTGATCATCTTGGCGTTGTCGCTCATGGGGGTGCAGCTCCAGAGATCGGGGATGATCTGTCGCTCCATTACATGCCCCGCACACCGGGAGTGCTAACTCCTGCAAGCAGATTGCTAGCAGTGAGCCTGGTCACCCGTTCGGGTGACCAGGCTCGTGCCACGTCTCAGCCGACCTCGGCCGGCACCGCCTCGTGCGCCCGGCGCGGGCGGACGTCGAAGCGCAGCACCGGCTGGGTCATGTCGTCGGTGACCTCGTACGGCGGGCGGGGGGCCAGGCGGACCGGGCGGGGCGGCAGCGGGGACGGCGGCATGGTCTTGCCGCAGCCGACGCAGTAGCGGCCTCGCTGGTGCACGGCTCCGCAGTGCGCGCAGTTCATGACGACTCCTCGGGGTCCGACGACACGGTCAGCCGGACCCTGCCAGGCGCCGGCCGCCGGCTGGAGCCGATCGGGCGGGAGTGACGAGCCGTTACCCGACCGTCATGAACTATTGCGTTCCGCAACCGGTCCGCCGAGCCGGGCGAGCGCCTCGTCCAGTTCGACCACGTCGGCGTACTTGGCGTCCAGGTCGGCGAGGTTGGCCGCGTGCACCTGCGCCGTCCGGTCGGCGCAGGCCTCCCGCACCACCTGGGGCCGGAACCCGCTGTTCAGCGCGTCCATCGCGGTCGCCCGGACGCAGCCGGACGTGGACACCCCGCCGATCACCAGGGTGTCCACGCCCAGGGTGTGCAGGGTGGTGGCCAGCGGAGTGCCGAAGAACGCCGACGCGTACTGCTTGAACAGCACCGGCTCGCCCGGCCCCGGCTCCAGCGCGAGGTCGCCCCAGCGCCCCTCGGCCCCGGCGGCGAACGCGGCCAGCGCCGGCACCTTGCGCACGAACAACCCGCCGTCGGCGAGGTCGGCGCCGTACCGGACCCCGGTCCACAGCACCGGGTAGCCGGCGGCGCGGGCCGCGTCCACCAGCGCGGTGACCGCCACGACCGCCGTCGCCGGCTCCGGCAGCGCGAAGGGCCCCTCCGGCTCGGTGTAGGCCCGGACCAGGTCGATGACCAGCACCGCGGGCCGCCTGCCCCAGCCGACCCGGCCGGAGAAGGCGGACCCGTGCGGGCCGGGCGCCGGTTCCGGCTCGCTCACCCGGCCCACACCGGCCGCTTCGGCGCGGGCAGCCCGGTCTCCTCCTCGCACCGGGCCAGCAGCTCCTCGACCGGCGGGCCCATGTCGAAGACGGGGAGTTCGGCGGGCCGGTCGACGCGCATCCGGTCCCGCAGCTCCGCGGTCGCCGCGGCGTCCACCGTGCCGTCCTCGTCGACGCAGACGCCGTACCGCTCGGCACCCTTCGGCGTCACCAGCCCGCGCCGCACCTCCAGGGCCACCAGCTCGGGCTCCCGCTCCAGCGGGTCGCCCCACCCGCCGCCGCCCCAGGTGACGAAGTGCAGCACGTCCCCCGGCTGCACCGGGACGTCGTGGCACTTGCTGGGCAGCACCGAGCGGGTGCCGTCGGCGCGCTCGATCCACTTGGTGCCCCGGGCACCGGGGTGGCCGCCGTTCACGCCCCACGGGTAGGTGAGCCAGCGGTCGTCGTGGATGGCGATCGTGCTCGGCTCCTCGAAGACGTAGGCGACGTCGACGCCGTTGCCCCCGCGGTGCAGCCCGGCGCCCCCGGTGTCCGGCACGGTCACCCACTGCTCGATCCGCAGCGGGTAGTAGGACTCCAGGTACTCGCACGGGATGTTGGTGAAGCTGGGCCACAGCGAGTGCCCGTCCGGGCCGTCGCCCAGCGGCCGCCCGGGGATCCCGCCGAAGCCGATCGAGTACAGCTGGAACCACTCGCCCTTCCGCTCGCCGGAGGAGTAGGTGCCGGAGTACATGAAGTGTGGCGAGGAGGAGAAGCCGGCGGCGTTGAGCAGCGCCGGGTTGGTCTGGCCGAGCAGCCCGCCGAACAGGTCGAAGACCCGGCCGATGCCGTGGTTGCGGCCGTTGAGCGCGGCGGGGAACTTCGGCCGCCAGTACGAGCCCTCCGGGATCGTGACGTCGACCAGCGGGTAGAAGCCGTCGTTCCAGAGGATCTGCGGATCGGCCACGGTGATCATGTAGATCCCGAAGAACATCCGCGTGAGGTTCTCGTTGATGAAGTAGTTGATCGGCCCGACCGCCTGGGGCGAGGAGCCGGTGAAGTCGATGTGCACCTTGTCGCCGGTGCGGGTCAGCGACATCGTCAGCTGGTACGGCCCGTACCCCACGCCGTCGTCGCAGATGTAGTCGGTGAACGAGAGCGTGCGACCCTCCTCGAACACCGCCGCCAGCAGCACCTTCATGGCGTCGTAGTTGCGCTGCAGCAGCGCGTCCAGGGCCGACAGGTAGGTGTCGGTGCCGAACCGCTCGCACATCTCCACCACCCGCCGGGCAGCGGTGCGGCATGCGGCCACCAGCCCGTTGAGGTCGGCGCGGTTCCAGTCGGGCTTGCGCACCTGGTTGAGCACGATGCGCAGCGCGTCGTCGTTGAGCACGCCCGCCCGGTAGAGCTTGAAGGGCGGGATGATCACGCCCTCCTCGAAGATCGTGGTGGCGTCCGTCGGCATGGACGACGGCGTCTTGCCGCCGACGTCGGACATGTGCCCGAACATCGACGACCACCCGACCAGCCGGCCCTCGTGGAAGATCGGGACGACGACCAGCCAGTCGTTGGCGTGGCTGATCGCGGCGCCGCACGAGTACGGGTCGCTGGTCAGCAGGACGTCGCCCTCCTCGACGGTGTCCGAGAAGCCCTCGAGGAAGTCGGGGATCGACAGGCCGAACTGGCCGACGACCATCTTCCCGTCGGGGTCGGCGATCAGCGGGAACTCGTCGTGCTGCTCGCGGATGCCCGGCGACAGCGCGGTGCGGAAGAGCACCTCGTCCATCTCGAAGCGGGCGTTGCGCAGCCCGTTCTCGATGAGATCGAGGGTGACCGGGTCGACGTCGACCTTCTCGACGGTGCCGGTCGCGGTCTCGACGATCGTCGCCATGGCTCAGCCCTCCAGGGGGGTGATCAGCAGGCTGCCGGCCGGGTGCACGGTGGCGACGTGGCCGGGCAGGACGAGGGTGGTGGAGTCCATCTCGGTGACGATCGCGGGACCGGTCACCACGTCACCGGCGCGCAGCTTCGCCCGGTCGTAGACGCCGGCGGGCAGGTACTCGCCGCCGACGTAGATCCGGTGCTCCTGGACGAGGGCGCCGGCCGGGTCGCCGTCCCCCTCCGGCAACGTCACCGGCGCCACGTCGGGCTTCGGTCCGGTGACCGTGGCCCGCGCGTTGACGATCTCGTGGTCGACGTCGAGCAGGAAGCTGAACAGCCGCTCGTGCTCGGCGTCGAAGGTGCGGGCGACGGCGTCCAGCGCGCCGTCGGTGTCGTCGAGCCAGGCCGGGTCGACGTCGACCGGGATCTCGAAGCCCTGCCCGTGGTACCGGACGTCGACCTGGTAGCCGACGGTCTGCTCCTCGGGCGGCAGCCCCTGCTCGGTCAGCCGTCGGCCGGCGTCCTCGGCGAGCCCGCGGAGGATCCCGACGACGTCGCCGCCGGAGAGCTCGGCGAACCGGCGCAGCACCGTGCGCGCGGACTCGTCGCGCCGGCTGGTGGTCGCGTCGCCGAGGGCGTTGAGGATGCCGGGCGCGGGCGGCACGATCACCGGCCAGGCACCGGTCAGCTTCCCCAGCGCGTTGGCGTGCAGCGGGCCGGCGCCACCGAAGGCGACCAGGGCGAAGTCGCGGGGGTCGAAGCCCTGCTGCACCGAGACCAGCCGGAGTCCACCGAGCATGTTCTCGTTCACGATGTCGACGATCCCGGCGGCCGCGGCCTCCACCGACTCCAGCCCCATCGCCTCGGCCACCGTGGCGACCGCGGCCCGTGCCGCCTCGACGTCCAGGCCGATCTCGCCGCCGGCCAGGGACGTGGGCAGGTGGCCGAGCACGACGTTGGCGTCGGTCACCGTCGGTTCGGCACCGCCCTTGCCGTAGGCGGCGGGGCCGGGGTCGGCGCCGGCCGACTGCGGGCCGACGCGCAGCGCACGGGTCAGCTCGGGCACGTGCGCGATCGAGCCGCCGCCGGCGCCCACCGTGCGCACGTCGACGCTGGAGGACCGGACGACGAGGTCCCCGACCTTCGTCTCCCGGCCGATCCGCGGGCTCAGGTCCTGGACCAGCCCCACGTCGGTCGACGTCCCACCCATGTCGAAGGTGATCACGTCGCGGTGGCCGGCCTGCTCGGCCGCCCACACCGCGCCGGTCACCCCGCCCGCGGGGCCCGAGAGCAGCAGCGTCACCGGGGAGTCGATCGCCTTGCGGGCGGAGGAGAGCCCGCCGTCGCTGCGCAGGATGGCCAGCTCGCCGGCGACCCCGCCCTCGCGCAGCTGCCCGGCGAGGTTCTGCACGTACTTCTGCACCTGCGGCTGGACGTAGCCGTTGGCCACCGTGGTGAGCGTGCGCTCGTACTCCCGCAGCTCGGGCAGCACGTCGGAGGAGAGCGACACCGGGATGCCGGGCAGGAGCTCGGCGGCGATCGCGGCGACCCGCTGCTCGTGGGCCGGGTCGGCGAAGGAGTTGATCAGGCTGACCGCCAGCGCCTGGATGCCGGCGTCCTGGAGCTTGGCGAGCTGGGCGCGGACGTCGTCCTCGTCCAGCTTCCGGATCACCGAGCCGTCGCTGGCGATGCGCTCGTCGATCTCGACGGTGTTCTCCAGCGCGGCCAGCGGCTCCGGCTTGGGCCAGATGATCCATCCGGCCAGGCCGCCCGGCACGAAGGAGCGGGCGATCTGCAGCACCTGGCGGAAGCCCTTGGTGGTCACCAGCCCGACCCGCGCCCCCTTGCCCTCGAGGATGGCGTTGGTCGCCACGGTGGTGCCGTGCAGGACCTGCGCGACCTCGGCGAGCTCGATGCCCGCCTCGGCGCAGACCTTGGCCACGCCGGTGAGGACGCCGACGGCCTGGTCGGCCGGGGTGGAGGCGGTCTTGGCGCGCCAGGTGCTGCCGGTCCCCTCCTCCACCAGCAGGACGTCGGTGAACGTGCCTCCGACGTCGACTCCGAGCCGGTAGCTCATGAGGCCTCCTTCTCCTGGGGGTGCGGACCGGCCGCTGCTCGCCCGGCCTGCTCGGTCGCGGCCCGGACCATGACGGTGCGGGCGTTGCAGATGTGCGCGGTCATCACCGCGCGGGCCCAGCCGGGGTCGCGGGCGCGCAGCGCGGCGACGATCTCCAGGTGGTGGGCGAGGCTGCGGCGCAGCGACTCGGCGTCGTAGGCGTGGAAGTTGCGCCGGACGATCGGCGGGTGGATGGCGGCGGCGAGGGCGGCGGCCAGCGTGGGGTGGCCGGCGAGCGCGACCAGGCGGTCGTGGAAGGCGCGGTTGAGCGGGACCAGCGCGTCGAGGTCCTGCGCCGGGCCGGGGCTGCCGACGGCGAGCATCCGGGAGGCCAGCTCGTCGAGCTCCTCGACGTCCTGCGCGCTCGCGGCGGGGACCGCGAAACCGGTGAGCTGCGGCTCCAGGGAGAGCCGGAGGTCGAAGACGCCCTCCAGCTCGGCGACGGTCCAGGTGGCGACGCGGGCGCCGCGGTTGGGCACGACCTCGACCAGGCCCTCGGCGGCCAGCCGGGTGAGGGCCTCGCGGACCGGGGTCCGGCTCACCGCCAGCCGCTCCGCGAGCTCCACCTCCCCGAGCCGCGCGCCCGGGGCGAGGGAAGCGGCGAGGATCAGCTCGCGGAGCTCCTGCAGCACCCGTTCGGCCGACGTCGCGGACCGTGTCACCCGTCACACCCTCTCGTAAATTGTGTGCAAACCTAGGGCCGTCACGTTCCGGGAGGCAATGGCTCCCGGTAAATTCCGTGTGACTGCATACAACGAGGAGGCGACGTGGCGGAGCTGCTGAGCAACGGACGGGCACCGAGGGCGCGGCTGCGCGAACTGCTGGCCGGGCCGGAACCGCTCCTCGCCCCCGGTGCCTACGACGCGCTCTCCGCGCGGCTGGTCGAGCAGGCCGGCTTCAGCACCGTCTACATGACCGGGTTCGGCACGACGGCGTCGCTCATCGGCCGGCCGGACGTGGGGCTGCTGACCGGTGCGGAGATGGTCGACAACGCCCGGCGCATCGTCTCCGCCGTCGACGTCCCGGTGATCGCCGACGCCGACACCGGCTACGGCAACGCGGTCAACGTCGTCCGCACCGTGCAGCTGTACGAGCAGGCCGGCGTCGCCGCGCTCCAGCTGGAGGACCAGGTCTCGCCGAAGAAGTGCGGGCACATGACCGGCAAGGCGGTCATCGGAACCGACGAGATGGTCGGCAAGATCCGCGCCGCCGTCGCCGCCCGGCGCGACCCCGACCTGCTGGTGATCGCCCGCACCGACGCGGTCGCCGTGTCCGGGGTGGACGACGCCATCGCCCGGGCGCGCGCGTTCGCCGAGGCCGGGGCGGACATCCTGTTCGTCGAGGCGCCGACGTCGGAGGAGGACATCGCGCGGGTGGCCGGCGAGCTGCGCGGCACCGCTCCGCTGGTCTTCAACTGGGCCGAGGGCGGCAAGACCCCGCCGCTGAGCTACGAGCGGATCACCGAGCTGGGCTTCTCGCTGGTGATCTACCCGATCGGCACCCTGCTGGCGGCGACCGCGGGCATGCGCTCGCTGCTGGACACCCTCAAGCGGGACCGCGTCCCCACCGCGGCGCTGGACGCGGTGCCGACCTTCGGCGAGTTCACCGACCTGGTGGGCCTGCCCGAGGTCCAGGACCTGGAGCAGCGCTTCCGCTGACCTCGTTCCCCCGAGGTCAGCGCCCGGTCCAGCGGGGGGCCCGCTTCTCCAGGCGGGCGGCGATGCCCTCCTTGCGGTCCTCGCTCAGGTAGGGGTTGGGCCCGACGTCCAGGCGCAGGCCCTGCCACAGCGGCAGCTCCAGGGCCTTGACGGCGGTCTCCTTCATCCGGCGTACCGAGACGGGGGCGTTGGCGGCGATCCGGTCGGCCAGCCCGAGCGCCGTCGGCAGCACCTCGTCGGCCGACACCAGCCGGTTGAGCAACCCCCACTGCTGCGCCTCCGTCGCGTCGAGCCGGTCGCCGGTGAACAGCAGCTCCATCGCGATGCCCACCGGGATGCGCTTGGGCAGCACGACCGAGCCGAAGTTGGCGCCCATGCCGATCGCCGCCTCGGGCAACGCGAAGTGCACCCCCGGCGAGGCGACCCGCAGGTCGCAGGCGAGCGCCAGCTCGAAGCCACCCGCGACCGCCGGCCCGTTGAGGGCCGCGACCACCGGGACCGGCGTCTCGGTGACCACCTCGAACACCGCCCGCGCGGGCCGGTTCATCGGCGGGCGGAACCGCTCCCCCCGCTCGTCGGCCGCGCGGATCTCCTTGAGGTCGAAGCCGGCGCAGAACGCCGGGCCGGTGCCGGTGAGCACCACGGCCCGGACACCGTCCTCGACGACCCGCAGGAACTGCTCGACCAGGTCGGCCTGCAGCTCGGTGGAGAGCGCGTTGCGCCGATCGGGCCGGTCCAGGGTCAGCACGCGGACGTGCCCGCGGTCCTCGACGACCAGGCCGGATCCGTGTCGCTGCGCATCGGTCATGCCTGCAACCTGCGTCGCCGACGACCGGTCGGCAACCCGGGCGGGACGGAGCTGCCCCGGCAGGCGGCTGCTGCCCCAGGGTGGGGGCAGCAGCCGACCTTGCGCACGCACGGTCCGACTCTGCCCGGGCCGGCTGGGCAGAGTCGGAGCGTGCGCGGATGACCTGTCGCGCCCGGAGCCATCGGCAGGACCCCGCGGTGCCGGAACCGCCGGACGAGGTCGGGTCTGTGATCCCGGGCAACGATCGAGCGCACCCGTCACATCCGCCCCATCCGTCGGGGACCATGGGCGGACCAGTCCGTCCGACCCGGTAGACAGGTGACCATGGAGACCACTGCCGACATCGAGCTCGGTGATGTCGTCGCGCCACCGGCCGTCGTCTCCATCGACCTCACCTCGACCCCGGTGCTCAGCTACGCGCTGGCGCACAACCGCCTGCCGGTCGTCTCCCGGCTGGCGCTGACCGCCGACCGGACCCTGCGCGGGGTGACCGTGCGCCTGTCTGTGCGCGACGCGGAGGGGCCGATCGCCCAGGCCGTCGAGCTGCTGGCCGACGTCGACGCCGGCCGCACCACGGTGCTCACCGGCATCGGCCTGGTGATGGACCCCGCCGCGATGCTGCACGTCGAGGAGCAGCGCCCCGGCGTCGTCGACGTCGAGGTGGAGCTGGACGGCGAGCTGCTCGGCGAGACCACCGCCCCGGTGCAGGTCCTCGCGGCCAACCAGTGGCTGGCCACTCCCCTGCCGCTGGCGCTGGAGATGCTCGCCGCGCACGTCATGCCCAACCACCCGGCGGTCACCGGGCTGGTCGCCGAGGCCGCCGAGCTGCTGGAGCAGAAGACCGGCAGCGGCGCGATGGTCGGCTACGCGGCCACCGCCGAGCGCGTGGACGAGGTCGTGCAGGCGCTCGCCGAGGCCCTCCGGCGCCGGGGCGTCCGCTACTCGGAGCCGCCGGCCCGCTGGGCCGACCTCGGCCAGCAGGTGCGCTCGCCCGGCGACGTCCTCACCTGGCGGGTGGCCACCCCGCTGGACACCGTCGTCGTGCTCGCCGCGGCGCTCGAGCAGGCCGGCATCCGGCCGCTGCTGTGGCTGGCCGACGGTCACGCGTTCCTGGGTTACTGGCGGGAGGAGCGCAGCTCCGAGAGCGCCGCCACCACCGACGCCGCGCCGCTGGTGAACCTGGTCGACCTCGGGCTGATCGGCCTGGTGGAGACGACGATGCTCACCGGCGCCGACCGGCCCGGCGAGGACCTGCACCGCCCCGCCTACGCGGAGTGGCTCACCGGCGAGCTCGAGCGCATCCTCGGCGTGACCGACGTCCACCGCGCCCGGCGCGACGGCATCCTGCCCCTGCCCGCCCGCGCGCGGACGCCGGAGGGGCTGCTGCAGGTCGTCGAGTACCGGCCGGCCGAGCACAGCGCCCCGGCCCTCCCGACCGCGTCGGCGCCGGCGCACCCGTCTAGCCGCCCCGAGGCACCGCCCCGGGTGCAGCAGTGGAAGAACGCGCTGCTGGACCTGAGCCTGCGGAACCGGCTGATCAACTACAGCGAGCGCGCCGGCCTGCCGCTGACCGTGCCGGACACCGCGCTGCCGATCCTGGACAACTTCGTCCACGACGGCACCCCGCTCACCCTGCTGCCCGGCGACCAGCTGGCCGCCGTCCAGCAGGAGCGCGGGCTCACCACCGCCAAGGAGCTCCCGGCCGAGCAGCTGACCGAGCTGCTGGTGGAGCGGCGCGAGGTGCACGCCGACGTCACCTCCGGCGGCTACCTGCCCCGCCTGCGCAACCTCGCCTACCGCGCGAAGACCGTGCAGGAGGAGACCGGCGCCAACAAC
This sequence comes from Blastococcus sp. SYSU DS0619, assembly GCF_054051035.1. Lineage (NCBI taxonomy): Bacteria > Bacillati > Actinomycetota > Actinomycetes > Geodermatophilales > Geodermatophilaceae > Blastococcus > Blastococcus sp. SYSU DS0619. The sequence continues at coordinate 128,520 of NZ_JBJHAM010000005.1, read as the reverse complement.
CTCTACCTGGCCCTGGGCTCGCTGGTCTGGGAGCTCGACGGGCGGCCGCTGCGCTCGCCGCTGCTGCTGGTGCCGGTTGTCCTCACCCCGGTCGGGCGCACCGGCTCCTACCGGCTGGCCCTGGACGAGTCGGGCGCCAGCACCCCCAACTACTGCCTGCTGGAGAAGCTCCGCCAGCTGCACGGCCTGGTCGTCCCGGCGCTGAGCGACACCGCGGAGAGCACCCCCGAGCTGGAGCGGGCCCTGGAGGCCATGCGGGTCGGGCTGGTCGGCCACGGCCTGCCCTATCTGGTCGAGGCGACGGCGGACCTGGCGATCCTGCAGTTCGCCAAGTACCGGCTGTGGAAGGACCTCGACGAGCACTGGGGCGACTTCGCGGGGAACCCGCTGGTGCACCACCTGGTGCACGAGCCGACCGAGCCCTTCGTCGACCCGGCCCGCGACCCGGGCACCTACGTCGACCTCGACGAGCTGGCCGCCGAGCTGCCCGTGCCGGCCGACGCCTCGCAGCTGCGGGCGATCGCGGAGGCGGGCGCCGGGCGCACGTTCGTGCTCGAGGGCCCGCCCGGCACCGGCAAGTCGCAGACGATCACCAACCTGCTCACCCGCGCGGTCGCCGACGGCAAGCGGGTGCTGTTCGTGGCGGAGAAGCGCGCGGCGCTGGACGTCGTGGCCCGGCGGCTGGACGCCGTCGGGATGGGCATGTTCGCCCTCGACCTGCACGACAAGGGATCACGCGCCTCGATGGTGCGGGCACAGGTCCGGCTGGCCCTGGAGCACGCCGTCGCCGTCGACGAGCAGGGCCTGGCCGCCGACTCCGAGACGCTGCGCTCGGCCCGCCGCCAGCTGGCCCGCTACGCCGACCGGCTGCACACCGAGAACGCCGCCGGCCTGTCGCTCTACACCGCCCGCACCGCCGAGCTGACCGCCGGCACCGACGTGCGCGCGCTGCCGGTCCCGTTGCCGTTCGTCGCCAACGCCCCGGCCGAGGTGCTGACCGCGGTCCGCCGGGCCCTGGCGCTGCTGCCCGACATCGCCGACCTCACCCGCCCGTCGCCGCGGCACCCGTGGGCGTTCGTCGACTCGCCGGAGATCGACCTGCCCGCGGCGCGCGAGGCCGCCTCCGCCGTCGACACGGCGGTGCGCGAGCTGGCCGGCTTCCCCGAGCTCGGCGGGGTGCTGCGGCACGCCCGCACGCCCGAGGACCTCGACGCGCTGGTGCACCTGCTGTCCGGCCCGCCGATCGGCCTCGACGTGCTGGACGAGACGTTCAGCGGCCGGTGGACGACGGCGTCCGGCGCGGTCCTCGGCGAAGTGGCGGCCTTCACCGCCTTCCGGCACCCGGGCCTCGACGTCGCCACGCCCGAGGTCCTCGGCCTGCCCCTGGCCGAGATCTACGTGTCCGCGCAGACCGCGGCCGCCTCCGGCTGGTGGGGGCGCCGGCGCCGGCTGATCGCCGTCCGCGACCAGCTGACCTCCTGCCTGCGGCCGGGCGCGAAGGTCCGGCCCAGGGACGTGCCGCCACTGGTGGAGAACCTCTGGCGGGTGCAGACGGCGGTCTCCGCCATCGCCGGCCGGGTGCGCTCCGTGCCCGGCCTGTCCGCACCGGAGACCTGGAACCCGTTCACCGACCCCGGCCTCCTCGAGCGCGAGGTCGAGTGGCTGCGCCGCGCCGGCACCGCCGTCGACGGCTCGTCGGCCTTCCACGTCGCGCTGCGCAAGCTGATCGTCGCCGGGATGCCGTCGGCACGGGAGACCGCCGCTGCGGTGGCGCGGCTGCGCGACGCGGTGACCGCGCTGCTGCAGGTCTGCCGCAGCTCCTCCGACCAGCTCGCCACCTGGGCCGGGGACGACGGCTTCGTGCTGCGCTGGTCGATGACCCGCCCGGAGCGCGGGGTCGAGGGCACGGTGCTGATGTCGCTGCGCCGCTGGGTGTCCTTCCTCGACACCCTGGAGCCGCTGCGCTACGCGGGCCTGTTCGACGCCCGGACGCTGCTGATCACCGGCGCCGTCGCCGCCGACGACGCGGTGCGCGCCCTCGACCGCGGGCTGGCGGAGGCGTCGGTCGCCGAGCGGCTGGACGCCACCGGGCTGGACGGCTTCGACGACGAGGCCCACGAGCGTGCCATCGCCCGGTTCACCGCCGCCTCCCGCGCGGTGCGCGAGCACCTGACCCAGGCCCTGCCGGCCGCGGTGCTGGGCTCCCGCCCGTTCGACGCCGCCATGGGCACCGGCCAGGTGGGCGCCCTGCAGCGGGAGCTGGCCAAGCAGCGCCGCGGGCTGGGCGTCCGGCAGCTGCTGGCGCAGTACGGGGAGCTGATCACCGCGGTGATGCCGTGCGTGCTCGTGTCCCCGGACTCGGTGGCCCGGTTCTTCCCCGCGAAGGCCGACCAGTTCGACCTCGTGGTCTTCGACGAGGCCTCGCAGATCCGGGTGGCCGACGCCGTCGGCGCGCTGGGCCGGGCCAAGGCTGCCGTCGTCGTCGGTGACTCCAGGCAGATGCCGCCGACGTCGTTCCTGGAGCCGACCCCGGCGACCTCCGACGACTCCGTGGAGGTCGTGGAGACCGCGGTCGAGGACGAGGAGTCGATCCTCAGCGAGTGCGTGCAGGCGCGGGTGCCCCGGCACTGGCTGTCGTGGCACTACCGCAGCCAGGACGAGTCGCTGATCGCCTTCTCCAACGCCCAGTACTACGAGAACCGGCTGTCGTCGTTCCCGGCGCCGACGCACGGGCGGGCCTCGTCCGAGCCCGACGGCCGCGGGGTGTCGCTGGTGCGGGTGCCGGGCACGTTCCACCGCTCGGGCGCCGGCCGCCTGCTCCGCACCAACCCCGTCGAGGCGAAGGCGATCGTGGCCGAGATCCGCCGGCGGTTCGACGCGGTGTCGAAGTGGGACGGCATGGACGTCGTGCCCTCGATCGGCGTGGTCACCTTCAACGCCCAGCAGCGTTCCTACATCGAGACGCTGCTGCGCGACGCCGACGACGACCGGCTGTCGGCCGCGCTCGACCGCACCGACGGCGAGGGGCTGTTCGTCAAGAACCTGGAGAACGTGCAGGGCGACGAGCGCGACGTCGTCCTCTTCTCCACCAACTTCTCCCCCACCGCCGACGGCACGCTGCCGCTGAACTTCGGCCCGCTCAACCGGCAGGGCGGCGAGCGGCGGCTCAACGTGGCGATCACCCGCGCGCGCCGTCAGGTCGTCGTCTTCTCCTCGTTCGACCCGGCGCAGCTGCGGGCCGAGGAGACCTCCTCGGTCGGCATCAAGCACCTGCGCGCCTACCTCGACATGGCCGAGCAGGGCACCGACGTCCTGCCGCGCTCGCCGCGGTCGGCCGCCGTCGTCGACCGGCACCGGGAGCAGATCGCCGCCGCGCTGCGCGAGCGCGGGCTGGTCGTGCGCACCGACGTCGGCCTCTCGGAGTTCCGGATCGACCTGTCGGTGAGCCGGGCCGCCGACCCGGAGACCCCGCTCGTGGCCGTGCTGCTGGACGGTCCGGCGTGGGCGCGCCGCGGCACGGTCGGCGACCGCGACGCGGTGCCGGTCGAGGTGCTCGGCGACCTGCTGCGCTGGCCGGTCGTGGAGCGGGTCTGGCTGCCCACGTGGCTGGCCGGCCCCGCCGCCGTCGTCGACCGGCTGGTCGCCGCGGTGGACGCCGCTCCGGTCCCGTCGACCCCCGTGCCCGCACCCCTGCAGCTGCCGACGGCGGCCGTGGAGTCGTTCAAGGGCGTCGCCGCGCTGCGCTCGTCGGTGACGTCGATGGCCGTGCCGGCGACCCCCGCCCGCCCGGCGCCGAAGGCGGCCGCCGCGACGAAGCCGGCCGGCCCGGCAGCGCTGGAGGGCGAGACGCCGTTCGTGCCGTGGATCCCGAAGACCGCCGGTGAGAAGTCGGTGCTCGACGAGCTGCCGGCGTCGAAGGCCGCCCGCGTGGTTCGCCGGGTGATGGCGGCCGGTGTCAAGGCGGAGGGGCCCATCCACGTCGACCGGCTGGCCAAGCTGACCGTCGGCGCGTTCGGGCTCAGCCGGTCGACCGAGGCGCGCAAGCAGATGCTCCTGTCGCTGCTGCCGCCGTCGGCCGTCGACGGCGACCACCTGTGGCCCGAGGGCGTCGACCGCGCCGGCTGGACCGGGTTCCGCCGGCAGGTGTCGAGCACCGACCGGCCGATCGAGCACGTGGCGCCGGAGGAGATCGCGAACGCGATGGCGGCGCTGTGCCGGGCCGCGGCGGGGATGCGGCGCGAGGAGCTGCTGACCGCCACCGCCACGGTCTTCGGCTACAAGCGCCGGGCGGCATCGGTCACCCCGGTGCTCGAGAAGGCCCTGGCGTTCGCCCTGGACGGCGGCCGGCTCACCGAGCAGCCGACCGGCCTGCTGACCGGCTGACCCGGACGGGGGGTTCAGTCCGGAACAGGATCGGCCGTTCTCTTCTGTGCAGAGAGTTCCGAGCAGAGGAGAGAGCAGTGCGCATCATGTGCCGGGCCGCCGTGCCCGCCACGGAGAGCCAGGTCGTCGCCTCCGTCCAGGAGACCCTGGACCGCCGGGGGTCCATGCCCCACGCCCCGGTCAGCCTGGCGGTGCCCGACACCGTCGCCCTGGGCATCGCCGGGTTCTTCGTCAGCAGCACCGACTCCGGCCAGGTGATGGAGCGGTTCTTCCGCGGCGGCGACGTCGACAGCGCCGACCTGCTCGAGGCCGTGGCCTTCGAGCAGGGCTACGCCTCGGCCGAGCAGCACTCCGCGCTGCACTGCCTCGCGGGGTGGGTGCACGCCCGGGTGCACTCCCGCGACGCCGCCTGACCTCGCGGCACGGCCTGACCCCGCGGCGTGGCCTGACCACGTCCGTACTCAGCCGACGGTGACCGACCCGTTCCGGTTGGGCACCAGCTCGACCCAGGTCGTGCCGGGCGCGAGGGTGACCGGGCTGCCGTCGCCGGCGGTGAGGGCGACCGGCGCGCCGATTGCCGGCTTGGCCCACGTGGCGGCCAGCGTCTTCCCGCCGGTGGCCACCAGGGCCTCTCCCCCGCCGACCATCACCGTCTCGGGCACCGGGTTGCCGGCCGGGTCCAGCGCGCTGGTGTTCACGACATCGACCCGCAGGACGACGACGTTGGTGGCGCGCACCGGCGTGCCGTCGGCCTCGACCGCGGGCATGCCTGCCTCGGCGCGGACCCAGTGGCCGTCGGGCGGGCTCCACGTCCAGCGCGGGTGGCTGATGCCCGAGAGCGTCAGGTCCACGAACCCTGCGGGGGCGCCGGCGACCACGGCGGCGGCCTGCTCGGGCGCGGCGGCCATGGCGAACTGGGCGGGCGGGGGCGCCGCGTGCGCGGCGTCGGCCTGCGCCAGGAGGGCGTGCGGGTCGGCGTAGACGTCGTGCGGCGCCCGGCGGGTGCTCAGCCGGTGGAAGCCGCCGGCGCCGGCGTCGCGGCTGATCACCTGCATGCCGGCCCCGGCCACGGCGTCGACGTACGCCCGCTGCCCGCCGGAGAAGGCGAAGAGCCCGCCCAGCGGCGCGGCGATCGCCGCATCCATGGGCCGGACCGAGCGCACCGGCCCGATCTCGCCCGGCACCGTGGAGTGGTAGACGGCGACGTAGCGGGTGATGCCGCCTTCGACGACCTGCTCCCACACCATGTCGGCGGCGTTGAGACCGGTCTGCGGCCGGGCGGTGACCGAGTTCTCGATCTTCACGGCCAGGGCCGGGTGACCGATGCCGGCGCCGGCGCTGTCCACTCCGGTCAGCGGCCACAGCACCGGCGGGGGCGGCGGCGGCGGCGGCGGAGTGGTCGTCGTCGATGGGGCGGCGGCCGGGGTCGGCGCCGCGCCGGTGCCGCAGGCGGCCAGCGCGGTGGCGACGAGCAGGGCGGCGCCGAGACGGCGGACACGGCGGCCGGCGGCCCGTCGGGCGTTGGGGGTCACGTGCACGCTCCCGGGTCGGGTCCGCTGCGGGTCCCGGGCGGGGCCGCCCGCCGACGCTAGGGCGACACGGAGCCGGGACCGGGCCGCCGCTCCGATCCCCTGGCGCTTCGTGCCGCGCCTGTTACCCGGCTCCGGCCGGCGGCGGCGAGCCACCCGCAGCCGAACAGCGCAGTCGTCCCGGCGACGAGCGTGGGCACCCAGGGCGGCTCCTGCCGGACGACGTGCCCGGTGTCCGGGTCGGTCCAGGTGCAGACCACGCCGATCGGCCCCGCGGACGCGGTGACCGCCACCCGCCACGACTCGTAGGGCGGGTGGTACGGCGCGCCGCGTGACGTGCAGGCCTCGTGGCGGCCGTCGCCGAGCGCCGGCGCCCAGGCGGCGGCGTACGTGCCCACGGCGATCAGCGCGCCCAGCAGGAGCAGTGCGGCTCCCGGCAGGAAACCGGGCCGGACCATCCGTGACCGGCGTCCCGCCGTCCCCGTCCGCATCTCCGCAGGATGTCGTGATGTCCCTGGTGCGCGGGAGGAACACGCCGCGCTCAGGTGCGGGCGACCCCGAGCAGCGTCACGTCGTCGGTGCTCGGCGGGTCCAGCGCACCGAGGACGGCGTCGATCAGGGCGTGCGGTGCCACCGGCCCGGCGGCGACGGCGTCCCGCAGCTCGGCCAGCCCGGCGGTCAGGCCGCCGGCGCCGCGCTCGACCAGCCCGTCGCTGAACAGCAACAGCCGGTCGTCGCCGGCGAGGGTCAGCCGGGTCTCGCGGTAGCCGGCGACGCCCAGCAGCCCCAGCGCCGGCCCGCGTCCCTCCTGCAGGTAGCTCGCGTCCCCGGCCGAGGCGTGCAGCACCGGCGGGTGGCCGGCGTTGGCGACGACCACCTCGCCGGTCGCCGGGTCGAGCTCGGCGACGACGGCGGTCGCCAGCTCACCGGGCAGCAACGCCGCGATGACCTGGTTCAGCCCGTCCAGCGCGGCACCCGGCCCGGGCGCGCGGAGCAGGTGGGCGCGCAGCGCGTGCCGGAGCTGGGCGGTGATCGCCGCGGCGGCCAGGCCGTGGCCGGCGACGTCGCCCAGCACGATCGAGACCCGCCCGCCCGGCAGCGGGACCAGGTCGTACCAGTCCCCACCGACGACGTCGTGCTCGCTGGGCAGGTAGCGGGCGGCGAGCTCCACGCCGGGCACCTCGGGCAGCTGCTCGAGCAGCAGGGTGCGCTGCAGCGCGGTGGCCAGCCGGTTGTCCTCCGCCGCCCGGTTGACCTGCGTCTCGGTGAGCAGGGCGGCCAGGCTGCGCGAGGCAGCCACCTCGTGCGCCCGCCAGGGCCGCGAGGTCCCGCGGACGGTCTCGCTCCAGGCGGCGAAGGACCGCCGGGGGCTCAGCCGCGGGCCGGTCGCGGTCGGCGCCGTCTTCGCGGTGTACGGGTTGCCGCCCCAAGTGATCTCGCGGAGCGTCTCGGGCCGGAACCAGGCGACGAAGTCGCCTCCGCCGCCGACGACCTCCGCGGCGAGCACCCCGCTGGCGGTGGCGGCGAGGTCGGCCGCCGCCGGCACGACCCGGCCGACGGCGTCGGTGACCGGCGTGCCGGCGTCCAGCAGCGCACGGACGAGCGGGACGACCCGCTCGGCCGGCGGGGTGCTGCCGAGCAGGCGCAGCTCGCCGCTCAGCCGGACGGCGGCTCCGGCGGCGGGCAGCAGGTCCAGCGCCGTGGTCCCGCTCTCGGTGAGGGCCGCGGCGAGGGCACGTGGGCTGCTGCCGACGGCGGCGGCGAGCTCGGCCTGCCGCTGGGCGACCTCGACCACCCCGCGCTGCTCACCGGCGGACACCAGCGTGGGCAGCAGCAGCGAGGCGGTGCGGCCGAGGAACTCCGCGGCGATCCGGTCGGAGTAGGAAGGCCGATGGGGGCCGGCGTAGTGGTGGCAGGCGATGAGGCCCCACAGCTTCCCGCGGTCGATCAGCGAGATCGACATCGAGGCGACCACGCCCATGTTCGCCAGGTACTCCAGGTGCACCGGGGAGACGCTGCGCAGCATCGCGCCGGCGAGGTCCAGCGGCCGGCCGGTCGCGGGGGTCACCGCCGGCTCCAGCGGCACGCGCTCGTACCCGGCGTCGGGGATCAGGCGCATCCAGTTGGTGGTGTACAGGGCGCGGGCCTGGGGCGGGATGTCGCCGGCCGGGTATCGGAGACCGAGGAAGGGCTCGAGATCCGCGCGCCGGTCCTCGCCGATCACCTCGCCGTTCCAGTCGGCGTCGAAGCGGTAGACCATCACCCGGTCGAAGCCGGTCAGCGCCCGGACGTCCCGGGCCAGCACGCCGCTCAGCTCGTCGAGCGTGGCGGCGGCCGAGAGCCGCTGGAGCACCGTGGGCAGGCGGCGGTGCCAGGCGGCGCCGGCCTGCTCGGCGCTCGGGACCGGCTCCCACTCGGTGACCAGCAGCCCGTCGGCCCGGTGCAGCACCACGTCGACGTCGGTGCCGCCCACGCGGACGCGCAGCGGGTTGACCTCCGCCAGGTCGCCGCGCAGCCCGGTCCGCAGCCGGGCCGCGTCGTCCCGCGGGAGCAGCTCGTCCAGGCAGGCGCCGGTGATCGGCCGGCCGAAGAGGGCGGCGGCGTTCGCCGACGCGACGACGACGGCCAGGTCGGGCTCGGAGACGGCCAGCAGCACGCCGTGCGGCTGGACCGCGCCCGGGACGGCGATCGGCTCGTCGGCGCAGCGGGCCAGGACCGCCGCATCGACGACGGTCGCAGGGTCGGCGGCCCCGTGATCGGCGGTCGCTGGGTCGGCGGGCCGGCTGGTCATCGGCGCGACGTCAGGTGGCGTCGTGGTCGGCGGCGATGCTCGGGATCTCGCCGGCCGAGTCCACGATCGGCACCACCGAGTCCAGCTGCAGCAGGTCGATCGGCAGCCGGACGGGACAGTTGTTCCGCGGTGCCACGACGTGCAGCAGGGCGCCGGCCGCGGCGGCCCGGCGGGCGATGGTGACGAGCGTGTGGGCGCCCGAGGAGTCCAGGAACACCGTGGGCGTCAGGTCGACGACGATCGCTTCCGGCGAGGAGGACAGCAGCGCCTGGGCGGCGTCGGCGAGCTGCGGCGCCGTGGCGATGTCCAGCTCGCCCCGTACGGTGAGGGCCGGGCGCCCGGCGACCGTCGAACGTTCCACGTCGAAGAGCACCGTTCACCTCCCTCGCTGCGTCGTCCCGGCGTCCGAGGGTAGGCCACCGTGCCGGAGGGGGCGGATGGGCCGTGAACATCGACTTCAGCGTGCGACTGCCCACCGATGCGGACAGCGTGCCGCTGGTCCGCGGGTTGCTCCGCGAGGCGCTCGACCGGCTGGACGTCCCGCAGCAGGTCGTGGAGGAGATCACGCTCGCGCTGACCGAGGCCTGCGCGAACGTCGTCGACCACGCCGCCGGTCACGCCGCCTACCAGGTCGACGTCGCGATCGACGACGAGCTGTGCCGGATCAGCGTGCTCGACGACGGCCCCGGCTTCGACGTCGACGCCGCCACCGTGCCGGAGGTCTTCCCGCTGGACGACCGGGGGCGCGGGCTGGTGCTCATGCAGGCCCTGGTCGACCGGCTGCAGTTCGTGCAGGACGACGACGGCCGGCACCGGGTGACCTTCGAGAAGCGGCTGGCCACCCAGCCGCATCTGCGGCTGCTCGACCCGAACTGACCGGTCAGCCGCGCACCGGGATCGCGTGCGGTGCCACCAGCTCGGCCAGCGCCTGCCCCCACCGGCGGGCCCGCTCCTCCTCCCCGTCGACGAGCGGGCCGGCGACGTCGGTGACGAGGAAGTGCTCGGCGGGCGCGGCCAGCGTCGCGCCCAGCCGGCGCAGCAGCGTCTCCTCGGTCCGGGCCGCGTGGTCCAGCTTCGTCACCAGCGCCGGATGGTCCATCCGGGTGTCGAAGGCGGCCGCGTCGATGCCGCGCGGCAGCTTCACCGAGTCCAGCCACTCGTGCAGACCGAACGCCGGATCCGGGACGACGGCGAGGTGCCGCCGGGCCGCGTCCCCGCGGGTGGCCGGCCGCGGCATGCCGAAGGCGTGCGTCGGCCCGCCCACCACCAGCAGCCGCACGTCGGCCGGCACCTGGGTGGGCGCCTCCCGCGCGCATGCGACGTCGACCGGCATCCGGGTGCACAGCCCGTGCGCCACCGCCATCGCGATCCGCTTCGCGTCACCGAACACCGACTCGTAGACGACCAGGGCTCCGGCCATGGACCGTTCACCGCCTCGCGCGCTGCTTCCGGGCCGACGACGGTAGGCCCGGATCGGCCGACGTGGGGCAGATCACGGCGCGATCGATGACCTGCTGCGCGCCCGGCCGGCCACGTCGTCGACGATGGGCCTCGTGAGCACCACTCCCGGCGACGACGCGCTGACCGACGACTTCACCGCCCAGGTGCGCGACGCCGTCCGCCGGCTCGACGGCGTGGCCGAGCGGACGCCGCTGCAGCGCAACGCCCGGCTGTCCGGGCTGACCGGCGCGGACGTGTGGCTCAAGCGCGAGGACCTCCAGGTCGGCCGCTCCTACAAGATCCGCGGCGCGTACACGACGATCAGCCGGCTGGACACCGCCGCGCGGTCCGCCGGGGTGGTCTGCGCCAGCGCCGGCAACCACGGCCAGGGCGTCGCCTACGCCTGCCGGGCGCTTCAGGTGCACGGCCGGGTGTTCGTGCCGGGCACCACCCCGCGGCAGAAGCGGGAACGGATCGCGGTGCTCGGTGGCGACATGGTGGAGCTCGTCGTCGTCGGCGACTCCTACGACGAGGCGGCGGCCGCGGCCGCGGAGTCCGCCCGGTCGACCGGCGCGACGCTGGTGCCGGCCTTCGACGCGCCGTCGACGGTGGCCGGACAGGCGACGGTCGCGGTGGAGATCCTCGAGCAGCTCGGCTGCGCGCCCGACGTCGTCGTCCTGCCGGTGGGCGGCGGCGGACTGCTCGCCGGCGCCGGTACCTGGCTGCGACTGCACTCCCCCACCACCCGGCTGGTCGGCGCTGAGCCGGCCGGCGCGGCGAACATGGCGGCCGCGCTGGCGGCCGGCGAGCCGGTGGAGCTGGCCGAGATCGACACGTTCGTCGACGGCGCGGCGGTGCGCCGGGCGGGCGCGGTCACCTATCCCCTGGTGCGCGACTCCGGCGCGGAGCTGGTCGCCGTGCCCGAGGGGCAGATCTGCACCGAGATGCTCGACCTCTACCAGGCCGACGGGATCATCGCCGAGCCCGCGGGCGCGCTGGCGACGGCGGCGCTCAGCGGCGGGCTGGCGACCGTGCGGCCCGGGGAGACGGTGGTCTGCCTGCTGTCCGGCGGCAACAACGACGTCAGCCGGTACGCCGAGGTGGTCGAGCGCTCGCTGGTGCACCGCGGGCTCAAGCACTATTTCCTGGTCGAGTTCCCGCAGGAGCCCGGTGCGCTACGCCGCTTCCTGGACGAGGTGCTCGGCCCCGACGACGACATCGTGCTGTTCGAGTACGTCAAGCGGGACAACCGCGAGACCGGCGCCGCGCTGACCGGCATCGAGCTGGGCCGCGCCGACGGGCTGCCCGAGCTGATGGCCCGGATCGAGGCCAGCCCGCTGCGCATCCAGCTGGTCGCCCCCGGCTCGACGGCCTACCGCTTCCTGGTCTGAGGCCACCTGAGACCGACAGCTCGGGGCCGCTCCGGCGTCATCGGGTCGGCAACGGGCATGTCCGGCCGCCCCACGGAGGGTTGAGCCGCGTGCCGCCGCGGCTCAAGCCTCACCGGCCCGGCTCGACCCGCGCGAGCCCGCTCAGGCGGTCATGAAGCCGCTCTCGTAGGCGGCGATGACCGCCTGGGTGCGGTCCCGGGCTCTCAGCTTGAGCAGCACGCTGCTGACGTGGGTCTTCACCGTCTCGCGGCTGAGGAACAGCTCGGTGGCGATCTCGGCGTTGGACAGCCCGCCGGCCACCAGCCGCAGCACGTCGGCCTCGCGGCCGGTCAGCTCGGGCAGCGCGGCGCTGCCCCGGGCGCGCGAGGGCGCGTGCGCGGCGATCAGCCGGCGGGTGAGGTCGGGCAGCACCAGCGAGCTGCCGCGGGCGACCACCCGGATGGCGTCGACGAGCTCGTCGGGGTCGGCCCGCTTCAGCGCGAAGCCGCTGGCGCCGGCCTGCAGCGAGCGGTACAGGTAGTCGTCGTCCTCGAAGGTGGTCAGCACCAGCACCCGCGGCCGCTGCGGATCACGGGCGACCAGCTCCCCGGTGGCCGCGATGCCGTCCATGTCGGGCATCCGCACGTCCATGAGCACGACGTCGGGATCGGTCCGGGCGGCCACCTCCAGCGCCTGCCGCCCGGTGCCGGCCTCCCCCACCACGGTCAGGTCGGGCTCGCTCTCCAGGATCACCCGCAGCCCGGAGCGGACGAGGACGTCGTCGTCGACGAGCATCAGCCGCAGGACGCTCACGCGGCGCCCGACAACGGCAGGGTGACGCACAGGTCGAAGCCGCCGGACGGCGACGGCTCGGCGGAGAGCGTGCCGCCGGCGGCCGCCGTCCGCTCCCGCAGGCCGGCCAGCCCGCGACCGCCGCCGGGGCCGGGGCGGCTGTCCAGCTGGGATGCCCGCTCGTTGCAGACCCGGACGTCGAGGGTGTCGCCGCTGCGCACCACCTGGGCGACGGTGAGCGGGGTCCCGGCGTGCCGGAGCACGTTCGTCGTCCCCTCCTGGACCACCCGGTAGGCGAGCTCCTGCACCCCCGGCGGCACGTCGTCGACGTCGCCGTCCACGACGAGCGCCACCGGCAGGCCGCCGTCCCGCAGGCCGGCCAGCAGGTCGTCGAGGTCGGCGAGCCCGGGTGCCGCGAACGGGGCGGGGTCACGGCCGCCGTCCTCGTCCCGCAGCACCGTCAGCACCCGGTCGAGCTCGGCGAGCGCGGTGCGGGTGTTGGTCTCGATGTGCCCGAGCGCCTGGCGGGCGAACTCCGGCTGCAGCGGCCGGTCGTCGGCCGGCGTCAGCGTGCGGCGCGCGGCGGTGGCCTGCAGCAGGCTGGCGGTCAGCGCGTGGCCGATCGTGTCGTGCAGGTCGCGGGCCAGCTTGTTCCGGTCGGCCAGCCGCCGGCTGCTCTGCTGCAGCGCGGCGATCCGCTGCTCGGGTGCGGCGCCGAGCAGCCGGGGCGCGACGGAGCCCGCCAGCCGGACCAGCAGGTCGAGCGCCGCCACGGTCACGACGACGACGGCGGCCATGAGCGCCAGCAGCGGCACCGCGGTGAGCGGGTTCCACTCGGCCTGCCAGCCGAGCGCGACGAACGCCGCACTGCCGAAGAGCAGGGTGGCGGACGTGGCGAGGCCCAGCAGCACCCGCGCGCCCAGCCAGCCGAGCGCCCGCCAGGTCCCCGGCGACATCACCAGCCGCCGCACCCGGCGCGGCAGGCCCCGCTGGTCGCGCACCCGCTCGCCGGCGGGGATGTCGATGCCCAGCAGGTCGCCGACGAGGCGCCGCTCGAGGCCGGCGAACCCCCGGGTCAGGGCCAGCACGAGCAGGATGAGCACCACGCCGATGCCGTAGATCACCGCGACGACCGAGCCGATCAGCGCCAGGTACAGCGCCAGGTACAGCAGGCCGAACGGCAGGCTCGCCAGCGCGTAGAGGGCCCGGCCGGGCCAGCCCGGGCGGGCGGCGGCCAGCAGCTCGCGCGCGCGGGCGGCGATCGGGGCGGCGCCGCGTCCGGGGATCGTCGAGGACATGGACCGATCCTGGCCGATGGACCGGCCGGGCGATTCCCCCGTCAGCGCGCTTCCCCCCTCCCCCGCGCGGGGGACCCGGTTCGGCGCTGCCGGGTGATCCGCTGCGACCCCCGGTGCGGACAGGCTCGGCGCATGACCACATCCCTGCCCCGGCGGCCGCGCCGCCGTCCCCCCGGGAGCTCCGCGTGATCGAGGTGCGCGGGCTGACCAAGCGGTACGGCGAGATCCGCGCCGTCGACGACCTCACCTTCGACGTCCAGCCGGGCAAGGTGACCGGCTTCCTCGGTCCGAACGGCGCCGGCAAGTCCACCACGATGCGGATGGTGCTGGGCCTGGACCGGCCCACCTCCGGCAGCGCGCTGGTGGCCGGCCGGCCGTTCGCCGGGCTGGCCGAGCCGCTGCGCGCGGCCGGTGCGCTGCTCGACGCGCAGGCCGTCAACCCCGGGCGCAGCGGCCGCGACCACCTGCGGGTGGCCGCCCGCACGAACGGCATCCCGGTGCGCCGGGTCGACGAGGTGATCGACCAGGTGGGGCTCGGTCCCGCCGCCCGGCGCCGGGTGCGCGGCTACTCGCTCGGCATGCGGCAGCGGCTCGGCATCGCCGGCGCGCTGCTGGGCGACCCCGCCGTCCTGCTGTTCGACGAGCCGATGAACGGCCTGGACCTCGACGGCGTCCGGTGGATCCGTCGCCTCGTGCGCGAGCTGGCCGACGAGGGCCGCACCGTGCTGCTGTCCAGCCACCTGATGAGCGAGATGGAGCAGACCGCCGACCACCTGGTGATCATCGGCCGCGGCCGGCTGATCGCCGACGCCTCGATGGAGGAGATCATGCGGAGCGAAGACGCCTCCCGGCAGGTCCGGGTGCGGACCCCGTCCGCCGACGACCTGGCCGGCGCCCTGCTGCGCCGGAAGCTGCGGGTGCACCCCACCGGCGACGGCGACCTGCTGGTCGAGGGCGCGTCGGCCGAGACCGTCGGCGACGTCGCGCTCGAGCTCGGCGTGGCGGTGCACCGGCTGGCCGAGGAGCACAGCTCGCTGGAGCAGGTGTACCTCGATCTCACCGGGGACAGCGTCCAGTACCGCGTGCAGGGCACGCCCGAGCCGGCCGGGCAGGTGCGGCGGTGAGCGCGTCGGGGCTCGCCGTCCGGACGGCGGAACTGGGTACGGCCACCGTGTTCGCGCGCGCCGCCGCCGCCGAGTGGCTGCGGCTGCGCACCGTGCGGACGACGTGGTGGTGCCTGCTCGCCGCCGCCGTCACCATCGTGGGCATCGGCGCCACCGCCGCCTTCGACGCGACGTCCGGGCCGGCCGGGCCCGACTCCTCCCTGCCGGCGACGGTCGCCGGTGAGCTCGGCGTGCTGCCCGGGCAGTTCGCGCTGCTGGTGCTGGCGCTGCTCGCGGTCACCTCCGAGCACGCGACCGGGGTGATCGGGCCGACGCTGCAGTGGACCCCGCGGCGCGGCGTCCTGCTGGCCGCCCGGGTCACCGTGCCGGTCGTCGTCGCAACGGTCGCCGGGGTGCTCCTGGCCCTGGTCGCGGACATCGCCGCCTGGTTCATCGCGCCGGACCTCACCCTGTCGCTCGCCGACCTGGCCGACAGCCTCGGGCGGATCGCCGCCGTCGTGGCGGCCGGCTCGCTGCTCGCCGTCGGCCTGGGGCTGCTGCTGCGCAGCACCGCCGGGGCGCTGGCGACGGTCTTCCTGCTGCAGCTGGTGCTGCCGTTCCTGCTGCCCGCGTTCGACGTGGAGTGGATGCGCGACCTGGGCCGGGTGCTGCCGGGCTCGGCAGCCATCTGGACGCTGCTCGGCGAGCCGGACATGACGGCGGCCATGGCGACGACGATGCTGGCCGGCTGGTCGGGAGCAGCCCTGGCCGCGGGCGGCTGGTCTCTGCTGCGCCGGGACGCCGGGTAGCCGCAGCAGCCGGCACCGGAGCGCTCCGGTGCCGGCTCCCGCGCGGTCAGGACGGGCTGATCACCCGGATCGGGGCGCCGGAGAGGAACGCGGCGACGTCCTCGACGGCCTCGCCGTAGAACACCTGGTAGGTGCCGCGGGTGACGTAGCCCAGGTGCGGGGTGAGGACGGCGCGGCGCAACTCCCGCAGCGGGTGGTCGCGCGGCAGCGGCTCGCTGTCGTAGACGTCGAGGCCGGCGCCGGCGATGGCGCCGCGGCGCAGCACGTCGATCAGCGCGGCCTCGTCGACGATCGGGCCGCGGCTGGTGTTGACCAGCACGGCGCTGTGCTTCATCAGAGCGAGGTCGTCGGCGCCGACGAGGCCGCGGGTCCGCTTGGAGAGCAGCAGGTGGATCGTGACGACGTCGGCGGTGGCGAACAGCTCGTCCTTCTCCACCCGGCGGGCGCCCACCTCGGCGGCCCGCTCGTCGGTGAGGTTCTGGCTCCAGGCGACGACGTCCATGCCGAAGGCCGCGCCGACGCGGGCGACCTGCGACCCCAGCCGGCCGAGGCCGATGACGCCGAGCGTGCCGCCGGCGAGGTCGCCGCCGATCGTGGTCTGCCAGCCGCCGGCGCGCATGGAGGCGTCCTCCTGCGGCAGGTGCCGCACGGTGGCGAGGATCAGTGCCCAGGTCAGCTCGACGGTGGCGGTGGCCCCGGAACCGGTGCCGCAGACGGTGACCCCGAACTCGGCGGCGGCCTCGACGTCGATCGACTTGTTGCGCATGCCGGTGGTGACGAGCAGCCGCAGGTTCGGCAGCCGCTCGAGCACCTCCCGGCTGAACCGGGTGCGCTCGCGCATGGCGACCACGATGTCGAAGGGCGCCAGCCGGGCGACGAGCTCGTCGGGGTCGGCGACGCTGTCGTGGAACTCCACGACCTCCGCCGGCTCGGGGAGTCGCGACCAGTCGGTGAACTCGGCGGCGGCGGACTGGTAGTCGTCGAGGACCGCGATGCGGGGCATGTGCCCGGTCTACTACAGATCGGTCCCCGGCCGCACGGGCCGGGGACGCGACGTCACGGGCGCTTGGTGCCGCTGCTGTTGCCCTTGTTCGTGAACTTGGAGACGGCGTCCTTGATCTTGCGCTGGTTCTGCGGCTTGCGAGCCTCGTCCATGACCTTCTTGGCCATGCCACCCTTGGCGATCTTGCTCATGATTCCCATGGGTTCTCCAGTGCCCGTTCCCCGGGCAACCATGCGCCGACCCGGCGGGGCGTCACCGGGGCGTCATCCCGCGCGGCGTGCGCCGTCGTCCTCGTCCTCCGCGTCGGACCCGGCCCCGGGGTCGCGGGCCAGCAGGTAGGTGGCCACGCCGAGGACGATCCCGGCGACCGCGGAGAGCGCCACGATCAGCGGCGTGCCGATGTCGCCGAGCACGGCGGTGAGCAGGTCGCGCGAGCGGGAGGTCGGGTCGGCGAGGACCACCCCGACGAAGACGGCGACCAGGATCCCGGCGCCGGCGGCGGCCAGGTGGGCGAGCCGGCCGGAGAACCCCATCCGGTTGCTCACGCTGCGGGCGGCCTTGACGATCCGCCCGGCGCGCAGGATGCGCAGCGCGCCGACGGTGCGGACCAGCCGCAGGATCTGGACGGGCCCGAGCGCGAAGACGACGGCGACGACCACCGCGACGGTGAGGGCGACCAGCCCGAGGTGCCCGCGCAGCCAGGCCCGCTTGTTCTCGGCGACGACCAGCAGGATGACCGTCTCGGCGACGAGCACCAGCCCGCTGACGATGTCGATGACGTGCCCGGCAGTGCCGAGCGTCCCTTCGGCGACGGTCAGGAACATCGCCGGGATCGAGGCCAGCGCCGCGACGAGGACCGGGAGCGCGAGCCGCTCCTGCCAGCGTTCCTCCCGCGTCCTCACCGGTGCCCCCGACCCAGGTGCCCCCGAACCAGGTCGCGCCGGAACGGGAGCGACCCCCGCCCGGGAGGCGGATGCCTCCTGCGCAGGGGTCGCTCCTCGGCTCCGCACGGTGCGGGAGGAGTCAGCGGACGGCGCCGCGGCCCTTGCCTGCGCCGCCGCCACCGCTCTTGTTCTGGAAGTCGGAGATGAACTTCTTGATCTTCGCCTGGTTCTCCGGCTTCTTGGCCTCCTGGAACACCTTCGCCGCCACACCGGACGCGATGAGCTTCCGCATCATTCCCATGTCTGCCTCCTGGTCGTCGGCCGGCCCGGGGGCCGGCTGGCTGATCAGGACCTTCCCTGCCCCGGCACGGCCCCCGCCAACCACCGGGCCGGAAGTCTCGCCCGGACGGTCACCAGGTGTCGACGTGCGGCCGGACGCGACCCGGCGGGCGCGGCGTCGCCGCCACCTCGCGGGTCAGCGTGGTGATCCACCGGCGGGTGTCGGCGGGGTCGACGACGTCGTCGATCTCCCAGTGGGCGGCGACGTTGAGCCCCCGTCCGTTCTCGTAGGCGGCGGCGACCGCGGCGTCGTAGGCGGCGGCCCGCTCGGCGTCGTCCGCGATGGCCGCGAGCTCGCGGCGCATGCCCAGCCGGACCGCCCCCTCCAGCCCCATCGGGCCGAACTCGCTGGTCGGCCAGCCGATCGCGAACCGCGGCACCTTCATGCTGCCGCCGGCCATCGCCTGCGCCCCGAGCCCGTAGGCCTTGCGGACGACGACGGTGCCGATCGGCACCGACAGGTTCGCGCCGATGACGAACAGCCGGGAGAGGTGCCGGACGGTGGCCGTCCGCTCCGACTCGGGACCGACCATGAAGCCCGGGGTGTCGCAGAGGAACACGACCGGCAGGCCGTGGGCGTCGCAGAGCTGGAGGAAGCGGGCGGCCTTGTCGGCGGCGTCGGAGTCGATGGCCCCGCCGAGGTGGGTGGGCACGTTGGCGACGACGCCGAGCGGCGCGCCCTCGACCCGGGCCAGCGCGGTGATCATCCCGGTGCCCCAGCCGTCGCGGAGCTCGAGCACGCTGTTCTCGTCCGCGAGCGCGTGCAGCACCGCGCGCATGTCGTAGACCCGCTTGCGGTTCTCGGGGACGAGGTGGCGCAGCGCGCGCTGGTCGGGGGCGGTCCAGTCGGTCACCGGCCCCTGGAAGTAGGAGAGGTACTGCCGGGCCGCGGCGACGGCGGCGGCGTCGTCGGCGACCCGGACGTCGACCACCCCGTTGGCGTGCTGGACGTCGATGGGGCCGATCTCCTCCGGCGCGACGACGCCGAGCCCGCCGCCCTCGATCATCGCCGGGCCGCCCATGCCGATGTTCGCGTCCTCGGTGGCGATGACGACGTCGCAGGTGCCCAGCAGCGCCGCGTTGCCGGCGAAGCAGCGGCCGCTGGCGATGCCCACGGTCGGCACCAGGCCGGACAGCTTGCCGAAGAGGGTGAAGGCCATGGTGTCGAGCGCGGAGACGTGCGTGGAGTCGACGTCGCCGGGCCGCCCTCCCCCGCCCTCGGCGAAGAGGACGACGGGCAGCCGGCGCTGCTCCGCCAGCTCGAACAGCCGGTCCTTCTTCAGGTGGCCGCGCATGCCCTGGGTGCCGGCGAGCACCGTGTAGTCGTAGGAGACGACCACCGCGGCGCTCCTCTCGCGGCCGACCAGGTCGCCGTTGACGTCGGCCAGCCCGCCGACGACGCCGTCGGCCGGGGTGCGCTCCTGGAGCTCCTCCCGGCTGCGGCGGCGCTCCTGGGCGGCGAAGACCAGCGGCCCGTACTCGAGGAAGCTGCCGGGGTCGACCAGGTCGGCGAGGTTCTCCCGGGCGGTGCGCCGGCCCTGGGCGTGCCGCTTGGCGACGGCGTCGGTGCGGTGCTCGTCCAGGCCGATCTCGTGGCGGCGGCGGACCTCGGCGAGATCGGGCCGATCGGCGTCCAGGTCGAGCTCCGGGCGTAGCCCCTCCTCGCCGGGTGCGGCGTGCGCGACGTCGGCGAGCAGCTGGCCCTGGCGGACGGTCTCGCCGAGCCGCACCGCGACCCGCCGGACGGTGCCCCCGGCCGGCAGCGCGACGACGTGCTCCATCTTCATCGCCTCGAGGACGACCACGGTCCCCCCGGGCTCGACCGTGCCGCCGGGCCGGGCCTCGATGGCGACGACGGTCCCGGGGACCGGAGCGCGCAGCCCCTCCTGCCCGCCGGGTTCCCCGGTCGGCGCGGCGGCCGGCGCGAGGTCGGCGAGGTGGTCGTCGACGAACGTGGTGGTGGCCTCGGCGACCTCGGGGTGCGCGACCAGGGCCCGCAGGAAGGCCGTGTTGGTGGCGACGCCGCGCACCTCGACCTCGCCCAGGGCGCGGCGCAGGTGCGCCAGCGCCTCGGGGAGGCCGCCGTGCCGCGCGTGCACGACCACCTTGGCCAGCAGTGGGTCGTAGCGGGGGCTGACGTCGGTGCCCGCCCGGGCGGCGGTGTCGACGCGCACGCCGGGGCCACCAGGCAGGGTGAGCGAGTTGATGGTCCCGGCGGACGGGACGACGGCGCCGTCGGCGGTGAGCGTCTCGGCGCTGACCCGCGCCTGGACCGCGCACCCGGCGGCGCGGGGCGGGCCGTCGGCGAGCCCGAGGTCGGCGAGGGTCGCGCCGGCCGCGACGCGCAGCTGCAGCCGCACCAGGTCCAGGCCGAGCACCTCCTCGGTGACGGTGTGCTCCACCTGCAGGCGGGGGTTGCACTCGAGGAAGACGAAGCGCGCGGGGTCGCCGGCCGGCACGAGGAACTCGACGGTGGCCAGGCCGCGGAGGCCGACCTGCCGGGCGAGCGCGGCGGCGGCGTCGTGCAGCTGCTTCCGGACCGCGCCCGGCAGGTTCGGCGCCGGCGCGATCTCGACGACCTTCTGCCGGCGGCGCTGCAGCGAGCAGTCGCGGTCGCCGAGGACGACGACGTCCGCGTCCGCGTCGCCGAGCACCTGCACCTCGATGTGCCGGGCGTCCTCGACCAGCTCCTCGGCGAGCAGCGCGTCGGCGCCGAAGGCGACCCGGGCCTCGTCGGCCACCGCGGCGAACGCGGCGGCGACGTCGTCGCCCCGGCGGAGGATGCGGGTGGCCCGCCCTCCCCCGCCGAACCGCGCTTTCAGCATCACCGCGCCGGTGGCATCGAGCAGGTCGACGACCTGGCCGGTCGTGGCGTCGGTGGTGCCCCGCGGGACCGGGACGCCGGCGGCCTCGGCGGCCGAGCGGGCGAGCACCTTGTCCCCGAGCGTCTCCAGGACGGGGGCGCCGGGGCCGACGACGGTCGGCGCACCGCCGTCGTCCCCGCATGCGCGCGGGAGCGCTGGGTCCTCGGAGAGGAAGCCGTAGCCGGGGTGGATCAGGTCGCAGCCGGCGGCGCGTGCGGCCTGCACGATCGCCGCGGCGTCGAGGTGGGCGGCGGGTCCGCTGCCGGGGAGGAAGTGCGTCTCGTCGGCGGCGGCGAGGTGGGGTGCGTCCGGCTCGTCGGAGGCCGTGACGGCGACCGACGTCAGCCCCTCGGCGGCCGCCGCGCGGGCGATGCGGACGGCGATCTCGCCGCGGTTGGCGATCAGCAGGCGGGCCACCCGGCGATGCTCGCACGCGCTCCGACGAGCTGTGGCGACGGTCACCGGGGCGGTCGCGAGCGGATCGGAGCGCACGCGATCGTGGACGGAGAGTCGAGGCATGCCGCGCGTCAGGAAGTAAGTGCGCGGTCGCGCTCCGTGCCGGCGGACGGAACCGGCCGGGATCGTGCGACGGGATCGGCCGTGGTCCGCTCGCGAGTCGCGTTCCCGACGGGGCGCCGTCGTCCTCCCGATCCGGCCCCGCCAGGCCCGTCCGGCCGCTTTGTGACCTTTCCGTGACATGCCTAGCGTCGTCGCCGGTCCGCCCGGGGCCGCGTCGTCACCACCACCGGTGACACCCGTGCGGACACCGCCGAACCAGGCGTCGGATCGCTCCGCCGCCCGGACCGGGGACCCACCGCAGCACTGGGGTGAAGCGTGACCGGCATGCCCGGGAGCGCCGGGCGAGTTCCCCGCCCGAACCCGTCAGCTAACCCGGTAGGCGGTTGTCGGAGAACAGGAGAAACCGTCGTCCATGACGACCACTCGCACGACCTCGGTCACCCGTCGCTCCCTCCGCGGGGCGGCGCTCGCGCTCGTCACCGGAGCGGGCATCGCCCTCTCCCCGCTCCCCGCCGTTGCTGATGTCGGCGGCGGTGGCACCTCCGGCGGCACCGTCACCGTGACGGTCGCCCCGGTCGTCGCACCGACGCACGCCGCCCAGGTGGCGGTCGACACCGCCCTCGCCCAGCAGGGCAAGCCCTACGTCTGGGGCGGCACCGGCCCCGGCGGCTACGACTGCTCGGGCCTCACCTGGTCGGCCTACCAGGCCGCGGGCCTGGAGATCCCCCGGACCTCGCGGGCGCAGTCGACGGCCGGGGTCTACGTGGACCGGGCCAACCTGCAGCCCGGCGACCTGATCTTCTTCTACGACCCGGTCGGCCACGTCGGCATGTACATCGGGGACGGGCTGATGGTGCACTCCTCGACCTACGGCCAGCCGGTGGCGGTCGTCCCGGTCGACTCGATGTGGGGCTACAACACCGCGCGCCGCATCGTCTGATCACTCCTGCGACGGTTCCCCCGGGTGTGCGCGCACGCCCGGGGGGACCGCGCGACTACACAGAGCGGAGGGTCGCCCGCTTCAGCCGGATGATCAGCCGCATCCCGCCGGACTCGGCCAACTCCTGCTGCCGCGCACGCAGCTGCTCCCCGAGCTGCTCGAGGCGCTCCTCCCCCAGCGCGTGCGACTGGGGGAACATCCGCTGCTCCTCCTCCATCGTGTGGTGGCGCACCGTGTTCTCCAGCATGCGCACCTCGGTGGTGAACTCCGGGTCGGTGACGTCCATGCGCATGACGGTCGCGACCTGGTCGTCGATCTGCCGGTGCTCGGCGTGCGCCAGGGCCAGCAGCGGGGAGACGTCGGGCACGGCCGGGTAGAACAGCTCGTCCTCGATCTGGGCGTGGATCTCGATCTCCCGGAGGAAGCGGTCGCGGAGCTCCTCCCGCCGGCCGGTCTCCGCCGCGGACGTCTCCGCCAGCTCGCGGAGCAGCCCGCGCAGCACGTCGTGGTGGGCGATCAGGACCTCGTCGGCCTTCATCGGGATGCCTCCTCGGCGGTGGTGATCGCGGTGGGGCTGCGCCAGCGGGCCCGCCGCCGCACCGCCACCGCGCCGTCGGTGATGCGGGTGTCGTAGCAGGGCAGCGGAGCCGTGGAGGGGCCCTGCGCCGGCTCGCCGGTGTCGAGGTCGAAGCGCGAGCCGTGCCACGGGCAGACCAGCTCGTCCCGGTGCAGCCAGCCCTCCGCCAGGGGGCCACCCAGGTGCGGGCACCGCCCGCCGACCGCGCGGACCGCGCCGCCGGTGCGGATCAGCGCCACCGGCACGCCGTCGATGTCGACGCCGACCGGCTCGCCGTCAGGCAGGTCGGCCAGCCGGGCGACCTCGGTGAAGGTCCGGGGCGAGCGGCCGGCCGCGGAGTGGTCGACGCCGAGCCGGTGCCGGTAGGACAGCACGCCGCCGAGGTAGCCGCCGGCGACGACGACGGCGAGACCGGCGGCGGCGGTCACCCGGGCCCGCACCGCGCGGCCCCGTCCCCGGTCGGCGAACGACCACGCGTAGAGCGCCAGCGCGGTGCTGTTGAGGGCGGCGTGCACGAGGCCGACCCGGCGGGCCTCGTCGTGGGCGTGCTGCCAGTCGGTCATCCCGCTCGCGGCGGCGCCCACCGCACCCGCGATGCCGAACCCGACGACGGTGCGCGCCGCCGCACCGGTACCCGGGCCGCCGCGGCCGGTCGCGTCGAGGCCGTCGAGCAGGGCCGCCGCGCTCCAGGACCCGATCGGCACGGTGACGAGGAAGGGGTGCAGGGGGTGGCCGAGCCAGACGCCGTGCAGCAGGTCCTGCAGTGGGCGGGCGTACCGGCCGGCCAGCAGGAAGGTCAGCGAGATCCCGTGCTCGACCTGGTAGCTGGGCGCATCGAGCAGCTGCCACCGCTCTGCGCGGTTCACCGCCCGCTCGAGCAGTTCGCGGATGCTCACCGGTGCGCGCCTGAGGTTGCCATGCCCGAAGCCCTGCCCACCCCGGGACGGGGGAAAACAGGAGGTGGCGGGCTCGTGCCCGGGGCCGGGTGGTCGTAGCGTCCGACGGCATGGCGGATCGAGAGTTCCGGACGGTGCTGGAGGGCGGCTCCTACTTCGAGGGACCGCGGTGGCGCGACGGGCACTGGTGGGTGTCGGACTTCTACCGGCACACCGTGAGCCGGGTGGCGGCCGAGGGCGGCCCGGAGACCGTCGTCCTCGGGGTGGAGAACCAGCCGTCGGGGCTGGGCTGGCTGCCCGACGGCTCGCTGCTCGTGGTGTCGATGAAGGACCACCGGCTGCTGCGGGTCACCGACGGCGAGGTGGCCACGCACGCCGACCTCTCCGACGTCTGCACCGGCCTGCTCAACGACATGGTGGTCGACGCGTCCGGCCGGGCGTTCGTGGGCGACTTCGGCTTCGACCTGATGGGCGGCGGGGCGCCGGCCCCGGCGTCGCTCAAGCGGGTCGACCCGGACGGCACGGTCACCGTGGTCGCCGAAGGGCTGCGCTTCCCCAACGGCTCGGTGATCACCCCGGACGGCGCGACGCTGATCGTCGGCGAGACGTGGGGCAACCGCTTCTCCGCCTTCGCCATCGGCGCGGACGGCTCGCTGGGCGAGCGGCGGGTGTGGGCGTCGCTCGGCGCGGAGCCGGTGGGCGACTCGGTCGAGGAGCTGATGGGGCAGGTCGTCGTCGCGCCGGACGGCTGCACGATGGACGCCGACGGGCACGTCTGGGTCGCCGACGGGTTCGGCTCGCGGGTGCTGCGGATCGCGCCCGGCGGGACGATCGTCGGGGAGATCGCC
Source organism: Blastococcus sp. SYSU DS0619 (assembly GCF_054051035.1). NCBI lineage: Bacteria > Bacillati > Actinomycetota > Actinomycetes > Geodermatophilales > Geodermatophilaceae > Blastococcus > Blastococcus sp. SYSU DS0619. The sequence continues at coordinate 104,135 of NZ_JBJHAM010000005.1, read as the reverse complement.
GCGCCCGACGGGATGGGCGTCTTCGCCTGCGCGCTCGGTGGCGAGGACGGCCGCACGCTGCTGATGTGCTGCGCGCCGGACTTCTACGAGCACACGCGAGCGCCGGTGCGCGAGGCGGTGCTGGTGTCGACGCAGGTTGCCGTCCCGCACGCCGGCCTGCCCTGACCGCACGCGGGAACGGCGATGGCGGCCGGGAGGCGCGAGCCTCCCGACCGCCATCACCGTCTGCGGTGCAGGGATCAGGGAGCGGCCGTCATGAAGGCGCTGGGCGCGATCCGCTGGATCTCACCGGCCGAGGGCATGCCCAGGAACGCGGCGATGCTCCACGCCGAGGCGTACAGGTCGCCGCCCTCGATCTCCAGGCCGGTCGGCATGGTCACGTCCGCGGTGGCACGCGAGCCGTCCCGGGCGATCCGGGTGAGCTCACCGACCGTGGACGGGTCGAAGTCCGCCGGCGGCGGGCCCTCGCCCATCGGCGCCCCCTCGAGCACGTTGGACACGTAGACCGTGCCCTTGTGGTCGACGGCGACCCCGGTGACGCTGGTCAGGTCCTCGATGACGCCGACCTGCTCGCCACGCTGGTCCAGCACGTAGACCCGCCCGGCCCCGGGCACCTCGGCGCCGAGGGTGCCGACGTAGATCTTCCCGTCCGGCCCCTCGGTGATCTCCGTGGGCACCGGGTCGCACCCGACGGTGCCCGGGTTGTTGAACGCCTCCGCGCACCCCTCGACGTCGGTGACGACCGGCGGGACGAAGAAGGTGCTGATCTCACCGGTGTAGCGGTCGATGGAGAGCACGGCGTTCGCACCGGCGTCGGAGACCAGGATCCGGTGCGGCTGGGCGAGCACCGAGAACGGGTTGGACAGCGTCTCGAACGGCTCCCCGTCGACGAACTGCTCCTGGCCGTCCGGGTTGTTGTCGAGCTCGTACTGCAGCAGGTCCCAGGTTCGCAGGATCTCGCCACCCGGCGTCGCCTCGACCACCTGCTGGGCGGGCAGGCCCTCGCCCTCCTCTGGCGGACCGGCGAACTCGCCGACCGCGACGTAGATGAGGCCGCGCACGTAGTCCACGCCCTGGGCGTTGCCCAGGCCGGACAGGATCGTCTGCGACCTCCCCCCGCGCGGGTCGATCCAGGTGACCTCGCCGGTGTCGGACTCGGCGACGATCAGCCGGCGCCCCTTGTACTCGCTCAGCTGGCGCGGCCCGTCCAGCCCGCCGACGACGGTGGTCACGGGCTCACCGTGCCCGTGCTTCCGCCCGTCGTCCGCACCCGCCGCCGTCGGTGACACGACGACGAGCGCCATGGCCGCAGCTGCACCCGCCGCCGCCCTGAAGTACCGCATCCCTGCTCTCCCTCGATCGACTCCCCCGTGGGACGCGGGGGAACCTGCCAGGAAGTGGTGCGCCGGAGGGCGTCGCCGGATCTCGCCGGGGTCACGTCCGTGCGTGCCGTGACCGATCGCGATGCATCCGGGGTGGTGGGTAACCGGTTCCCGGAACCACGACCCCCCAGCTGGGGGGTGCGCTCCCCGGAGATGGGGGGGTGCGCTCCCGGGTGGGTCAGCCGAGGGGCGGCAGGACGCCGGACCGGGCGCCGGGGCCCTCCCAGAGCTCCGCGCGGCCGCGGCCGAGGAGCTTGGCGTCGTAGAGGGCGCGGTCGGCGCCGCGCATGAGCTGCGAGGCGCTCTCCCCGAACCCGTACTGGGCGACCCCGCAGGAGAGGGAGATGTCGGGGTGCAGGGTGCAGATGCGCCGCACGAGGGCCAGCGCCTGCGGGCCGGTCGTCCCCGGGAGGAGCAGGGAGAACTCGTCGCCGCCGTGCCGCGCCAGCACCGAGCCGGCCGGGAGCGCCGCGCGCCACACGTCCGCGACCCGGCACAGCACGCGGTCGCCGGCCTCGTGGCCGTGGGTGTCGTTGACCGACTTGAAGTGGTCGACGTCGACGAGGACGGCGGACAACGGTTCGCGCGTGCGGATCGCCTCGCCCATCAGCTCGTCGAGCGCGTCGTCGAACCCGCGCCGGTTGCGCAGGCCGGTCAGCGGATCGCGGCTGGCGCCCGATGCCCGGATGACCAGCCGGCGGATGACCGAGCCGAGACCGACGAGGACCAGGTCCACGCCGAGCGCGGTGCCCGGTGGCACTCCTCGGGACAGCAGCGCCACGGTGATGCCGACGACGGCGACCACCAGGTGGACGAGCGCCTGGCGGCCGGAGAAGAAGAGGTGCGCGTCGACGACGACGAAGGCGATGAGGGAGGCGGCGGCCAGCGCGGTCACCGGGTCGGGGCTGACCACCACCGCCGCGGAGATCAGCACGGTCGCCGCGCCCACCGTCCCGTGGAACACCTTCCGCGGCCACCGGGCACCCCAACGGGCGACCACGGCGGCGGCGGCTAGCGCCACGAGCGACAGCGCGACGAGCACCGACCGGGGGTCGCCCGGCGCGGCCCCCGCGCAGATGCACAGCCCGGCCGCGCCGCCGAAGGCGTAGAACGTGGCCAGCGTCTGCGCCATGACGCGCATCGTCGCCACCTCGGGCGTCCTGGACCGGCTCACCTCGGAGAGGTCGGCCGTCCGGCCTCCGGACTTGACCCCCTTACGGAACGGGACGATCCGGACCCACCCGGCGGGGTGAGGGCCCCCGGTTCACAGCAGATGTGCAGGATGCGTACAGCACCGTTGCACGGAGCGTGACCAATCTGGGCGCATGACCTCGACTCCCCCCCTCCCGGCGTCCGGCGAGCAGCAGCGGCCCCCGCTCTTCCGCCGGATCGCGCGGCCGCTCGTCGCCGGCATCGCGACCCTCTCGATCCTCGGCGGCGCGGTCGCCTGCGGCACCGCTGACGGGGCCACGAGCGCCGGCTCCACCGCGTCGAGCTCCTCGACCGGGACGTCGTCGACGGCCGATGCGGTGACCGCGGCCGCCGACGGCTCCAACACCGCGGAGGTCGTCGCAGCCGCCGAGGCGTTCATGGCCACGCTGACCGACGACCAGCTCGCCACGCTGCAGTACGACTACTCGGACACCGAGGCGAAGTCGAACTGGTCGAACCTGCCCGAGGGCATGATCCAGCGCAACGGCGTGGCGATGGGCGACCTGACCGAGGAGCAGGAGACGGCGGCGCTCGCGCTGCTCGAGGCGATGCTCAGCGAGGACGGCTACCAGCAGGTCCTCGACACCATGGCCGCCGACGACTACCTCGCCGAGCAGAGCGGCCAGAGCAGCACCAACAGCAGCGGCAGCGGCCCCGGCGGCGGGCCGGACTGGAGCAGCGACAACTACTTCTTCGCCTTCTTCGGCACCCCGGCCACCGACTCCGAGTTCATGATCCAGTTCGGCGGCCACCACCTGGCGATCAACGCGAACTACGCCGGGGACACCGTCACCCTGACCCCGGAGTTCGTCGGCATCGAGCCGCAGGTCTACGAGGCCGAGGACGGCACCAGCGTCGAGACGCTCGCCTCGATGAAGTCCGCCGTCTTCGGGGTGCTCAGCAGCCTGTCGGCCGACGAGCTCGCCACCGCCGAGCTGCCCCAGCTCTACGACGACGTCGTCATGGGCGCCGGTGCGGACGGCGCCACGTACCCCGAGGACGGCGGCGTGCTCGTCTCCGACCTGACCCAGGAGCAGCAGGACCTGGTGACCGCGGCCATCCGCGAGTGGGTCGGCGACATCGACGAGGACGTGGCGGAGCAGATCGTCGCCGAGTACGTCGCGGCCTACGACGAGACGTACCTGTCGTGGGCGGGCTCGACCGACCCGGAGAGCGAGGACGCCTACTTCCGGATCAGCGGGCCCGAGGTGTGGATGGAGTACGTGCACCAGGCCGGCATCGGGTTCTCCGGCACCCACATCCACACCGTCTACCGGGACAAGACGGCGGACTACGGCGCGGAGAGCGCGGCCTGATGGCCCGCCGCCTCGCCCGCGCCGGGCTGGTGGCCGCGGCGGCCGGGCTCGTCCTGGTCGCCGCCCCCACCGCCGCCTCGGCGCACCCGTCGGAGACCTCCGCCGTGCTGCTCACCGTGGGCGCGGACGAGGTCGACCTGGAACTGCAGATCCCGCTCGACCGCTACACGCTGGCGACCGGCACGGAGATCGCCGCCGACGCCGGCTCGGTCGCCGCGGCCGCCGACGGGATCGAGGCCTACGTCTCCGACCACCTGGCGCTGTCGGACGAGAACGGCGCCTACGCCGTCGACGTCGGCTCGGTGTCGCTGGGCACGGTGAACGACCTGCCCACCCTGCTCGTCGACGTCGCGGCGACGCCGGCGGGGAGCTCGGTCGGCGACGTGGTGCTCGACTACGACGCCGTCTCCGAGCGGATCGCCACCCACGACGTCTACGTGTCGGTGGTCAGCGACTGGGAGGCCGGCGTCGTCCCCGAGGGGGAGGCAGAGCTGCTCGGCGTGCTCACCAGCGACGAGCCGACGATCGCGCTGGACCGCGCGGACGCCGGCTGGTGGAGCGGGATGACCGCGACGATCGCGCTGGGGATGCGGCACATCGCCGAGGGCACCGACCACCTGATGTTCCTGGCGATGCTGCTGCTGCCGGCGCCGCTGGTCGCCCGCGCCGGCCGGTGGCGGGAGCGGCGGTCACTGGGCGCCACGCTGCGCCGGGCCGGGCTGGTGGTCAGCGCCTTCACGGTCGGGCACTCGCTGTCGCTGGCCGCGGTGTCGCTGGGCTGGGTCAGCTTCCCGACGACGCCGGTGGAGGTGCTGGTCGCGGCGTCGATCGCGGTGGCGGCGGTGCACGCGGTGCGGCCGCTGGTGCCGCGCGGCGAGGTGTGGATCGCCGGGCTGTTCGGGCTGGTGCACGGCACGGCGTTCGCGACGACGATCCTCGACCTGCAGCTGGACCCCGGGGCGACGCTGTCGGCGATCCTCGGGTTCAACGTCGGGGTGGAGCTGGCGCAGCTGGCCGCGGTGCTGGTCGTGCTGCCGCTGTTCGTGCTGATGAGCCGGTCGCGGGCCTTCCCCGTCGTCCGGGTCGGGCTGGCGGTGGCCGGCTTCGGTGCGGCGGTCGCCTGGATCGTCGCGGTGCTGTCGGGGAGCGAGTCCGTGCTGCAGCCGGTGTTCGACGTCGTCGCGGCGAACCCGTGGGTGTCGCTGCTGGTGCTGGCCGGGTCGGCGTTCGTGCTGTGGGAGCTGTTCCCGCTGCCGGGCCGGGCCGACGACGAGCCGTCGATCACGGAGTCCCGCAGCGAGGAACCGGTCGCCGTCGGGTAGGGCTGCACCATGACCGCTCCCCCACCCGTCCTGCTGCTGGACGTCGACGGCGTGCTCAACGCCCTGCGCCGTGATCTGCCGGAGGGCTGGCGGCGCGGCACCTTCCACGGCTACGTGCTGTCGTGGGACCCCTCCGTCGTCGCCCGGCTGCGCGAGTGGCACGACTCCGGGCGGGTGGAGCTGCAGTGGCTGACGACGTGGACGGAGCTGGCCGACCAGCTGCTCGCCGAGCCGATGGGCCTGCCGCGGGGGCTGCGGACGCACAGCCGGGACGTGCTGCCCACCGGTTTCGGCGGCCCGCTCGGTGCCCTCACCGGGTGGTGGAAGCTGGCCGCCGCGCGGGAGGTCGCCGAGGCCGAGCCCGGCCGGCGGATCGTGTGGATCGACGACGACCTCGCCGACCAGGCCGAGGACACCAGCGAGTGGCTGGCCGCCAGCGGGCAGGTGCTGGTCGTGGCGCCGGACCACGTGCTCGGGCTGACCCACGCCGAGCTGGACCGGGTGGAGGCGTGGCTGGGCTCCGCGGGCGGCGAGGACGAGGGGGCACATAGGAAGCCGCCGTACGATGAGCCTCCGACGCCGACCTGAGGAGCACCGCCCTGGCCTCCGTCCCGCCGGATGACCGCGCCACCCGCTGGCTCCGCCGTCAGCCCACCGAGCCGCTGCCGCAGGACGAGCCCGTCCGCCGCCCGCGGTTCGACCGGCCGCCGCCGGCGGGCAACGACTGGTACGGCGCGCCGCCGCCCGCCGGCCGGGCCCCGTACGGCGAGCCGTCCTACGGCGGTCAGGCTCCGTACGGCGAGCCGCCCTACGGCGGTCAGCCCCCGTACGGGCCGCCTCCCCCGCGCACCCGGCCCGGGCAGGAGCCGCAGCGCCCGTACCCGACGGCGCGGCCCGGAGGCCCGTTTCCGCCGGCTCCGCCGCAGCGTCCGTACCCGCCGGCCGAGCCGGAGCGGGGTCGCCGTGGCCGTCGTCTGCTCCGGGACCGCGCGCCGCGGCGCCGCCGGGGGCTGGTCCGCCGCGTCGTCCGGGTGCTGGCCGTGCTCGGCGTCGTCCAGGCGCTGCTGGTGCTGTCGCTGCGCTGGGTGGACCCGCCGACGACGGCGTTCATGGCGGCCAACCCCGACGGTTCGATCCAGCAGTCGGTGCCGGTCGAGCACGTCTCCCGGAACTTCCTCGCCGCGGTCATCGCGCACGAGGACGCCGCGCTCCCCTACCGGTCCGGGGCGTTCGAGTGGGAGGAGCTGTGGAGCCGCGCGACGGCGCACCTCTCCGGCGAGGAGGACCCGTCGGGGTCGACGATCCCGCAGCAGGTGGCGAAGAACGTCTTCCTCAACCAGGAGCTGAGCGCCTGGCGCAAGGCGCTGGAGGCCGGCCTGTCCGTCGAGCTCGCCGCGTTCGTCGACGACCGCCGGATGCTCGAGCTGTACGTCAACTACGCGCAGTTCGGGCCGACGATCTACGGCGTCTGCGCGGCCGGCTGGTACTACTTCGACTCCCCGCCGGCGGAGCTGTCGGCGGCGGAGGCGGTGCAGCTGGTCGGCCTCCTCCCCTCCCCCGGGCACGTCCAGCGCGCGCCCGGCGGCGGCATGGACTTCGAGGTGGACGACGGCATGGGATGGCTGTCCCGCTCGCACGTGGTCAACGCGCAGAACCGGGTGCCCCGCCACCTCGACCGCCTCGGCTTCACGCCCGTCGAGGACGCCGGCGTCGAGGGGCTGGCGTCGGAGCAGGAGCCGTCGTCCGACGACTGCTCGACGCCCCCGGAGGAGGTCACGGAGCTGATCGCCGCGGAGGGCACCGCCTGAGCCGAGGGGCGAGCCGGTCGTCTGGCGGCCGGGGGCACGGCGTGGTCACATCAGGACGTCGTGTGACCTCACCACGGCCGGTGCCTGTGAACGGAGCTCCACGTGATCATCCTGCACGCGTCCATCGCCATCCTCGGCGTGCTCCTGCTGATCATCGCGCTCAAGGTCGAGCCCGTCATCGCCCTGGTGCTGGGCTCGCTGTACCTCGGGATCGCGGGCGGGGTCGGCCTGGCCGGGACCGTGGAGGTCATCGCCGTCGGCTTCGGCGAGATCATGGCCGAGGTCGGGTTGCTGATCGGGTTCGGCGTACTCCTCGGGGCGCTGCTGTTCGCGCTGGGCGCCCTGCAGAAGTTCGTGGCGCTGCTGCTGCGGCTGCTGGGGGCGAAGCGGCTGCCCTACGCGATGAGCGCGGCGCTGACCACGCTGTTCCCGTCCATCTACGTCGACGTGCAACTGGTGCTGGCCTCACCGCTGGCGCGCTCGGCGGCGCCGCACATCGGCCGCGGCGGGCTGCCCCTGCTCGCCGGGTCGCTGACCGCGGGCATCCTGGTCGGCTACGTCTTCGTCGTCCCCGGGCTGGGCACCCTGTCGATCGCCGGCCTGCTCGGCATCCCGCTCGGGACGATGCTGATCTTCGGGCTGGTCGTGGGCCCGGCGACCGCGGTGCTCACCACGTTCCTGTTCAGCCTGGTGCTCAAGGCCGGCTTCTGGAAGCCGGAGAGCGACGAGCACGAGACGCAGGCCCTGCGGGACGCGGAGCACGCAGCCGGCGAACGCGACGAGGAGCACGAGGCCGCGATGCCGCCGCTGGGCATCTCGCTGCTGCCGGTGCTCGTGCCGCTGCTGCTCATCGCCAGCGGCGCGATCGCCTCGGCGGCTGGCGTGGAGAACCCGGTCATCGCCTTCGTCAGCAACCCGGTGTTCGCCCTGTTCCTCGGGATGGTGGGCGCCTACGTGCTGACCCGGCGGACCCTCGGCCGGGAGCGCACCGACGACGCGGTGACCACCGGCCTGAGCACCACCGGGCAGATCCTGCTGATCACCGGCATCGGCGGCTCGCTGGGCGCGGTCATCGGGGAGACCACGCTCGACCAGGTGCTGGCCGACCTGTTCTCCGCCTCGACCGGCGCCTCGGTGATCCTCACCCTGCTGCTGGCCTGGCTGATCGCCGCGCTGCTGCACTTCGCGATCGGGTCGATCTCGGTGGCGGCGATCGCGGCCGCCGGCATCCTCGCGCCGGTGCTCGGCTCGCTGGACGTGGCACCCGTCGTCGTCGGCCTGGCCATCGGCGCCGGGGCGCTGTTCGCGCTGCAGGTGAACAGCAACTTCTTCTGGATGTTCCAGAGCCTGCTGGGCATCTCCACCCAGGGCGCGCTGAAGGCGCTGACCTTCGTGACGGCGCTGGCCTCGGTCGTGGCCATGCCGATCATCATCGTGCTCGGCTTCCTCGTTCCGGCCTGAGCGGCGTCCCCGCGGCCGGCCGAGGACCGGGCCGCCCGCAGGACGGGCGGCCCGGTGGGCTCAGCGGGTTCCGGCGTCCCGGCCCTGCTGCGGGTTGGGCATGGGGCGCCGCTGCTGGAAACCCGGGTCGAAGCGCTGGGTCGGCTCCAACTCGGCGGTCTCCGGGGCGGCGTGCCGCCCGGCGCGGGGCATCTTGAACTCAGCTGTCTCGTCGAGCAGGTGCTTGCTCACAGGGCCGTCCTTCCGTGGATTGCGGTCAGCGTAAGCAGCCGGAGCGCCCGCTCGTAGGACCTTGAGGGAAAGCCCAGGTCGGCTGTGGTCAGCGGGAAAACTGTGACGACCGCGTGTCGCGGCAACCCTTTTCGGGCGGCCCGGCGGGTCAGCCGGCCGGCAGGGTGAGCGACGACGGCGCGGCACTGCCGGTGCAGATCCGGTGGGCCACCGGCACCCCGCGGGTGCCCTCGCCGGGCGCGTCGCCGGTGCCGAGGTTGCGGGCGTAGCGCGGGTGGGCGCCACCGGAGACCTGCAGCCGGATGCGGTGCCCGGCCCGGAAGCGGTGCGCGACGTCGGGCAGCGTCGTCTCCACCGTCCGCTCCCCCGCCGCCGGCTCCTCGCCGGGCGCCGGGTCGAGCCGGACCAGCCGGTCGGTGACGTTGACCGACCGGCCGCTCGGGTCGACGTCACAGAGCCGCACGAAGACGTCGGCGTACGGGTTGTCCGACTCGTGGAACAGCCGCACCCGCGCGCCACCGAGCAGCTCGACCGGCGTGCGCAGCGGCGCGGTGGTGAAGGTGCGGACGTCGTCACGCGCCTCCAGCTCCCGGTTGTCCCGCTGGCCGGCGCTGGCGGCGAGCACCCGGCCGCCGACCGACGGGGTCGGGTCCATCGGGTCGTAGGTGAAGGTGGTGGGCTCCTCGGGCCCGGCCGGGACGTCGTCGTGAAGCCGCCCGCCGGCGGCGAGGTACCAGGCGCGGTCGGTGGTGGCCGGGGGCCAGTCGGGCATGGTCCGCCAGGTGCGGGCGCCGGAGACGTGCACCCGCACCCGGTCGGTGCGCTCCGGGGCGGGCGGCGCGCCGTCCACCGGCAGGTGGGCGGTCAGCCAGGCGAGGCTCTCCGGCGTCGTCACGGCGGCGTCGATGGTGAGGTGCGCCCACGGGCCGAGGGTGAGGCCGACGTCGACACCGCGGTCGCGCAGGACGGCGTACTGGTACAGCGTCTGCTCGACGAACCAGTCCTGCCAGCCGCCGATCAGCATGGTCGGGACGGTGCTCGAGTGGACGGCGGGGGTGGCGCGGTAGCGGTCCCAGTAGGCGTCGGACAGGTCGGGGTGCGCGAGCCACTCGTCGAACCACGGGGCCGGCATGCCGCCGAAGCGCTCGGCCAGGCCCTGCAGCGGCAGCTCGCCGAGGTGCGGGGCCAGGCGGCGCTCCGCCGTCATCAGCCGGTACATCCCGCGCAGGAAGCTGACCCGCTCCTGGTGGGCGACGAGCTCGGTCCAGATGGCCAGGTTGGTGAGCTGGAAGGCGCCGTCGATCAGCCCGGCCTGGGCGAGGTCGTGCGGGCCGATGTGCAGCACCATCGCCTTGAGCTCGGGCGGCGGGTCGAGCGCGAGGGCCCACTGCGTGTAGCCGAGGTAGCTGGGGCCGAGGGTGGCGAGCCGGCCGTCGAACCACTGCTGCTCGCGCAGCCAGACGACGGTGTCCTGCCCGTCGTGCTCCTCGTGCACGACCGGGCTGAACTCGCCGCCGGAGCCGAAGGTGCCGCGCACGCTCTGCACCACCACCGCGTAGCCGCGCTCGGCGTACGGCACCGTCATGGCCAGGGCGAACCCGAGGCCGCGGCCGTACGGGGAGCGCAGCAGCACGGTCGGGTGCGGGCCGTCCGAGGCGGGCAGGTAGACGTCGGCCCGCAGGGTGGTGCCGTCGCGCATCGGGACGTCGAGACCGCGCAGCACCCGCACCCCGTGGGTGGCCGGGGGCAGCGGCCACCGGCGGGTCATCGCCGCGGCGGCGACGCGGGCCGCCCGCGGGAGGGGCTTGGGGAGCGAGCGGTCGGGCACGGAACCTCCAGGTCGGTGGGACGGCGACCCTAGCTGCGAGTTCAGCGGGCGAGGTGCGCGGCCAGCCGGTCGAGGAAGGGCAGCTGCGCCTTGACCAGCTTGGTGCGGGCGGTGTCGAGGTCGAACCAGGCGGCGCGGTCGATCTCGGGGAACGTCTGCATCCGGCCCGACCGCGGCGGCCACTCGAGCTCGAAGGTGTTGCTGGTGATCGCGTCGGCGTCCAGGTCGCCCTCTCCCGCCCAGACGGTGAGCAGCTTGCGGCCCTTGACCTCGCCCAGCGGGCGGAGGGTTGCGGCGGGCATCGGGCAGCCGAGCTCCTCGGCGAACTCGCGGCGGGCGGCGGCCTCGGCGTCCTCGGCCGGGTCGTGCTCGCCCTTGGGGATCGACCAGGCGGCGTCGTCCTTCCTCGCCCAGAACGGCCCGCCCATGTGCCCGAGCAGCACCTCCACGCGGCCGCCGGTGCGGCGGTACAGCAGGACGCCGGAGCTGCGGACGGGAGGCACCCGGCCAGCTTCGCAGAGATGCTGCCGCGGTTTCGGCTTGACCGATAGCGTCGCTGTGACGACATTGTCGGTATGCCCCTGATGACCACCGAGCAGGCCGCCGACCGGCTGGGCGTCTCCGTCCGGCACGTGCAGCGCCTGGTCTCCGGAGGTCAGCTGCTCGCGATCGGCACCGACCGCGTCGACGCCGACTCGGTGGCCCAGTGGATGGCGCAGCGCCAGGGCAGCCGGGTGCGCGCCTGGGAGGAGCCGACGGCGTGGGCCGCCGTGGCACTCCTGGAGGGCGCTCCGGCGGCGTGGCTCGGGCAGGCGCAGCGGTCGCGTCTCCGCTCGGCTCTCGCCGGCACCGCAGCCGCCGAGCTCGCCGCCCGCACCCGCAACCGGGCGACGGTGCACCGCTACCGCGCCCACCCGCGGGCGCTCGACCGGCTGGCCCGCGAGGTGGTCGCCTCGGGCGCCGCCGGGGGCATCGGCGGGTTGAGCGCGGCGCCGGACCGCTGCGACGGGTACGTCGACGAGCGCGTCGAGGAGCGCCTGGTCCAGCGGTACCGGCTGGATCCCGACCCGTCGGGCGGCGTCACGCTGCGGGCGACGCGCATGCCGATCGACGTCGTCGCGGAGCTGGCGGGCGGAGGCCGGCAGGTGCTGGCCGCGCTGGACCTGGCCGGCTCGACCGACCCGCGGGAGCGCTCGACCGGCCACCACCTTCTCGACCGCGCGCTCGGGCAGCTGCGTGGCTGAGGTGCTGCGTGGCTGAGGTGCTGCGGCCGCCGACGCCGGCTGGCGGGTGGGCGCCACCGTGGCCCGACGTCGCCGAGCTGGCCGGGGCGGTGCCGGCCGACGCCTGGACGCTGATCGGCGGGCTGATGGTGCAGCTGCACGGCGCCGTCGCCGGTGTGCCGGTGGTGCGGCCGACCAATGACGTCGACGTCCTGCTGCACGTGGAGACCGGGTCCGGCCGCCCCGCCCAGGTGGCCCGCTCCCTCGAGGAGCTCGGCTACCGGCTGGCCCCGAGCGTCGACCCGCGCGTGGGGACCGCGCACCGCTTCGTCCGGGACGGCGCCGTCGTCGACCTCGTGACGTCGGGGACCGAACGTTCCGTCGTCGACGTGGTCGCGGCCGACCACGCCCCGCCCCGGTCGCTGGAGCGGTTCCGCGGCTACGACCTGGTGCGCGTCGCGGGCGGCACGCAGGCGCTGCGCCGGACGGTTCTCGCCGAGCTGCGGATCACCGGAAGCATGGAGACGACGATCAGCGTGCCCGACGCCTTCGGCGCACTGATCCTCAAGGCCGCGGCGCACCTCACCGACGGACGCGACCGCGACCGGCACCTGGCCGACGCCGCCGTCCTGCTCGCATGCGTCGACCCGTTCGCCGACCGGGCCTCCTCGGGCAGCGACCGGAAGCGGCTGCTGCACCTGCAGCGGCACCTGGCGGACCCGATCGCGGCATCCTGGCTGCTGCTCCCCCAGGACGCTCGCCGCGACGGGCAGGTGGCGCTCGACCTGCTGTGCTCCTGAGCGCAACCGGGTCCGGCTACGTGTCGTCGCCCGGGTCGCCGTCGGCTGCCCCGAACGGCTCGACCAGCTCGGCGAGCGGCGCCGGGCCGTCGTCCTCGTCGTACACGTACTCCAGCCGGCCGTCGGTGAGCACCGGACGACTCATGATCGGCCGGATGCGGCGCGGCTCCGCCATCGCGGAGGCGACGTCCGGATGGGCGGTGAGGTCGCGCAGGGTCGACGCGGTGGCGTTCATCATGGTCAGCGACCCGTCGCGGAAGCCCCGGTACGCCTCGGTGACCGGCGTCCAGGCCACCTGGTCGGCCTCGCCCCCGACGTCCCGGGTGCGCTGACCGGCCGGGAGCGCGGCGAGGAAGAACCGGGTGTCGAAGCGGCGGGTCTGCCACTCGGGGGTGATCCAGTGCGCCCAGGGGCGGAGCAGGTCGGCGCGCAGCAGCAGGGACCGTGCCTTCAGGAAGTCGCTGAGGGCCAGCGCGCCCTCGATGAGCGCCAGCCGGTCGCGCTCCCAGTCCTCTCCCGTCGTGTCGGTGACCGGCGTGCCGTCCCGGTGCGCGGCGAGCAGGACGCCGGACTCCTCGAACGTCTCGCGGACGGCCGCGGCGACGAGGGCGGTCGCCAGCTCGGGGTCGCAGGAGAACGCCTCGGCCCACGCGGCGGGTGGCGGGCCGACCCAGTGCTCCGCGGCCTCGCGGTCGCGGGGGTCGACCGAGCCGCCCGGGAAGACGTGCATCCCGGCGGCGAAGGCCATCGTGGGACGGCGCCGGAGCAGGTAGACGTCCGGGCCGGCCGCACCGTCGCGGAGGAGGACCACGCTGGCGGCGTCGCGGGGCTCGACGACGTCGGTCTCGCCGCGCAGGTACCGCTCGACGAGTTCGGTGCGATCGGCAGGCATGGCCGTCATGCTCGCACCGGTGGCGCATCGTCGCTGTCGACCGCTGCCCGTTCGCACGGCTCGCCACCAGCCACGCGCAGGCCCTAGCGTCGGGTGGGACCTCGTCCCGGCAACGGAGGAGCAGGCATGCGCGCGGTGCAGTACCGGACCATCGGCGGCGAGCCCGAGGTGGTCGACGTCCCGACGCCCGAACCGGGGCCGGGGCAGGTCCGGCTGCGGGTGACCGCCGCGGGGCTGTGCCACTCCGACGCGTTCGTCATGAGCCTGCCGGCCGAGCAGTACGTCTACGGCCTGCCGCTCACCCTCGGGCACGAGGGCGCCGGCGTCGTCGACGCGCTGGGCGAGGGTGCGACCGGTGTCGAGGTGGGTGAGCCGGTGGCGGTCTACGGGCCGTGGGGCTGCGGGCTGTGCCATGCGTGCGCGCAGGGTGCGGAGAACTACTGCCCGCGGGCCGCGGAGCTGGGCATCCAGCCGCCGGGACTGGGCTCCCCCGGTGCGCTGGCCGAGTACATGATCGTCGACGACGTCCGGCACCTGGTGCCGCTCGGCGACCTCGACCCGGTGGCCACCGTCTCCCTGACCGACGCGGGGCTGACGCCGTACCACGCGATCGTCTCGTCGCTCAGTGCGCTCCCGGCCGGTTCGACCGCGGTGGTGATCGGGGCGGGCGGACTGGGGCACGTGGGCATCCAGATCCTGCGGGCGATCACCGGCGCCACCGTGATCGCGCTGGACATCAGCGAGGACAAGCTGAAGCTGGCCCGCGAGGTGGGAGCACACCGAGCGCTGCCGTCGGACGAGTCGGCCGTCGCGGCGATCCGGGACCTGACCCGCGGGGTGGGTGCGCAGGTGGTGTTCGACTTCGTCGGCGCCCCGCCGACCCTGGAGATCGCCCGGAAGTCGGTCGCGCTGGACGGCGTCGTCCAGATCGTCGGGATCGGTGGCGGGGTGCTGCCCACCGGCTTCTTCTCGACGCCGATGGGCGCCTCGGTGCGGGCGCCGTACTGGGGCACGCGGTCGGAGCTGATGGAGGTGCTCGACCTGGCGCGCGCCGGCGCGATCCACGTGGAGGTGGAGCGGTACTCGCTCGACCAGGCACCGGAGGCGTACCGGAGGCTGCACGAGGGCTCGATCCGCGGCCGCGCCGTCGTCGTCCCGGGTGCCTGACCGCCGAAGCGACGCCCCAGCTCTACGGTGCCGCGCCGTCCTGCCGGCCAGTCGCCGACGGTCTCGATCGGCCGGTAGTCTCCGCGACCCATGCAGCACTATGACGTCCTGTCGTGGATGTACGAGTACGGCACCGAACTGCTGCACGGTGAGCACCGGCGCGAGGCGATCGAACTGCTCCGCCTGGAGCCGGGTGCGACCGTCCTCGACGTGGCGACGGGAACCGGCGCGAACCTCCCCCTGCTGGCCGAGCGCATCGGTGCGTCCGGCAGGATCTGCGCGGTCGACTACTCCCCCGGCATGCTCGCCCGCGCGGATGCGAAGGTGCGGGACGCCGGCTGGGACAACATCGACCTCATCGAGGCGGACGCTCGCACGCTCGACCCCGGACTGGTGGGGCGCACCGAGTTCGACGCCGCGATCTGCGTCCTCGGCCTCAGTGTCGCGCCGGACTGGCGCGACGTGTTCCGGCGCATGTTCGACCTGGTCCGCCCCGGCGGTCGCATCGTCGTGATGGACCTCCACCTCGACGGAAAGCTCACCAGCGGCGTCGCCAACGCCTACTACCGCCGCCTGGCGCTGGCCGATTCACGACGTCGCTTCTGGGAGCCACTCCAATGGCGCGTGGACGACTTCGAGTTGATCGACCACGACTGGTTCGGCGGTGTCGCGAGAATCGCCGGTGGCACGAAGCCGCCTGCGATCACCGGCCCGGGGACACCTTCCGATCCGGCTTCCGGATAACCACCCGAAGGCCCAGCTGACCCAGGAGCCGGGGTCGGGGTCGGGGTCGGGGTCGGGGTCGGGGTCGCGCGCCACGAGCAGGTCGTCGACCACGGCTCCAGCCTGGGACGGCTGAGCGGGTACCTGCTGGCAGCCGGCCGGTGAGGAGCGTGGGTACGGTGTGAGATCGCGAAGGCCGGCGCCTCGACTGCGCCGACGAGGAATGCCTGGGACGGCTCGATGGCCCGGCGCTCCAGCGACGGCCGGCAGTTTCAGGTCCCGACCGCGGCTCCGGACGGGTCGACCAACGGCCCGTCCCGGTGGATCCCATAGCAGAGCCAGGCACGCTCCCGAGCGATGCCCGGCCCCTCCCCCCGGACCACGGGCGCGACCGGGATCCGCCCGGCTGTCAGCGGCTGCGGATGGACGACCGACGGGCGCTCAGCGTCTTCCGCAGCGGGGTCGGCGGGACGTCACGCAGGTTGAGCGGCGCATCGGTGACCCCTAGGAGGCGCGCCTCGCCGGACGTCACCTGGTCCGCGGGCAATGGCAGAGTGGCCACGCGCAGGTGCTGATGCATCCACGCCGTGAGGTCGGCCTCCGAGATCGGCTGGTCGCCGGGCCGGGACAGGCAGGCGGCCAGCGTCAGGCGGAACGTCGAGAAGTTGCGGTTGCCGCCGAGGTGCATGGTGGCCACCCGGCCCCAGAGCGTGTTGGTCGAGCTGACGCCGTTGGGACGGATGCCGCCCGCCCGACCGGCGTAGATCAGCCCGGGCGGGACGCGGTGCCCGAGGCCGGCGGAGAGCTCTCCGGCGCCCTGCACGTCGGCCCACCAGCTGTAGAGACCCGGCCGGTCGGACGCCACCCGGCCGGCGGCGAGGAACTCGCTCGGAGGGACGGCGTAGCCATCGTCCAGGAGCCGGGCCACATCCGGAACAGCGGGAGCCGCGGGCACAGGCTCGCCGAGGTGCTCCGCCGAGCCGCCGTACCAGGCCAGTCGCTCCCCCTGCCTGAGCCCGGCGAGCGGCTGGACCAGCGTCCCGCCGGCCCGAGCGAGCGGGTCCATGAGGGGCCGGCAGTAGGCGCTGCCTGCGTGCGCCTCCACGGTCAGACCGCGGAGGTCGTGCCGTTCGCCGAGCTGTGCCACCACCCATTCGGCCCAGGCGCTGCGGTATCGGGCCGACTGCTCCGGCAGGTAGACGTCGTAGGGCGCGATGACCTCGTCGGGGTGGAGCAGGCCGAACTTCGCGCTGAGGACGTACCAGGGTCGGCCGGACCGGACGGCGAGATCACGCGCCTTCCGGAAAGCAGCCCCCGTGAACAGCGCGGCGGCGGGCGCCGGCCCGTCAGCCTTGGAGCCGGAACAGCCGACGATGACGACGTCGGCACCACGAGCGGCCGTCGCGGAAACGCCCGCGGGCAGACCCGGCCGGCCGGGAGAACGGTCAGAAGGCGGCGCCGTCGCCGGGGCCGTCGCCTCGCTATCCCGGCTACCCCTCCACGGACTGGTCGAGAAGCCGAGCCGGCCGAGGACGTCCAGCGCCCGGTGCGACGTGAACGCCGACCTCTCCAGCCCGGTGGCCAGGGCGAGCACCTGCTTCGGCGGCCAGCGGGTGCCGTCGACGTCGACCCAGTGGGTGCGCAGCTCGTCAGGAGCGACACCGCGCAGCGCCACCCGGACGGCTTCCGTGTCCAGCGAGTACCGAGCACCCTCGTGCACGAACTCCACGACTCCCCCTCAGCCGGTCGGCGTCGAGACGGAGGACTGCGCCAGCCGCTGGGCGACGGCCGGGCCGCCCACCCGCCGGATCAGCTCCAGGTCGCCGCAGACCACGAGCAGGTCGCGGGCGCGGGACAGCCCGACGTAGAGCATCTCGCGGGCGCGCTCCTCGTCCCGGAAGCCGTTGACCGCCAGGACGACCGACGGCCGCTCCAGCCCCTTGAACCCGAGCACGTGGCCGTAGAAGAGGTCGTCGTCGGCCCAGAAGGAGTCCCAGTAGGCGTCCTGACCGGCGGTCTGGCGCTTGGCCTGGACGGGGTGCCGCCGGTAGGTCGTCAGCAGCGCCACCGACTCGGCCGGCCACCCGGCGTCGAGGAGGGCGGCCGCCTCGTCGTCCGCCGCACCGATGGCGTCATCGGTCGCGCACTGGACGAAGCGCACGGGGACGCCGTCGCCACCCCGGTAGCGCATCTGACTGGTGGTGAGACTGCCGAAGGTGCCGGCGATCTGCTTGGTGTTGCGCAGGTTCTCGTCGAGGTCGAAGGGCGTCAGCGCGACCGGTGGGCGGCCCTGGCGTGCGAACACCCGCTGCCCCTCGTCCGCGAACACGTAGAGGCAGCCGTCCTCCGGGGAGCGCAGCGCGGCCAGCACGGCCGGCCACCAGCTCTCGGCGAAGTCCTGCGCCTCGTCGACGACGATGGCGTCGAAGCGATCGGTCTCGGGCAGCCCGCCGGCGAGTTCCACCATGCGCTCGGGGAGGTACTCCTCCCAGTAGCCGCTGTCGTCGTCCGACCCGGGGGTGACGCCCCAGTCGATGCCGAGACCGTGGAAGGTGCCGACGTAGGCCGGGCGCTCCTTCCGGTTCCAGGTGTCGACCCGGCGGCGGAGGTACTCGGCCAGTCCACGGGAGTAGCACATGACGGCGACCCGCCCGCCCTCGACCGTCAGCCGCCGGGCCTTCTCCAGCGCGAGCCAGGTCTTGCCCGAGCCCGCGCCGCCGCGGACCTCCACCCGCCGGTTGGAGCGCAGCCAGTCGAGGACGCGCGCCTGGTCGCGAGTCAGCAGGTCGCACTCGGCCTCCCGCTCGTGCAGCGTCGCGAGCAGCTCCTGCTGCGGGATGCCGACCCCGGCCAGGCAGTCGACGAACGCCTCGACGTCCTCGGCGGTCGGGGGCTCGACGTCGCTCTCGTACTGCCGGAGGGAACTGGCGATGCGGGCGGCCGCCCGAGGCAGGTCGGTGCGGTCGAGGACCATCCACCGCGGCGCGTCGGGCGCGGCGAACTCGTCCGGCAGCGTCGTCGCCGGCAGGGCCACCAGGTGCACCACCCGCGGGTCACCAGCGCTCCAGCGACGATCGCGGCGCAGGTAGTCGCGCAGCAGGTACTTGCAGCGCAGCGCCTGCTCGACTGGCCTGATTCGCTTGTCCAGCCCGCCGCCGACCTGCCGCCATTCCCCTTCGCGGAGGTGGACGCTGCCGCCCTTGACCTCGATGACGGCGATCCCGAAGCCGGGCCAGGCGACGATGACGTCGGCCTCGCGGTCCTCGCGGCGGTCGCTGAAGCGCTGGCCGCAGACCATGACGGCGTCGTCGGGCAACTGGTCGCGCAGCGCCTCGGCGAACAGCCGCTCGGCGTGCGACTCGAAGACGGGACTGCTCGGGAAGATGCGCGCCGTCATGCGCGCACCGCGGTCGTCGTCATGCCGTGCCCCCGTGGCTGGCTGGGATGGATCGTCCTGGCAGCGTGACATGCCACACCGACATCTCCGGCGAGCCGGGCGCCGAGTTCGTCACGCACGACCCATCTACCTCCAACCGGTGATCTGCCGGCCTCCCGCTCACACGGTCGGGACGCACTCCCCGCCCCCGAGCTGAGACAGGCCGGTCAGGTCACCGATGCCGAAGTCGAGCACCGTGCTGGTCGTCGGGTACATCAGCTCGTCCGGGTCCGCGACGTGTGCGAGGCCGACCAGGTGAGCGAGCTCGTGGAGGACGACGGCGCGCGCACCGGAGACCCCCGCCGGGTCGGCCAGCATGCTGTCGAAGGCGGCTGCGTCGAGCCCCACCACACCGGTGACGAACACCTGCGGCCCGCCGGGCGGCTCCACACTGGCGCTGCCGGCCAGCCCGGCGACACGACCGGCCAGCTCCGGGTTCTCCGCCTCGGTCTGCCACGACACGAGCACGGGGGCCCAACGGTCCCCGTAGCGGTCGGGCTGGAAGCTCGCACGGTCGTCCCACGCCGACTCGTCGGTGGCGCCGTCGTAGACGAAGTGCAAACCGGTCACACCTGAGACCCGGGCAAACGCTTCGTGGACCAGCGCCTCTCCCCCGGGCGGCGCATTCTCGGGACGGATCACGTAGTGGACGGGCCGGCACGGGTCGTAGGCCACCGGCTGCTCGCCGTCGTCCTGCAACCCGACGAAGAGGTGCGTGCCTCCCGGACTCGGTGCCGGCACCGGTGTGCCCAGCGGCGCGTCAGCGGACTCGAATCCGGGTGTCGGCCAGGACGACGGCCTGACGGTGCCCGCGGCACCACCCCCGAGCCCGCGCGGGTCGAGCACCACGGCGCACACGACACCGACACCGGCCAGGACAGCCACCAGGGACATCAGACGGCGGCGATTGCGAGCGCGACGCGTCGGCGACGGAGCGGGAGCGGGAGCGGGTGACCAGGTCCGCCAGGGCTCGGCGGTGGGCGCCCGACCGCTCGCCTCGTCGAGCACCCACTGCGGCACCCGGCCGGTGGGTGATGCCCGGAGGCCGGAAGGCACCCGGTCCGGTCCTGCACCGTTCCGCACTGTGGATCCCCCGCGTCCTTCGCTGCTCGGTCGTCGTCCCATCGGAACCTCGGCCCGCCCGGAGGAGACCGACAGCGGGCTGCCTACTCCCGACGAGCGAGACCGTGGCGACGGGCGAGGATCAGGAATCGATGAAGGTATCGACGCAGGTCGCGCAAGATCCTTCCGCGGCGACGAACGCCTCGGGCGCGGTGGCCCGGCGGCAGGTGCGGCACCAGCGGAAGGACCGGCGGCGGTGCGAGGCAATGGCCTCCGCCATCTCGGCGACGAGGTCCGGCTGGTGGAGGACGTCGTCCCGGGTCAGCCGCGGCTCGTCCCCCATCAGCGGGCCGGGACGGTGCTGGCCCCAGGAGGTGAGCGGCCGGGCCAGGACGAACCACGGACCCTGCACACCCACCGCGAGCTGCGCCGGCTCGCCGCTGACGAACCACCGCACGCCGTCCGACCCGTCGACCGCGCTCTCGCGCCGCCACCCGGCGCCCAGGGCCCGGACGAGCTCGGCGTGCCCGACGTCGAGCAGCCCGGCCAGTTCGGCCTCTTCGACGGTGGGGTCGGACTCGTCGCCCCACTCGAGTCCGCAGGTGCGGCAGGCGAACGCTGCCGGCTCGTCCATCACCAGGCAGCCACCGAGCGCGACCCGCCCGCTCTCCGACTGCTCGAAGAGGTCGAACCCCGGCAACCCGTAGACGACGGGGACCGAGTCCTCCCGCCCGCACCCGGGGCACACCCGCCCCGCCTGCACACCGACCGATCCGCCCATGCCACTCCCTGGTTCGCGCCGCCCCGTGACGGCAGGGCGGACCATGGCAGGCGCCACCGACAGCAACCGGCCGCCCGCGTAGGCATCCGCCGCAGTCCCACCCGATCGAGCGACGGTGAGTCCGCCCGGCCGCCGGCTGACCACCTCGGCCAGACTGCCGGTCATGGAGTTCGAGGCCTTCTACCTGCCGCTGGGCGACAACCGGTTCGCGCCCACCCGGGCCACCGAGAGCCCATGGGACCACAGCGCCCAGCACGGCGGACCGCCGTCCGCGCTGCTGGCCCACCTGGCCGCCGACGCCGCCCGGTCGACGGGGGCGGGTTCGCGACCGGCGCGGATCAGCGTCGACTTCTTCGGCGCCATCCCCCGCCGAGAGCTGGCCGTCGAGGTGTCCCCCGTACGCCCGGGACGGCGGATCGACCTGACCGAGGCGGTGATGACCGTGGAGGGCCGCACCGTCGCCGTCGCCCGCGTGTGGTCGCTCGCCGTCGGACCCACCCCGCCGGTGGTCACCGAGCTCAGCCCGCCACCCGCCGTCCCCGAATCCTCGCCGCAGGTCCTGTTCGGCCTGCCCGACTGGGGCTTCGGGCAGGCCCTGGAGTGGCGCTACACCGCCGGGTCGCCAGAGGAGCCCGGGCCGGCCGACGTCTGGACCCGGGTGCGCGTCCCGCTGGTGGCCGGCCTGCCGCTCACCGGTCTCGACCGCGCGCTCATCGCGGCCGATGCGGCCAACGGCATCTCCGTGGAGCTGCCCATCGACAGCTGGTGGTCCATCCCGCCGGGCATGACCACGCACCTGACCCGCGAGCCGGACGGCGAGTGGGTGCACCTGGCCTGCCGCACGCAGATCGCCGCCGACGGCATCGGGCTGTGCCACGGCGAGCTCTCCGACGTACGCGGCTCGATCGGCGAGGTCGCCCAGCCGCTGCTCGTCCAGGCCCGCTGACGAAGCCACGAGCCGCATCCAGCGTCGCACGCACGCGCGGCACCGCCGTCGGCCAGGATGCCTGTGTGACCCAGCGCATGCACCGCTCACATCGAGTGGCCGGCGCGCTCGTCGGCTCCGCCGTCGGCGAAGCCCTCGGCGCCCCGTTCGAGTTCGGACCGCCCGGGCAGTTCTCCACCCGCTTCCCGGTGCCGGCGCGGGGGTCGAAGACGGAGATGTGCGGCGGCGGCTCGCTGGGCTGGGAGCCGGGCGAGTTCACCGACGACACCCAGATGGCGCTGCTCGTGGCGACGTCGCTGGTGGAGCGCGGCGGGCTAGACGAGGCCGATGTCTTCGACCGCTTCCGGGCCTGGGCGGCGGCCGGGCCGCCGGACATCGGCAACCAGACCCGCGCCGTCCTCGGGTCCGGCCGACCGTGGGACGTCACCGCGGCCGATCACTTCGCCCGCAGCGGGCACGCGGCCGGCAACGGCTCGCTGATGCGGACGGCACCAGCCGCCATCCGGTTCTCCCGGGACGGTCGCGAAGCGACCATGGACGCCGCCCGGCGCATCTCGGCGCTGACCCACGGCGACCCGTCGGCCGGCGAGGGCTGCGCGATCTTCCACGAGCTGATGCGGGTGGCACTGGACGGCGGCGACCCGCTGGCGGCGATCCCGTCCGCGCTCGAGGCGGTGGCTCCGGCACACCGGGAGCGGTGGGCGGCGGTGCTGGCCCCGCACTGGACGCCTGACCAGGCCACCGAGTCGAACGGCGCGGTGTGGCCGACGCTCGGCGAGGCGGTGTGGGCGCTGCGGAACGGCGGGGACTTCGCCGAGGTGATGCGGCTGGTGATCGACCTGGGTGGCGACACCGACACGGTGGCATGCGTCGCCGGCGGGCTGGCCGGGGCGGTGTTCGGGATGGGCGGCATCCCGATTCGCTGGTCGTCAGCGATGCACGGCCGGGTGCACGGCCACGGCAACAAGGTCTGGCGGCTGCTGGACCTGCAGCAGCTGGCGGCGGCGCTGGACGGCGGGGTGCAGCAGAACTACGACCCGGGCGTGATCCCGCGGATTGGCCCGAAGGAGGTGCTGCCCGGCATCTGGGCCGGCAACCTCGACGGCGCCCGCTACAGCGACGACGACTTCGCCGTCATCTCGCTGTGCCGCCTCGGTGAGCCGTTCCCCCACCCGGTGCACCGGATGGCCTACATCGCCGACAACGAGCACAACGTCGATCTCGACGTCATGCTCACCGACGTCCTCGACGACATGAAGGCGCTGCAGGAGGAAGGGCACCGGCTGCTGGTGCACTGCCACGGCGGCGCCTCGAGGACCGGGCTGGTGCTGCGGGCCTGGCTGATGCGCACCGAGGGCATGAAGGCCGACGAGGCGACCGCGCACGTCGCCGAACGCTGGCCGCACCTCGGCCTGTGGAACGAGAGCTTCACCGACGCGCTCGCGCGCCTCGCTGCGCGGTGAGCCCGGGCCGCAAGACTGTCGTCAGTTCGGTTGCCGCTCTGCCGCGGTGTCGTAATCGCAGACTCAGGTCCTGAAAAGTTGCTCACCGGAGACGCAGGTGGATGTCACGCCGGGGCCAGGACCGATGTCTCGACAGAGTCCTGGTTCACGGTGAACGCCTTGTCCGCGAGGGAACCGATCGCCCAGGTGGCGGTTGCATCCATACCCCCGCCGATGGCTCCACCAACGAGGGGAACGCCCTTGGCCAGGGTGATCACCGCCCGCTTGGTGCCGTACTTGGCGACGAGCATGAAGCCGACCTTCTTGTTGATCTGACGGATCACCGTGATCGGGATCCGCTTGATCACCGTCATGCTCACCTGGCTTCCCACCTTGATCCCGACCTGCTTGAGCACCTCTGTGCCCGCATTGCCGACCAGGCAGAGGAGAACAGCGGTGCGGACCTCCTCGCTGTCGAGGTCATGCCCGTGCACCGCGGCGATGGCGCCGGCCAGGTGGGTCTGCACCAGGTAGGACGCACCGACGTTCGCGGGGAGGGTGAGTGGCATGGCGATGAAGCCACCGAGGTTGGTCACGAAGCCCTGGGCGCCAGCGGCAGCAGCATGGTTGCGGATGAGGGCGCTCACCGCCTGCTCGGTCGTTCGTCCCGACAGCGCCTCGACCGCCGACTCAGCAGCGCTCTTGAACGGGCCGAAGCCGTTGATCCCGACTTTGAGCAGCTGCTCAACGAGGTCTTGTCCCGCTCGCGCCAACGTCGAACTCTGGTCTTCAGCGTTCATTGAAACTTCGCTCCGAGCTGTGAGGAATGGTCCTGCGACGGTAGGCGTGGCTGCCGGACCGACGGACCAGGCGCAGTGACGTGTCGCCTGAACTGGGCAAAAAGAGGCTGCGGGGACGTGTGTCAACAGCGGCTGGAGGTGCACCCGCAGTATCGGGCGGCCAGCCCGCTGACAGTTGCGCGAGGATCAGTCAGTGGGCTGGCCGCGCAGCTCAGTCACCCAACGCCCTCACGTGTCGCTCGAGGCCCTGATGAACGTGAGGCGCTGGGCCGGAAGGTCGACCTTCGACGCCTTCCACCCGGCGTCCCGAATCGCTCGGGCGATCGCGCTGCCCTCGTAGCCGTACCAGTGCGCAGGGTGCAGGCGCGCTGAGGGTGGCAGTGCGATGCCGGCGATCTGCTCGACCTGTTCGAAGTCGAGCGGCAACTCGTCCCCGTCTTGAGCCTTCAGCCACCAGTACAGCAGCCGGTACTTGCCCGTGTGAGGAGCGATGCTGGGGTCTTCGTCTTCGGCCACCTGCTCGTCCGCGGCCGCCGCGGGTTGTGGCTCCACCTCGGCTTCGGCGAGTGGCACGGACGCAACGCCGGCGGGACGCGGCCAGAGGGCCAGCAGCCTGTCTGTCAGTGCTGAGGTGCGCGCGCGGATGTCGTCTTCGGTCCACGCGGCGGGGTGCTCAGCCACGACCTTGGCATTCAGCTTCAGCGCGCTGTGCTCAAGCAGGTAGTCACGCTTGCCGGTCCCCGTGTCAGCGACCCAGGGCCGGTTGGACAGCGCGGGGTTCAGCCGACCGCTGACGAGGGTCAGATTGCCCAGCAGGTGCACGAGACGCTCGCGCTCGACTGCGCCCGCGACGTCCTCTGGGGCAATCGGCCAGTTCGCCTGCCATGACTGCGGGAGAATGTGCTCGATCGTCAGGTTTCGCGGTGCTGACTGCCCCTCGCCATAGGCTGTGCGGAGGTCGTCTTCGAGCGCCTCGAGGATCATTCGCAGACGTGCGCGGAGGAGGCTGGTGTACACCGACCCCGTCTCGAGTGAGGACCTGACCAGGTCGTCGTCAGGCCACACGCGGGCGGCAGCCGTCTGCTCAGCCAAGAAGCTCACTGCAGTGTCCCCGGCGGTCGCCGGACCGCCCTTGTCCAACGCCCGGAGCAGCTCGAGGACCGCAAGGTTGACGTTCTTGCCCGTCAACCTGGCCAGGGTCCGGCGGACCAGCCAAGACTCGATGGCGTTGAGCGCCTTGTCCCGTTGCTCCACGGGGAGCTGGTCAGCCGGCCAGCGGAGAAGCCAGAGAAGCACGGGAGTCACAGCATTGGTGTCCAGAGCCCTGATGACGCGGTAGTAGAAGCGGCCGGGCACCGTGTCAGCTGACAACGCCTCCAGCGAAGAGAAGACCTCCGCGTCCCTGGCCAGCTCAGCCAAGAGGTCGGGGATGCTCGCGGCTCCTACAGCGATCTGATCCCGGAAGTCGGCGAAAATCCGGTCACTCGGGACCTCACGGAGGAGCTTCATGGCGAGCCAGTAGTTGAGGAAGACGTCGATGCGTGGGCGGAACAACCGCCCCTGCGCGGTCAGCTCACGCCAGTAGTCGCTGTCGAGTTGACGCCAATGTGCCGCGTACAGCGCGGGCACGTCGAGCTGTTGGGACTGCGCGACCTGGAAGACCAAGTTCTTTACCAGGTCGGCCGCGAGCAGCGGCGACCCGCGGTGGTTCAAAGTCTCAAAGATGACCTGCGCATTATCGCCGGGCTCAAGGTCGATGATGACCAACTTTAGGTGGGCGTGCAGCGCCTGCGCGAGTGCCTTGAGCCGCGCCGCCGCCTTGTCCGGGTCCCCTGCGGGTTCGCACCAGTCGGTGATCTGCTGGACGAAGAAGTCGTGAGCCTGGGCGATGCGTGCGGTCGCCAGTTCTGGCGGCACCGACGTCTCGTTGTCCATGGCCGCTCGGAACGCTGCCTGGTCCCGGTCGGTCGGCCACACCTTGAAGATCTCGTCCGGGTGCTGCGTCACCTGCGGTTGGTTGAGCACGAGGACCTTGAGGGTCTCGGCGTCCAAGGAAGTGCCGTGTTCCTCGGTCACCTCTTGGGCGGCGTCGAGAAGCAGCTGCAGAGTGGTCAGGCGTTGCTGCCCGTCGATGACGTGGCGAACCTGAATGAACCCAGATGCGTTGGCCTGCTGATCGACCACGATCGCCCCGAGGAAATGCGGTGGCACCGGCGGAGCTCCGTACCCGGGTGGTGTCTCGAGCACCTTCTCCGCCAGGGCTCGCACGTCCTCCCAGAGCGGCGCCCACTGCTCGTCGCGCTTCCACACGTACGGCCGCTGGAAGAGCGGGACGACATAGCGGATGTGACTACCGAATAGCGCGGCCGGCGT
The DNA here is from genome assembly GCF_054051035.1 of Blastococcus sp. SYSU DS0619. Taxonomy (NCBI): domain Bacteria; kingdom Bacillati; phylum Actinomycetota; class Actinomycetes; order Geodermatophilales; family Geodermatophilaceae; genus Blastococcus; species Blastococcus sp. SYSU DS0619. Next base: position 77,930 of record NZ_JBJHAM010000005.1, on the reverse strand, counting down.
GAGCGTCTGAGCCTTCACCAGGCCTCCCGTCGTGTCAGATGTTCGCAGGACCACCGAGGTAGGTAGCGGTCGCACGCGCCAACCTAGGCCTCGGTTCCGTCGACCGCCGACTGCGGCGGGCAGCCCGCGAGTCGTCACGATCGCTCGGTTGACGAAAAGCGGGAGTCTAGAGCTAAGAAGTCAGCAGGGCAGCGAGCAGTCGGCTCTTAATCGGTCGCCGGTCGACTCGGCTCATGAGTCCATCCGGCGCGTAGTCCGTGGCGAGCACCTGCTCCCAGCGTTCCCCGCCCTTGAAGCGCATCTGGTTCTGCCTCTTCGTACCGAGCACCTGGATCAGCAGTGCCTCGAACTCCTGTACAGCGCCGCGCGTGTTGACGTTGTCGACGGCATCCCTCGTGAGGACTCGCGACCAACCATCCCGCTCCGTCCAGTTCTCGACGTCGTCGAAGCTGAACCAGCAAAAGCGAGACCAGTCCTTCTTCTGGTCGCTGTCGTGGGACTTCAACCGCTGCCCCAGACCCTGAGCGCCAGCCGCAAGCCCGACGTACGTGGCCCCGTAGTCGTTGTAGAGCAGGTAGAAGCCTCGGGCCTTGCGAAAGTCGCAGATCGCCAGCGCAGGCTTCAGCTTGTTGCGCCGGCCCAAGAGCTGCCAGCCGTCTCCAACGTCGCGGTAGCCAAAGACCTCATCTCGCTGCCAGAAGAGTCCGTAAGCACCGATGAGATGACTCGTCACGCCTCCGCCTCACTGACAACCCTGGCCACCGTCGGCACAGGAGGAACTCTTCGTGGTGATCGAATCACGCAGTGCTTGCCGTGGTCGACGCAGAGGTCTTGCATGGACTCAGCGCCACTGTCTGTGGTGCCGAGCAGCGGGTCCGCCCCCGCGCTCCATCACGGGGGTACAGATGACAGCGCCAGTTCTGGAAGGTCAGTCACTCGCCGCGGTGCAGCACCGCGGCAGCCACGTGCAGATCATTGCCAGCGCCGGCTCGGGAAAGACGGAGGTCGTCTCACAACGGGTCGCCGCGCTGCTGGCCGAAGGGACGCCCGCCAGCAGCATCGTCGCCTTCACCTTCACCGAGCGCGCCGCCGCCTCGCTAAAGCAACGCATCAGCGAGCGCGTTGCCGAGCGACTGGGCCCACAGGCGCTGGACCAGCTCGGCGGCCTCTATGTCGGCACCATCCACGCCTACTGCTTTCGACTGCTGCAGACGTACGTTCCGCGTTACGAGACGTTCGATGTACTGGACGAGAACCAGCTGACCGCCTTCCTCGTTCGCGAGGCAACCCGCCTGGACATCAAGACCATCGACAGCACGCTTTTCAAGTCGATTCGCACCTTCCTCGACAACCTGGACGTCGTCGAGAACGAGCTGCTTGTCCCCAGCCAGCTCGACGCCCCTTTCCGCAGCGTCCTCGAGCGGTACTACGCCTCGCTTGAGAAGTACCGGCTCCTCACCTACGGGCAACAGATCGCTCGCGCTGTGGCTGAGCTGGACCGCCCCGAGGTGCTCCAGACCGTCCTGGCCGACCTGCGACACCTCATCGTCGACGAGTACCAGGACGTCAACCCGGCTCAGGAAGCGCTGATCGAACGACTGGCCGGCCCGAACGTGAGCTTGGTCGCGGTCGGTGACGACGACCAGGCGATCTACGGCTGGCGCGGGTCCGACGTCGGCAACATCACCTCGTTCGCCCAGCGGTATCCGAACGTTGCGACCTTCTCGATCACGGCGAACCGACGCAGCCGGGCCACGATCGTCGAGACCGCTGACCAGTTCGCTCAGTCGATCCCAGGCCGGCTCGCCAAAGCCATGACGCCCACCCGTCCGCCTCTGGGCAGCACCGAGGTCGTCAAGTGGCATGCCGAGTACGAGGAGGAGGAGGCGGCCGAGATTGCTGAGGCGATCTTCTACCTGCACCAGAACGGCCTGGCGTACCGGGACATAGCCATCCTGGTTCGCGGTCGAGCCAGCTACCCAGCGCTGTTGACCGCGCTGGAGGACGCTCGGATCCCCGTCCAACCGGCCGGCCGGACGGGGCTCTTCGCTCGGCCGGAGGCTGAGGTCTTGGGCAAGACCTACTGCTGGCTCGTTGACCACGACTACCGACCGGCCGGCTTCGGCGTCCAGTCCCAGGTCATCACCGAAGACCGGCTCGTAGCCGACTACGAGGCCGCCTTCACCCTCCCCAGCTCGGCGGTCGGCGCACTGCGGCGACTCTTGAACGAATGGAAGAGCGCCGTCCACCAGCAGGAACGGCGCGTCGACCTCGTTCGCGACTTCTACCAACTCGTGGACGTACTCGGCTGCAAGCACTGGGACCACGACGACATGCACGCCGTCACCCGCCTGGGCACCTTGGCTCGCTTCACGACCCTGCTGGCCGACTACGAGTCCGTGCGGCGCCGGGCGCGTCCGGACGACGCCACGCCGGGTGAACAGGTCGGTGGTCAGGATCGCGGGCTCTGGTACTACAAGAACCTCGCCATCCACATCACGAACTACGCGAACGGCGCCTACGAGGGCTTCGACGGCGAACCGGACATCAACACGGACGCCGTCGACCTCACCACGGTGCACAGCGCCAAGGGCCTCGAGTGGCCCGCCGTCTTCGTCCCGTCCCTCACCAAGTCACGCTTCCCCTCGTCCCGAACCGGACGTCCTCAGCCATGGCTGATCGACCGCACGCTCTTCGACGCCGACCGCTACGAGGGCTCAGACGCCGACGAGCGGCGACTCTTCTACGTAGCCATGACTCGCGCCCGAGACTGGCTGTCTCTGTCGCGTCATGAGCGAGTCACCAAGAACCGAGTCAGGTCGTCTCCCTACTGGGACGAGATTCCTGACCACCTGGTCACGACGCTCCCGGTCTCGGTTCCCACCCTGACGTCATCGGCGGCCGACGGCGACGCACTCCTGCAAGTGACCTTCAGCGAGCTCGCCGCCTACGACGTTTGCGGGCTGGCGTACCGGCTTCGCAATGTCCTCGGCTTCCAGCCGACGCTGGCCCCCGAGCTCGGGTACGGCAAAGCGGTGCACCACGTGATGCGGACGATCGCCGAACACACGAAAGCCACGGGTGCCGCGCCGGATGCCGCGACTGTCGACCAGATCTTGGACGACGAGCTCTTCCTCCCGGCCGCCAACAAGCCGGCGCACCGCCTCATGAAGGAGGCCGCGCGGCGGCTGGTCAACCGCTACATCGCGGACCATGAAGCGGACCTGCAGCGCGTCTGGATGACGGAACGCCCGTTCGAACTCCACCTCGGCAATGCGGTGGTGTCCGGCCGAGCCGACGTGATCTTGGACCAGGAGGGTGGCGTGACCACTGGCTTGGCGATCGTTGACTACAAGACGTCGGCCGGTGAGGAAGGCAGTCACGACCTGCAGCTGCAGGTCTACGCCGACGCGGGACGACGTGAGGGTCTGGACGTGCGCGGCGCCTACGTGCACGACTTGAAACGGGGCGCCCGCGAGCCCGTTGACGTTGAGAGTCCTGCCATCACGATCGCCGAGACCAAGGTGAGCGAGGTGCTGCACGGCATGCGCCAGCGCCAGTACGCCCCGAAGCCGGGGACGCCATGCCGCAGCTGCGACGTGAAGGTGCTCTGCAAGTCAGCCCTTTGATCGATGGGTGGAGCGGGACCATCCCCGCTCCACCCATCGATCAGCCGGTAGTGGTCAGACCTGGAAGACCTTCATGACCTCGTCGCCGTAGTCGTTGATCACCTTCACCGCGATCTTGCCGGTCTCGGGCTTGTCGAAGGGCCGCGACTCGGTGCTGTACAGCGACTCCCAAGCGTCCGGCTCGATCTCCGCCTTCAGCGCGGCCTTCAGCCGCTTGTACGGGTCGTTGCCGCCGGTGAAGTAGCAGTGCCGGACGAAGAACGACTCCTCGTTGTAATTCGTGTCGACCATCCACAGCGCGATCTTGCTGGTGTCGTCGCTGCGGATCTCCCCAGTCGTGGGGTCGAAGACGTCGACGCCCTTGAGGTCGACGACAATCTTGCCCTCGTCGGTCCAGCGCAGTTCGATGTCCGGCTCACCGAAGACTGTGAAGAGGTTGCCGGTGCCGGTCTTGGCTAGGTCCTCCCCCATCAACAGGTCGACGTTCATCCGCACGAGCAGTACTCGAATCCGGCCGACGGTTCGCTCACCGGCCACCGAGGCGAAGCCCTCCTCGGTGGTCTCCACTGTGATGCCGTCGGACTCGGTCACGTCCGTGGCCTGCGCATCGAAGGCAAAGCCGAGCACACAGAGCAGATCAACATCGCCGGCGCGGATCGCCGCACGGGCGGCCGACTTGATGAAGGTCGGTGACACGGTCCCGTACTGGGGCCCGATCGCGATGCCGACCCGACTCGGCGCCGCCTCGTCATGCTCGGCCGCCTCTGCTCGTTCGCCGATGGCCTGGATGTACGGGTTCGCGTACGGCTCGACGCCAGCGAAGTGGACGCGTTCCTTTCGCTTCCCGTTCTGGATGCCGGCCTTGGCAAGGTTGTCGAGGATCGACTGCTCGAACGTCGGCGCGGATGCGTCCGCGGCAGCCGTCTGCTCACTAACCGTCTCGCGGTGCTCAACATCGTCCGGCCCACCCGCGAACGCCAGAGACCGGTGCGGCGAGAGGCTCTCGACAGTGAAGGGACCAGTAACGCGCACCTTCGATTTGTCCTCATAGGGCTTGTCGTAGAGAACCTCGAAGTCCGCGTGCCTCTTGATTGCGGCGTCGATTTCCTGTCGCGACATGCCTTCACAAATATCCGGATTATTCGCGATCGACTTCAACGTTACGTGCTGAATGCGCTCGTATACGAAGCCTTGACGGATGTCATTCGCGACTCCCGCCTGCGGCAGTGGCTTACCGCTTACCTGAGCCTCCTTGGCCCGCCCCTCGACAGAGTCGGCCATGAAGTAGTACGGGTACCTTCCCGCCATCAAGCGCTGCCGCGCCAAGGCCAAGGCCACGCGGGAGGTGTCGACCGTGATCCAGCGGCGACCGAATTGCTCTGCCACGTAAGCCGTCGTTCCAGACCCACAGGTCGGGTCGAGGACCAAGTCGCCGGGGTCCGTGCACATCAGCATGCAGCGCTGAATGACACCGGTATTGGTTTGCACAACATACAGTCGTTCCTCACCGAACCCGCCCCAGGTGTCCGTCCAAAGATTCGGGACGTACATTGCGGGAAAGTCGTCGAGGTAGCGGACGTAGCGCAGCGTCTTTCCCGACGGCGCCACACGACGGGCCGCGACAAGTTTCGCCATCCCGTCACGGTTCGTCTTCCAACCGCCGGTTGACGGCATATAGGTCTTTCCGTCGACCTCAACCGGGAAGATTGTAGTTTGCCCCACACGTGTGGTCTGGGAAGTCAGGATTGTCAGCTGGATGGGCCGCGAGCCCGGGGCGGACATTTCAGTCGGATTGCCGGCTCGGATCCTGCCGTCCGCATCTTCGATCAGTCGGTAGGCCGCACCGCTTCGGTCATCTGCCGCTTTCGTTCGAAATAGGGGGCGATACTTAACTACATCCGCATTCTTTGAGAACCATAGGACATAGTCCGTTACAGCTGCCAGAGTGGTCGTAGCACCCGCGAAGCTGCCCGCACCACCCGTCTTCTGAATTGTGATCTGGCTAACGAAGTTCTCACTGCCGAAAACCTCGTCCATTAGTGCGCGTACGAGGTGGACGTTCTCGTCGCCTATCTGCACGAAGCAGGAACCACTTTCATTCAGCAGCTCACGTGCAACAATGAGCCGATCGCGCAGATAGGACAGGTAGGAGTGAGTCCCCAACTTCCAAGTGTCCCGAAATGCCCGAATCTGCTCAGCCTCGCGGGCCGCGTCTTCGAGCTTGCCGTCTTTCACGTCGCGCTTGCGTGTAGAGACCTGCCAGTTCGACCCGAACTTGATGCCGTATGGCGGGTCGATGTAAATCATCTGCACTTGGCCGCGGAGAGCCTCACGGTCAGCCAGTGACGCCATGACCTGCAATGAATCGCCAAGGATCATGCGGTTCGACCAGTTGGCCTGATGCTTGTAGAAGTCGACCACGTCGAGCTCATCGAGGCCGTCGAAACTTTCGAAAAGCGAGAGCTCAGGCTCCGTCTGCCCTGGCGCGGCAGTCTTGCGCAGGTTCTCCACCAACACCCGCGGGTCGACCTTCTCCTGGATGTAGATGGGCGGAGCATCGACAGTCAGATCGGTGCCGGCAGCCGGGTCGCCGTCCGGGTACTTGCCCTTCCAGATCAGCTGCGGGTCCAGGCTCGGGTCACGGGCCAGAGCGACCGTGCGGATCGCATCGAGCTCCGGTGTCCCGAAGTCCTCCACCGCATCTGCGGTCGGCAGATTGACCCGGGTGTCCCGGTGCTCGATCGCCTCGACCGGCGTCGGCATCTTCGGACCGTTCGGCTTACGCACCACGTGTGACCTCGTCATAGTCGAGCAGATCGGGATCGCCGACGATGGGGTCGTCGGCGTACAGCGAGTCGATGGCCTCGGAGAGGCGCTTGCGGACGCCGAGCATGGTGGTGATCTCCACGTAGCCCCAGCGTCCGAAGCCGCCGTGATTGTTCACGGCGACGCACCACTGGTCGCGCGCAGTGTCGGCCTTCGCCTTGGTCGGACCGGGACTCTTCTGGCCGCCGGAGACCTCGATGATGAGGGTCCGCACCACCTCGTCCTCGCGTGGCTCCAGTCGGACCAGGAAGTCGGGGACATAGGAGTGAGTCCGGCCCTTATGCACGTACGGGATCACGAAGCCGAGATGATCGTTCTTCACGTACGACTGGACATCCCGGTGCAGCTCGCACTCGGCCGCGAGCAGTTGCTCCCAGGTGTTGCCGTCCTTGCCATCCAGCGTGACGTGGCTGACCTCTGACTTCTCCGCCGGTACGACCGCCTTGCGGGTCGGGAAAGCGATCTCGGCCGTCGATCCGACCGGATCGAAGCGCCGGATCATCGGGCGGAGTCGCTCGCGCCGGTTGCCCACCTGAACCGCGATCGCCCCATAGATGGCCTCCGCAGCCTCCGCCTGGCCCTCAGTTGAGGTCAGCAGGTGTCCGATCGCGTAGCCAGGGGTGATGTCGACGCACTGTTCGAGCCACTGCTGCGCGATCTCCACCAGCTGCGGGAACAGCCACGGTCGCGGGTCATCCCCCAGCGCGGTGAGGTGCGTCCGCAGAAGCCGCGCCGCGAGGCGGTAGGCGACCTCCTGCCGTCGTCGCCCTTCTGCCTCGTCGTCGGTGACGATCTCAACCGTGCCGACGACACCCTCGACGTCCGTGCGGGTCGGCACGGTGCTCGGACCGATGGGGAAGTGCTCCGCTGTCGCCGCGTCGAACATGAGCCGCTCGTCCGGGATCTCGACTCGGTACCCATCCAGCTTGGGAAACTCGATCCGCAGGTGCTCACGTCCAGGCAGGGACTCCACCATGATCGCCGGCGGGCGCGGCAGCGGGTCAGGACCGGGTCCGTCACTCGGGATGAAGGCAAAGGGAATGCCGTAGACGTTGGCGTACTCGGGCTCGAACTTGCCGTCCTCGCCCAGCGCGTACGACCGCCGGCGAAGTCCGCGCCCGACCACCTGCTCGCACAGGAGCTGACTGCCGAACGCGCGGATGCCGAGGATGTGGGTCACCGTGTTGGCGTCCCAGCCCTCGGTCAGCATCGCGACACTGACGACGCAGCGCACACCTTCGCCCAGCTTGCCCTTCTTGCCGACGGTGTTCATGACCTCCCGGAGGAGGTCCTCGTCAGTGAGGGACTCGCCGTCGGCTCCCGGGTTGCGGCGCCGGAAGTCCGCCTTGAAGGCATCGATCTCGGCGGCCGCGGCCTGCTTGAAGTCGGCCTTCATCGCCTCGCCTGATTCTAGCTGGGCAGAGTCGACCAGGATGGTCCGCGGTCGAGTCAGGAAGTGGCCGTCCTCGACGTTGCTGAACCGCGCGAGCTCTCCGGGGACGAGTACACCGCCGTCCGTCTCCTTACCGGCGATGTAGTCGTAGACCAGCTTGGAAACGACCGTGTTGGGGCAGACCACGATGAACACGGGCGGCGGCTCACCGTACTGAGCCAGCGTCGTCGCCCAGTGTTCGTAGGACTTGCTGTAGCTGTTGTAGAGGCTCTTCAGCGCGCCCTCGAGCTCGGCCGGCGGCATCCAGCCATGCAGTGTCTCGGTGGACGACAGCTTCTTCTTTGGGAGTTTGGTGCCGACGTGGTCCCAAAGCCGCAAGTACGTGACCAGATCGCCGGTCGCGTCGTCGTCCACCGGGGTGCGCGGAATCTTCACGATGCCCGACTCGATCGCGTCCATGAGGGAGAAGTCGCTGACCACCCACGGGAAGATGTAGCCCTCGGAGTAGCCGGACCCCCCGAGATAGAACGGCGTCGCTGACAGGTCGAAGATCGTCTTGATGCCGACCTTGCGCTGGATCGCCTGCAGACCCTTGAACCAGACGCGCGCCGTCTCCAGGTCTTCCTTGGTCTGTGACGCGGGAGCTCCCTTGGCGGCCGGGATCGGCTTGTCCTGGTAGCAGTGGTGCGCTTCGTCGTTGAACACGACGATCTGCTCGTTCCGGCCGGCGAAGTCGCGCAGGACTCGGGCCACCATGGCCTCTGGCGTCTCCTTGAAGGGATCCTCCGCCTTGCCGGCGAGGAGTATCCTCTTCGTGTTGGCGGCGACGCCCTTGATCTCCTTCGCGTCGCGCAGCAGGAAGGAGTGGTAGTTGGTGATCACGATCTGCGCCTGCTGCACCGCGGCGCGCAGGTCCGACGGCAGCAGGTCGCGCTCGTCGTAGTAGTTGCCGGGGTGTCCGGGCTGGAGCACCCGGAGGCGGTCCCGGATGGTGATGCCAGGTGCCACGATCAAGAACCGCTTGGCAAAGCGCGCGTCCCGCGGACTGAGCACCTTGTTGGCCGTCTGCCAGGCGATGAGCATGGCCATGACGACGGTCTTGCCGGATCCGGTCGCCATCTTCAGGGCGACCCGCGGCAGCCCCGAGTTGTGGTCGCCGTTGGCTTCGTCGATCTGACGACGCCAGTCCGCGTAGCCGTGCCGGCCGGCGACCTCGGCGAGGAAGATCGCCGTCTCGGCCGCCTCTCGCTGGGCGAAGAGGACGCGATTCTCACGGTCCGGGTCCGCCCAGTGCTGCAACAACTTGCGGCTCGTGGGTGTGACGCGCTCGTAGTTCCGGTGCCGCCATCGCTCGACCTCCCGCCGGAGGTCGTTGACGAAGCTGTTGCGCTCACGCCGCTCACCGGTCAGGTCGAAGTCGATGGCGTCCTGGACGAAACCCGTTGCGCTGACGTTGCCCTTGCGGGCCGTTGGGATGGGGATGTACGACTCGCTGGGGCGGCGCCCATCGATGATCGTGTTGGTGCGCCCGCTCGAACCCATCTCGTAGTAGCGCGCGGGCGGGTCGTACGGCCCGTTGAGGATCGGACTTGCTCCCAGCGTCTCAGTCACCGGCGACCGCGCTCCTCTGCCATTGCACTCCCCCGTCATTCCGCTGACACCCTAAGTGGCTGCACCAACGCAGCTGGTCATCCGACAGCAGGCGCTCCGTCGTACTGCCATGTCCCGCGGGTGAAGCTTCCCAAGATCCGCTGGTGCGTCTGTCGAGGAAGCGAGCGGGGGCCCGGCTCCCCGAACGGAGTCCCAGGACGCGGCGGCGCCGTCACCAGCAGGTCATCAAGTCCAGCGCGCGCGACCATGAGCAGCCCATGGGTTGCACGGGTGCAGGTGACGGCAAGCCGGCCGAAGGCCGAGTTGAAGTCGTCGAGCTTGGACGCGCCGGACAACGGGTGGACGGCGACTGTCAGCCGGTTGGTCTGGCCCTGCCAGGAGTCGACTGTCGATGCCTGGATCACGCCGTCGGGGAGCGACAGCTTCTCGGTGAGCCGGTCCGCGATCTCCGCCGCGTCGTCCACCGCTTGGTTGCGCGTCGCCAGGATGACGATCAGTGGATCGCCCGTGGGCGTCCAGGATTCGACTCGGCGGACTCCCTCCTTCGGCTGACCGGTGTCGTCGTACTCCCGCTCGTTGACCGCGAAGCCTGCCTCGAGCAGCGGGAACAGCAGCTCCTCCAGGACCCCGAGGAGTGGCGGGTCGATGTCGGCAGCATCTGGTTCGTCCAGGCCCTCGACCTCCAACAGCGTCGGCCGACCTGTAGCCACTGCACTCCACACGTCGCCTGCGGGGCCGGTCAGCAGGGGCAGCTCTAGGGATCGGTCGCCGGGGCCGGCCACAGAGTCGAGCTCGTCCCAGTCGTTGTAGAAGGCTCGCCAGAGAGGCAGCTGCTCAGCCGCGGGGCGCCAGACCGCCGGCAGGTCAACCACGAAGGTCGTCGGCTTGTCCTCGTACGCCGTCGGCCATGCCCGGTACGGGTTGTAACCGGGGTCGCCTCGCCAGGGATTCTGGCCGGGGTCGAGCGGCGGCAGCTGGCCTACGTCGCCGACGCCAACGACGAGCGGCGCCAAGCCTTCGACTGCATTGAAGCGGTGCAGAGCGAGCTGCCAGGCCTCGTCGACCAGCAGCACGTCGAAGATGCGGTCGCCGTTGGCCGAGGCGCCGAGGTGGTTCATCAGCCGGCCGCGCTCGCCGAAGGCTCCCAGCTTGTGCGACGTCCCGAGCACGACCTCCGCCGATGCCGGAATTTCGGTGGTCCTGACCGCGATGGTGACCTTGGCTCTCACCTCCGGTGGTACATCCGACTGACGGGCCGTCGCGACGAAGAGGCAGACGCGATCTGCCCCCAGCTCATCACCGAGCCGGCCAGCCAGGGGAAAGACCTGTTTGTTGGCGAAGGCGGTGATGGCTACTCGAGCGCACGCCTTGTGCTCGAGTGCTTCCTTGACCATCCGGACGAGAGCGAACGACTTCCCTGCGCCGGCCGCGGCCCTGAGCAGGACCTTGTCGTGCTCGCCAACTTCGCTCAACGCGTCCGTGAGCGCGGCCACAGCTTGCTCAGCAGCCGCGAAGTTGCCGGCCGCTGCGGCACCGTGGTGGCGGTCGCCGATGCCCTCATGGATCGGCGCCGTGAATTGGATGCTCATGCGCGCCTACTCGATGTCGTCGAGGGTCAGATCGGCCGGTACGGCCGTCTCGTCGTCGGCCGTCTCCACTTCAGGGCCGTTGATTCCGACGTCGAACCGGTCTTCGTCGATGAGCGGCGGCCACGTCTGCGGGTTCAGCTCGCCGCGAGCCCGGCGAGCGGCGAGCGTGTCCGACCATTCCGCCTCGGCGTCCTCATGTGGCCGGCAGCACCACCGGTGCTGAATGGGATCGGAGGCGAACGACGAGGGGGTGCAGGTGGCCTTGGGAGCTGCTCGTTCGTCGAGCTTGGGTCTGTCGATGGCGATCTCGTGACCTGAGCGGAAGGTCTTGAACCAGGAAGCGTCGGCCAGAATGAGCCGGTCGCCCACCTGGAGCTGCACTGGTACTCCCGGTGACCACCGCAGCCCTTCGGCGTCGGCCTCCCCGGTCAGGGGACCGATCGGCAGCTGTCCGAACTTGAAGCTCCCCTTCTGGGTCTGCACGGTGGTACCTGCGGCCTCGACGACCGGTGCGTCGTTGACGTGCAGGGCGACGACCGAAGATCCCTCGACGAGCCGCCGAGAGCGGACTCGGAGCCGGAGGGGGGTGGTGGTCAGCACCGTCGCCTCTGCCAGCTCACGAACACCCGCGTCCTGTGCCCGCTCCAACGCGCAGTCGGTATCGGCGAGCATGGTCAGCTGGCTGGCGCACCTGTTGTCGGCGTCCAGCATGTCGACCTGGGCGTTCCGCCAGGCGGGGAAAGTCCGGGAGAACCGCACCAGGTCCGAGGCGTGCAGCGCGACCCGTCTGCCCCACACCTCCTGCGCGTCCATCTCCAGAGCCCGGTGGACAGCTCTGAGCTTGGAGATGGGGAGCGCGTCGAGGACTGCGGTCGCCTGCTCGAGCACGCTGATCCGGTAGTCGATCGCAGCGTTGACCAACTGCCGATAGGCAGCCTCGTCCGTCGTCCGGCGACGGTGTGCCGCATGGATCTCGTCGGAGGCTTCATTGGAGAGCCGGGCCCCAGGCGTGTGCACCTGCTGGGCGATCTCATCGGAGATGTCGCGGTGCTGAATCGGCTGACTCGCCGCAGCCCAGCGGACGAGGTAGTCGAGACGCCCGCTGTCGCTTGACGGGCCGCCGGCGATGACGTGCGTCGCCAGCACCCCCCGCACATCGACGATGGCGCTGCGGAGAGACATCGCCCGAGCCCGGTCTGCCTCCAGCATGAAGCTGACTGCGAGCCGCTGGTCATCGCCGAGCGCCGTGGGGACCTCTGCAGGCTCACCATCGAAGGTGAGCGGCGATCGCCCCATGTCCAGATCGTGCTGCCAGCGCAACCGGCTGAGCTCCACGCCGGCCAGCGAGTCCGCCGTGGAGACCAGGATGTCTGCGGTCGGTTTGTCCGGGACGACGAGGTGCACCGGCCCAGCTCCGGCGTCGCGGACCTCTCGCAGCGCCGCACCGATCACACCCATGACCGCCGTCCGGGTCTGCGGCGCCTGCGGCTCGAGGAAGGTGAGTCGCCGCCACGCCCCAGGTCCGCTGGCCCCGACCTGTTGGACGGCAATCCCGTGCACACCAAGGGCCGCGGCATCGGACTTCGCCAGGACGATGTTGATGGCGCCCGGCAAGCCCACCGGGTCGACGCGGCGTCGAGTCATCCACTCAGGGAGCCCGCTGGCCGTCGCCCGGATGTTCGCCAAGACCTGGGGCGATGCCATACCCACCACACCCGTGCCGTCCACGAGGCCACGCACCGCCGGGCGGGTCAGCCGCTCCACGCCGAGCTCGATCAGGAGGGCGTCTGGCGTTGCTGCCTGGCGGAGTTCGTCGCGGCAGTACGTGAAGAGGTTGCAGGTGGGGCACGAACTCGGGTCGTACTCGGCCTCGAGGTGCTGGACGTACCCGGTCGGATCATTCGTGTCGGTGGCGTGGGTGCCATGTGCGGCCAACGCATCGGTGCGCTCTCTTGCGCGTGCCCTGACCTCGGCCCGGTGGTCGTCGAGCCTCTCGACGACTGCCTCGGGCTGGAGGAAGGCGTTGCGGGGAACAGCCAACGCACCCCACTTGTGCACGACCATCCCGGCGGGCAACTTGCTCCACGCCTTGGCGGACTCTGCTCCGAGTGCCACTTGCAGGAAGCCCTTGAGCAACCGAGCGTCGTCGATGCGCGAACGCACCCGCTCGTAGTCCTTGGCATCTCCCATGATCAGCCACGAGCCAGCACCGTCGCCGTCGACCATCCGCGGGCAGACGATGGCGAAATCGGGCTTGGTCGGCGTGGCGCCAAGTTGCCTCTCCAAGTCCACGAAAGGGACAGCGAGCTCGGTGAGCATCGTGGCGTGTCCCTCGGCGGCTCTTGCGTGGGCCGCATGTAGCTCGGCGGCCGTGATGTCCACCGAAACCTTGCCCGACCGACGCCGAACGCCTTCAGGGCGCGGCAGACCGAGCTGACCCACCGCCTTGGTGAGCAGCTCGGAGACAAAGCGATCCGAGTGGACGAGCCGCTCGAAGGTCATGGCGCGCATCCATCGCGCCTCGGGGATGCCAGCACTGACATCGGGGGCGCCAAGGTCCGAGGCGAGCTTCTTGCGGCTCACCTTGGTGATCAGCGGATCGGTGCGCCGAAATCGCTGGCAGCCGGCGTGCGCGGATGCGGCAACGGCGCTGCTGCCGCCTCCTGTGCTGAGCGAGCCCATCGGTCCCCCGTAGTCCATACGAGCACGCGGCTGTCCGTGCGTCCGTTGCGCAAACTAATCAGGTGACGGCAATTGTTGACCGTGATTCGAGTCGGTGTCGGCCCCTATGGGACTGCTGTTGCAGTGGTGCACGCCTGCGCCTTGCGATCACTTGACCTAGCGACACGGGCGTTTCGCGATTGAAGTGCGCCCGTCGGCGTGTCCAGGCGCGGTGACCGGATCCCAAGAACCGTCCCCGGGGCCGCCACCCCGCAAGACGCGGTCTGGCCGGACGCCAACGATTCCTGGTCGACGACGCTCAGCGCTGCGACGGCGTCCCGTTGATCGACTTCGCCGAATATGTCTACCCCCCCCCGACGATGAGTGCGCCACAGTGACCATTGACCCGGCGCCGAACCGCATCCGGTGTCAGCGCATGTCGTCGCAACCTCCTGGACCACATCAGCAGAACGGGCCGACCCGGCTACCAGGCTCACTGTTGAGCCGTGGCCGCTAGAAGCTAAAGTTTGCGGTGAGCCATTTGTACTCATCATGATAATGGGCGTAACGGCGATGGAACATTTCCGGTTTCGGCTCCGCCCCGACTGCGCATGGTCGCAGTTCCGTCAAGGTTCCTTCGATGAAGGCACGTGCGGTCGGGTCTGCCTGCGCCGCCTCCAGCACGTCTGGGTGGAATAAGATGTACCGCTCAACAGGGTGTACAGCGACTAGGTAGCGATCGAACGCCAGATGGTGATTCGCACACAGGGACAAGCCGTTCCACGGCCGATCAAGTGATCCAGGTGCGGATGCCGGATAAATGTGTGCGCCCTGCACGAGATGCAAACCCACGCCGCACATCGCGCACCTCCCGTCGTACGCGTCAAGGACCCGTCTCGAGAATCTCGCGTCACGCACCAGCGAGTAGGTCGCGCGTCGGGCACGCAGGGCCGACGGACTGCTGTCCGGGACGGCCGCTCCTTCCGGCTCCTCGAGCAGCCCGGACGCCTCGACGGCCGTTTGTACTAGTAGCTGCTCGAGTTCAATGCCTTCGACATCCGCCAAGATCGCGGCCGGGAGTAGCGCCGGCACCATGCAGCGGATCGATTCCCCCGAATCGCTGACATGCGTCGCCCACCCCGTCGCCTGAGCGTCCATCAGCGTGCTAACAGGGGCGAACGCCGACCATCGCGTCATGAGACCGTCACGACGATCGGCGTCGTAGGTAACAATGATCGGCCGACTTACACGTAGGTGATCGTCCTGATCCCACAGAGCGAGTAGGACGGACGCCCGACCGTCGACGCCGACAAGGGGACGATTCTGGCCGGGATTTTGAAAGCGGCGTTCGACGTCATCGCGGCGTCTGCCACCCGAGCCAAGACTTCCCACGAAGAGCGCCAAACGGAGCTGCATTCGTTCTACATGAAGTGTTGCCAGCGCCGGCCAGCCGTCTCGAACGTCCTCGATCTCAAGGACGTCATGTCCCACCAAGGCGGCAACGTGAAGGATTCGATCGATGCGGGCTGTCATATCTCACCCAATGTCGTTTCGGCGCATGTCTCAGGTGGCACTGCGGCAGGCTCTCACGCTGGACAAGACGACATGAGTATTGACCGAACGATGGCGACGGTGTCGGCCCTGGGCCTGTCCATCTCAATCACGAGTCGAGGTGAAGGGTAGCTACGAGCGGGAGGTACACGCGGGTTGCCGTCAACGTCGGGGTGCAGCGACAGGTCGACCCTGCGTACGGGACCGGCCACTTCAAGGTCACCAACAGTCCCGGCAACCACCCAGCAGTGGCCAGTTCGATCACGCAACAGAAGCCCCCGGAGGCAGGCAGGTGCAGCCAAGACGCTCGGGCGGCGATCCAGCTGTCCGGCTGCCACTGAGCAAGCTCCTAGCGGCCATACGCGCGCAGCCTCGCAGTCTTTCCGGTACCGAGCCGATGGGTGACCGAAGAGCAGCTGGTAGGGGACGCCGACGCCTGAGTCCACCTCACAGACATCGAGGCCGGGTCGGTATCGACGCTGGTACAGCTGTTGACGCCCGGGACTGGACAGTCGCCCGCCAGGAGCCCCGGCGGTGAGCCTCCGGGTTCTGTCAGAGGGGCCTGAGAGACTCAGATCGTGACTCAGGGCGTAGCGATCAGTCTCTTCTCGGGCGCCGGCGGGCTGGATCTAGGTGTCGAAGCCGCGGGCTGGGAGGTCCGAGCCGCCGTCGAACGCAACGCGGACGCGGCCGCCACCATGGAGAAGAACTTCCCTACGCTTGCGTCCCCCGTCATCCAAGAGGACATCCTTGACGTCCCAACCAAGGACATCCTTCGGGCAGCGGGTCTGACTGGAAGCGAGCGACCTGATCTCCTGGTGGGCGGGCCGCCGTGTACCCCGTTCAGCAAGAGCGGGTTCCACCTTGAGTGGAAGCGTGCTGGCCTCGACCCGGACGCGAGCCTGCTGCAGGCCTACACACGTGTGCTGGCCGAGGCTAAGCCGCGAGCGTTCCTCCTGGAGAACGTCTACGCGCTCACGTACAACAACCGGGCATCTCGCCCAGCGTTCGAGCGGCTGCTTCGTGAGATCAACGACGCGGGTTACGACTATCGATGGAAGGTGCTAAACGCCGCTGACTACGGCGTCGCTCAGGCGCGGCCACGGCTCTTCGTCATCGGCGTGCAAAAGGGACTGCCGGTCCCCCCCCACCCCGACGCCAGCCACGGGGGCAAGTGGGAGCGTCGCGCGACCGGCCACTCGGATCGTGCGCACGTATCCGCGGGAGAAGCGTTGGCGGGACTCATATGCGACCCAGAACCGGGAGAGAAGGTGCAGGGAAAGTTTGGTCACTTGCTCGAAGAGATTCCTCCAGGCGGCAACTACCTGCACTACACCGCCGAAAAGGGGCACCCGGATCCTCAGTTCGCATGGCGCAGTAAGTTCTGGTCCTTCCTTTTGAAGCTCGACCCGACCCGTCCGGCGCCGACAATTCAGGCTCAACCCGGTCCGTACGTTGGTCCGTTCCACTGGGAGAATCGCCGGCTCCGGGTAGGAGAGATCAAGAGACTGTTCGGCTTCCCGGATGACTTCGAGCTGGTGGGAGCGCGAGGCAGCGTGCAAGCACAGTTGGGTAACTGCGTCCCGCCCCCCCTGGCCGCGCAGGTGGCTGCCGTGCTCGTCCCCTAGCCGCCCACAGAAGCCCGTTGGGCCGTCCTCACTGTGCCGACACCCATTGCGCCGGTCCGTTGACTGTGCAAGGCCGCCGGCAGGGGCGTGGAACGACACCCCGACGTCGGCTTCAGTCGCGAACAGGAGCGACGCCCAGGTTGGCAGCAGCAGGGAAGCGCTGGCTGTTTGCTTCCAACTTGGACCGAGCCGCAGCAGCGAGGTCGACACCGGACACGTCGGCCAGCCGCACCAGGTAGAGCAGGACGTCCGCCAGCTCCTCCCCCAACCTTTCACGCAGGCGACTGCCTTCCGCCGTCCCGCCTGCTTCCTCAGTGGGCAGCCACTGCACGAGCTCGGCAACAACCCCGACCTCACCTGCCAGCGCGAGCGTGAGGGAGTTGAGGTTGTGGAAGCGACCCCAGTCGCGGACCTCGGTGAACTCACGCATCCGGGCGGTCAAGTCAGCCAAGTCGCTCACGGCTGGAGTATCGGTCACCGGATGTGACCGGCGTCCCGTCTAGGGTGACGACTACGCGGTTCGACTGGCTTCCGATCTTTGGACATGCCCCCACCCGCACGTTGATTCGTGCTGCCCGGGGACAGGTCCTTGCCACTTCTTCGTACGTCCGGCCATGGCCTCAAGACGCTCGCTGACGCCGCCTCGCTGGCGTCCACGCTGGCGACTCAGATGTCGCACCGCATGAACCGTTCGCCCTCAGCCGCCGAGACGCGCTCCTGGGACGCCAGCCTCACCGCTCTCGCCGCCGACCTCGAGCAAGCCGGTCTCGGCAGCGTCGAGGTGCTGCTCGAGTACCAGCTCCCCCTGTCCAGCAAGCGGATTGACGTCATCCTGGCCGGCGAGCACGCGCGCCGCGGCGGGCCGTCCTACGTCGTCCTGGAGCTGAAGCAGTGGACGCAGGCAACCCTGTTCGAGGACGAGCCGGAGCTCGTCGTCCAGCCGACGTACGGCAACCGTCCCGTGCTGCACCCGGTCGCCCAAGTGCGCTACTACGGCGAGTACCTGCTCGACTTCCTCGGCGTCCTGCACGGCACGACCGACGTGCTCGCCGGAGCCGCATACCTGCACAACGCGACCGATGACCGCGTCAGTGCGCTCCGCGGCTACCCGCAGGACGAGCTGGGCCGCCTGTTCACCGGACGCGACCGTGGCGACTTCCACGACTTCCTCCGGTACCGCCTCTCCCCTACCAACGCCTCGGTCTACGCCGACCGGTTGCTGCGGTCGTCTGTCGCCCCGAGCAAGCAGCTGCTCGCCGTCGCGGCGGAGGAGATCCGTACGCGCGAGCAGTTCGTGCTCCTCGATGAGCAGCGGGTCGCCTTCGATCTAGTGCTCCATGAGGTGGAGAAGGCCCGCGGAGGCGACCACAAGTCGGTCGTCATCGTCTCGGGCGGGCCGGGCAGCGGGAAGAGCGTCATCGCGCTCTCTCTGCTCGGTGAACTCAGCCGGCGCGGCGTCCGCGTCGCGCACGCCACCGGCTCTCGGTCGTTCACCCAGACGCTGCGCAAGGTGGCCGGTCGCCGAGCCCCGCGCACGGCCGCTTTGTTCCGGTACTTCAACCAGTTCATGGACGTCGCCAAGAACAGTCTCGACGTCCTCATCGCCGACGAGGCGCACCGACTGCGGGAGACATCGGCCAACCGTTGGACGAAGGCCGAGCTGCGCAGCGACAAGCGGCAGATCGACGAGCTGATCGATGCAGCCTTCGTGTCGGTGTTCCTGCTCGATCAGAACCAGGTCGTGCGACCTGGGGAGATGGGCACGGTGCAGGACATCGAGAAGCACGCGCGCGAACGCGGCATCGACTTCCACAAGATCGACCTGTCGACCCAGTACCGCAGCGGCGGCAGCGCCGAGTACGTCGAATGGGTCGAGCGGCTGCTCGGTCTGGCTCCGGGCGGCCCGAAGGAGTGGTCCGGAGACGAGCGCTTCGAAGTCCGGACGGCGCCGTCGCCGTCCGCCATGGAGGCAGCACTGGCGGAGAAGCTAGCCCAGCGCCAGAACGCACGGATGGCCGCCGGCTACTGCTGGCCGTGGAGTGACCCGCGGTCCGACGGGTCACTCGTCCCGGACGTGACGATCGGCGACTGGTCCCGCCCGTGGAATCTCAAGGGTGAGCGCTCCGTGGGTGACGCCCCGCCGGCGGCCCTGTGGGCCAGTGACGACCGTGGCTTTGGCCAGGTCGGCTGCGTCTACACCGCGCAGGGCTTCGAGTACGAGTGGAACGGCGTCCTGCTCGGCCCCGACCTGGTGTGGCGCACAGATCGGTGGGTCGCCGTCCGCAGTGCCAACCGGGACCCGGACTTCCGCAACACAAAGCGGGTGAGCGATGCGGACTTCGATCTGCTCGTGCGCAACGTCTACAAGGTGCTGCTGACGCGCGGTCTCCGTGGCGTCTACCTGCACTCGACCGATCCGGAGACCCAGCAACTACTGGACGACCTCGTCAACTGAACGGCTTTTCGGTGACAGCGCTCGGTGGAGCCGCGGACACCTCGCTATCAGAGTCGGTCGATCCAGGTGTCCTCGGCGCGGCCGTCCCACGCCGACGTCGATCCCGTCTGCGCCGCTGGCTCGGGAGTCAGGCGGTTCAAGACGCGCAGTTCTTCCGCGCGGGTCAGCGAGCGCAAGGACTCGACGGGCCGCCCGGCGACGGACTCGATCGCTTCTTGTCGTTCGGCCATGGTCACCAGTCCCCGGGCAGTCAGGGCTTCCCTGATCGCATCGACCAGCCAGCCGGCGATCGATTGCTCAGCGGGGACTGGCTGAACCGGCTCATCCGGTGGGTCGTCGCCGAAGAGTGAGAGGTCGCCTGACACGGGGCCATGCTAGGAGGTGCTGCCGGGGAACATCGGCAGGACGACCACACCAGTGGGGACGCCGAACGAGTCGGGGGGCTCCGCATCGAGTCCGAGGCGGGCAGCACCCAGAGTGGGAGTCGACTCAGGCCGTAAGCAATTGCGGCCGTCGTGCCCTTTCAAAGCACTCGCACGCAGTCAAAGACGTCAGGAACAGCGACACTGCCCCGTCACACTGACGACGACGCCGCAGGCATTGCACAGGGATCGAAGTGCGGCAGTCGACGTGACTGGCTTGGACGCCACGGACTTCACCTTCGAAGCCGGGGCAGGTCGCCGCCCCTTTGGCTCTCCGCTGCCCGAGAGGCCGAGGGCCTCTTTGATCTGTGCCTTCGTGACGATCGTCCCGCTGACGCGGAGGACAGCGGCGAGGCGCTTCGGGCCCATGCCCGGGTGCAGCCGTGCCGCGATCAGGATGTTGTTTCGTGTGGCTTGGCTCAGGGTCTTGGTCGGTGTCGTCGGCGGCGAAGATTTCACCGCCGACGAGGTCGAGGCGATCGGGCGTCCTGCACCGCGTCGATGCGAACCCTGCCGTCCCATCGAGCTTCGAACAGCGTTCTTGATCGCGGCCTTGCCGGCCCCTCCGCCTTTTGATGTTCCACCGCGCGGACTCCCCGACCGGCTCGTGGACGGACGGGGTGACAAGGCCGTTCGCCGAAACGTCGCCAGATCCCAGGGGTCCTGGGCCTCAACGACCTCGTCGTCGAACGAGTCATCGGGCGACCAGCGCTCACGGTGCCCATACCAATCACCGATCGACCTGGCCACGCTGCCCCCTCAGATGCGGTGTGGGCAGGACACCAAACGAACACCGCGCAATCAAGGTCAAAATGCTTGTGTCACCCGAAACGACGACCTGCATGCACGTAGGCGTCGTGCTCGCTCAGCCCGACGCCCGATACTCGCTGCACGTCGGTCACTTCCTAGTCCAAGGGCACGGCGACGTGATCGATGGTCAAGTGGCCCTCCAGCCGGTGCGGGAGTCGCGTCGTTGGCACGTGGAGGCCGAGGTCCTCGCCAGTCGCGGCAGGCTGCCTAGGGATTCCTCTCTCGAATAACCCTCTGCGAAGGGTCGAGCAACTACTGCTCAGCCGAGCGCCGCATCGACCACATTTGCGCCGGTCGCTCGGATTGCATCGCGACGTCCCAGGCCACTGCGCCGTTCACAACCTCCTTGCGGAAGTTGCCCACGGCCACCCGCGCGAGCTGCGGGTCCGCAGCCACCCGTGTCGCCAGCTCGATCGCGCGGTCATCCACCGACGCAGCGTCCAGCGACTCCCAGGCGAGCCCGAGCTCCACGGCCTTGTCGCCGTTGATCTCTTCGCCGAACAGCGCCATCGCCGCCGCGGCCTCGCGGCCGATCAGCCGCGAGAGGATCACGAAGTGCCCGCCGCCCGGGTGCATGCCGCGCTTGAGGAAGCCGGCCAGCAGTCGAGCGTCCTTCGCGACGATCCGCAGGTCCGCCGCCAGCAGCATGTTCATGCCGGCGCCCACCGCCGAGCCGCGCACGGCCGCCACCGTCGGCACCTTGACCTGGCCGAGCCGGTAGAACGAGTCGTAGATCTTGCCCATGCCCTCGTAGGCATCGGGTGCCGCCGGGTCCTTGCCGGCCGAGGTCAGCGTCGCGATGTCGCCGCCCGCGCAGAACGACTTGCCCTCCGCGCGGATCACAAGGGCCCCGACCTCCGACTTGGCGTCCACCTCGTCGAAGGTCGCCATCAGCTCGTCGGCCATCGTGGGCGTCAGCGCGTTGCGCCGGTCCGCAGCGTTCAGCGTCACGATCGCGACGCCGTCGTTCACCTCGAGCAGAATCTCGCCAGTTCCGGCCACGAGCCCACCTCTCCACCGAGCAGACCGACCCGACGCCAGCCCGCAGTCACCTGACAGGCATCACACCACGGGCCCGCACCCGCCCGCGCACCGCGGTCGAGATCAGACGACGGTCGCCGACTCCACCAGCCGGCACAGCGCGTTGACCCGCCGCAGCTGCTCCGGCGTGCGCACGGGCGCGTCGAGCAGCAGCGGGCTCAAGACGACCACGGCCAGCGCCTGTGCACGCGACACCGCCACGTTAAGCCGGTTCAGGTCGTAGAGGAACGACACACCGCGCGGCGCATCGTCGGCACTGGTGCTCGTCATCGAGTAGAGAACCACCGGCGCCTCCTGCCCCTGGAACTTGTCCACGGTCCCGACCCGAGCACCATCCGGCAGCGCCGCCTTGATCAGCGCCACCTGCAGGTTGTACGGCGCGACCACCAGCACGTCCGCCGGCCCGATGGGCGCCTCCTCCCCCAGGTGGTTCCGCCACGTCGACCCCTGCACCGACCGCCACAGCCGGGCGACCGCGCCGGCCTCCTGCTGGCTCTTGTCCGCGCAGGTCAGCTCGTGCGCTACCTGATGCACCCGCAGCCCGCTCCCCGCCAGCGGCCCCTCCCCCAGCACCGCCACCCGCTCCCGGCCGTCCGCCGCCTCCAACCGCCCCTCGTAGGCCAGGTCGGAGACGAACGCCGTCAGCGAAGGATGCATCCGGTACGAGCGGTCCAGGAACACCCCGCGCTCCGGGGGGATGGTGGCGTGCCCGTCCAGCAGGTGCTCGAGCGCCGACGCCCCGGAGCCGCCCGGATGCACCGCCTGCGACGGCTGCGCGAGCTGCTGCGGGTCACCCAGCAGCACCATCGACCGCGCGCCCCGCGCCACCGCGACCGCGTTGGCCAGCGAGAACTGCCCCGCCTCGTCGACCACGAGCACATCCACGGCGGCGGCCACGTCTGCACGCGTCCAGAACCACACCGTCCCGCCGACCAGGTTCACGCCACCGGACAGCAGCTGCCGCGCCACCACCGCGTTGTCGTTCGACCAGGCGACGTCGTCCGAGCCGCAGTGCTGGTTCTCGTCGCACTTCTGCAGCGCCGGCCGCCCGACCGCCTTCAGCAGGTTGCCGATGACGGCGTGCGAGGTCGCCGTCACCCCGACCTTCTTCCCGGCGTCAAGGAGCTCCCGGATCAGCGCAGCGGCCGCCGTCGTCTTGCCGCTGCCCGGCGGGCCCTGGATGGCCAGCACCTCGCCGTCCAGCGCCAGGCCGAGCCTCACGATTGCCGCCGTCGTCGTCTCACCGGGCAGCAGCCGCGTTCCCGCGGGAACGCGGCGCTCGACCAGCGCCTGGCCGAGGCAGTCGCGGCCGGCCAGCACGTCGCCGCCGGTCGCGGCGATCGCGTCCCGGAGGCTCTTGGTGTTCAGCGGCCCGCCCGGGCCGAGGCCACGCGGGCGCGGCGGCTCGGCAGCCGTCGTCTTGAGGACAAGTCGACATGTCGCGACGTCGATCGCGTGCACCGTGCCCGCCTTCTTCGTGGTGTCCACGTCCAGCGCCTCGTCGCCGACCGACAGCTTCGTGTCCTGCACCGGGAACGAGTACTCGTACAGGTGGCTCTTCTTCTCCGGCCCGACGTACCGCTCGAAGGACAGCCCGCCCAGCGCGGCGCCGTCGCCGATCAGCGCCTCCCGGTCCAGGGTCCGCAGCCGGAAGACCTCCCACCACGCCGGCTTGTCCTCGCGCCGGTGCCAGCTCACCAGGTCGCCGAGCAGCTCGTGCCCGGCCGCGTGCAGCCGCGCCGTCAGCTCCTGCTCCGCCGCCTGCGCCTCGGTCACCTTCGCGTCGGGCTCCGCGGTCACCCACGACGGCCGGGGCAGCGGCCTGTGCTCCGCCTCCAGCTCGGTGCGCTGCTCCTCGAGCCAGTCGTGCAGCTCGCGGGTCGAGTCGACGTCGTCCTTGTTGTAGGCCTCGATGCCGTCCAGCCGCGCCTGGTCACCGTCCTCCAGCCAGGCCTCGTACTCCAGGACGCTGCCCAGCGCGCTGGCCACCGCGCCGTCGTGCGACCGCCCGTAGAACGCCTCGACCTTCTTGATCGAGTACGACTCCTTGCTGATCCGCATCGACTGCCGGACGACGGGATAGAGGTCGACGAACCGCTCCTCGCGCAGCAGCTGGTCCAGTTCCGCCTCGCGGACGCCGTAGCCGCCGGTCAGCTTCTTGAGCGCGGTCACCTCGTAGGGCGCGTAGTGGTAGACGTGCATCGCCGGGTCGGCCTGCGCCGCCGCGACGATCCGGTCGATCAGGTCGGCGACCAGCTGCTTCTCCGCGGCGCGGTCGTGCGCCCACAGCGCGGTGAACCCGCCAGACCGGTCGCCGATCCCCGCGAGGTACTCGATGCCGGCGCCGTCCTCGAACCAGGGATCGCCCTCGAAGTCCAGGTACAGGTCGCCGGCGCTGGGCGGCGGCAGCCGGAGCAGACCCAGTCCCTCGACCGGGTCGAGCAGCGTCCGCGACGACTCCCCCGTCGTCCGCTCGCGAAGCTGCTCGGCCGCCTGCTGCTGCAGCCGGGTACGAGCGTCCGCGCCGATGCCCGAGGACTTCAGCAGCTCCGGCGACGCCGCAGCCAGCGCCGCCATCGTCGGGATGCCGACCGCCCGCAGCGCGTCCCGGTGGTCACCGCGCATGCCGGCGACCAGGCCGAGGTCGTCCGCGTCCCGCATCTCGGCGTTGCACCGCTCGGCCCAGCGGCACTGCTCGCAGTGGCCGATCGGCGAGGGACCGGTCTCCGGCGGCGCGTCGACGAACGTCTCGAGCCGGGCCCGCGCGCGCCGGGCGTACGCAGCGACGTCGGCCAGCCGCCACGGCCGCGATTCGCCGTCGCCGGTGACGACGTGGATCCGCGCCGGCTCGACCCCCTGCAGCACGGTGAGCCGCTCGGCGTAGGTGGCCATCTGCAGCAGCGCGGCGACCTTCAGCTTCCGCGCGAGCTTGGTGTCGGCGATCTCGTAGGACCAGTTCCCGAAGGCCGGGGACGGCGTCTCGACCCGGAGCAGGAAGTCGGCCTGTCCGCCCCAGGCGCCGTCGAAGAACGTGCCCTGGTAGACGACGTCGACGCCGCTGCGCATCGCCTCGACTGTCTGCGCCTCGGCCGCACGCCGCCCGGCAGCGTCGAAGGCGGTGTCGATCTCCGCGATCGTCTTCCCGGCAGCCCGCAGCGACGCCAGGTACTTCTCCTCGTGCGCCATGCCGCGGTCGAAGACGAACTGCAGCTCAGCCGTCGTCCCGGCCTCCGGCGCCGCCCACTCCCCCGCGGCCACGCCCAGGTCGAGCCGGGTCAGATGCCGGCACTCCTGGTGGGGGGTCAGGTCGGTCGGGCTCAGCACCAGCCGCCCGTCGAGTCGCTGCATCGCCCCGTACCTCCCGATCCGCCGCGGCACCGTGCCGCACGGCCTGCCTCGCCGAAGAAGTAGCGGACGCCTCCGACACGAACCGGCCGGCTCAGCTGACCCGAGCCGGTGCGTCACCCGGACGCGTGACCCCTATCGGCGCGGAGTCCCGATCACTCCGCCGCCTGGGCGAACTCCTCGTCGTTCCGGCGCCACCGGAGCGACCGCCCGGCGATGCCGCTGGAGAGCTTTCCCGTCACCGACTTGGCCCGGTCGAAGGTCTCGCTGCCGAGGGTCTTCGCAGCGCCGAGACCCTCGGCTCCCGTCGCGAATACCGAGTCCCGCAGCTCGACGGCAGCGGCCGACCACTCCCTCGCCTCCACGGACTGCTGGCCGGAGTCGATGCCGAGCCGTCCGTGGAAGTCGGAGACGGTGACGGCCACCTGCTCCCTCGACCGCACGACCGCCGGGGACTGGAGCGGGTTCAACAGCACGTTCGCGTTGGCCGTGCCCGCAGCCGCGTCCATGCGGGCCAGCAACTGCCTCGTGCACTGCGAGATGGTCTCGAGGCGCTTCGCCCGGACGGCCTTCAGCCCGACCCGGTGCCCGTCCAGATCGTGCGGAGCCACCTCCAGCACCCGGTCGAGTTCGAGCACGGCGATCGCGTCCTGTAGCTGGAAGCAGCGGGCGAGGACGGCGAGCCACTCCTGGGCCTTGACCTCGGCCTCCTTGGCCGACTTGGCGATATCGGCGATGGTGGTCCCGCGCTCCACCTTCTCCGCCAGCGCGTCGAGCTGCCGCAGCGCGTACGCCTGGGTGCGCGCGATCGTCGCCGACGAGGCCTGCACCTTCGACCAGGTGACCTCGTTGACCCGACCGCCGTGCTCGCGGAGCGTCATGGCCTCGTCGATGTCGAAGCCCACCCCGATCATGTCCGCGATGACGGCATCCTCGTGGGCGCGGAGCACGTCGTCGAGCTTCCGGTCGATCGACGCGAGGTACTCGGTGATCTCCTCCATGACCTGCTCCATGGCCAGCTGTGCCATCACCCCCGCGGCGCCGCTCAGCATGGCCGGATTGGTCGCGATCGACCCGGGCCCGTTTTCGATCTGCAGCCACTTCTTGACCGAACCCGGCTGCCCGACCATCGCATGGCTGACGCCCGGGCTCTTGGTCTTCATCAGCCCGTACTTCTTGACGTGCTCCGCGGACTCCTCGGTCAGCTGCACCCACCGACCCGAGCTGGCCGCGAGCTCGGAGCCCTTCTGGGCGACCTTGGCTCCGGTCTTCCACAGGCCCCGGAGTCGGGAGAGTCCGAGATCCTTGGACGGCAGCCCCTCGGAGGCGAGGAAGCGATCGACCACGGCCGGGTCCCCGATGACCGCGAGCCCGGTCCCGTCACTGATCAGCTGGATCTCGGTGTCCATCGTCGACTCCTCGGGCGTAGGCAGGCCACAGCAGCGATTGCCACATGGCAGGAAGGGCACCGCGCGGCGCCATCACTCAGCCGCACAGGTCTCGTGCCGGACGGTAACCAGCCGATGCGGTTCCTTCGGGACGCGCGACGGTGTCCCGTACCGATGAGGCCATCACGCCACTCGCGTCCCGCGGTGCCCTGACGTCACGCACCGGAGCACCCGAGCGTCCGGCCTCAGCGGCGCGGCCGCCCGAGGGCGTAGCTCAGACGACGGCGTGCTCGCGCAACTGGTCCTGCACGTGCGAGGGCAGGTGCGCCTCGATGAACACCTCGGCCACGGTGAGGAACGTGCCGCCCCGGGCTGCTCGGGCCTCGACGACGGCGTCGGCGTGCTCCCGGTCGATGCCGCTCACCGTCACGATGAGCGCCGCCGATGCCGTGTTCAGGTCCACGAGCCCACCGTCGTCGTACCCGCGCCCCAGATCGGGGCGCCCGATCCCGAGCTCCCGGGCCAGGGCGGAGTCCTGCTCGTGCAGTCGACGCGCGTCCTGGCGCTTCTGCCGGGTGGCGACGGCGCGCGCAAGGACGTCGGCGGAGGACGTCGGGACGGCGTTCCGTCGCCCCTCGTAGACCTCCCGTCGGAGGCCGACGAGCTGGTAGCAGGCGATGACCACGACGGCCACGACCGCCATGCCACCGATGGTGCTGATCGTGGAGTTCCCGGACGACTCGTCGGGATCGGGGGCGGGGGTCAGCGCCATGAGGACGACGAGGATGGCGCCGGCCGCCGTGTAGATCCACGCCAGGCGACGCACGGACGAGCGACCGAGCCGCTGTGCGGCGTGCCAGAAGGGCAGCCCGGCCAGGAAGCCCGCCGAGAAGACGGTGACGTAGAAGTACCACCGGCCGTTCGCCAGCCGGTCGGCGAGCGACTTCGTACTGCCGTGGGCGGAAGCGCCGGCGTAGGCCGCGGGCTGCTGGGTCAACGGTGGTGACTGCTGGGTCACGGGCACTCCTCATGACGTCGGACTCCGGAGGAGAGCCGCCGCTGCTTCTCATGGTCGGATTGCGGCAGCCTGCTGGGCGGCCGGACGAGACCGCTCAGCGACGCGCGCAAGTGTTCTGTGACTGGGCCCCGGCTGCCGGGTTGCCCGGTCGAACGGGCTTACCTGACCTCGGTCGAGATCGGCTCGAGGAAGAGGAGCTCCTGCGTGCTGTTGTAGTCGCCGACACGCGCCACGACGCGGAGGTTGTCACCGATGCCGATGGTGTCCGGGATGTTGGGACCCGTCAGGTGCAGGTCGTTCACGATGTTGACGTCCCGGAACTGCATATTGGGCCCGGTCGAGCTCGTTGCGCTGTAGTCCCCGGAAAAGATCAGGAGGTCGTATCGCGTCGTGTAGTCGCCGTGGGGATTCATGTGGGCGATGTTCCCGTCGAACTCGATGGTCCGGCCCCGGTACGTGGCCGCGAACTCTTCGACCTCGGCCACGCTCGGGGCCGTGGTGGCCACCAACGCGGCCAGATCCTCGTTGTTCTGCACCGTCAGCGATTCGTCCGCAGCGGATGGTGCGGGGACGGAGGCCGAATCGGCCGCTGCCTGGTCCTGCCCGGAGGGCGCTGCACTCGGCGCGGCGCTGAACTCGGCAGCCGACGCGGTTGTGTCGACGACACCATCGCCACTCTGCACGCCGGCGACGACACCGCCGACGACCGCGATCAGGACCAAGCCGGCCGCCCCTGCCAGCAGACCCCGCTGCGCCGTCGGCTCGAGACGGCGGAACGCCGCCAGCGCTGAGCCGCCGAGCGTCTTCGGCTTCACGCGACGGAACGTGAGCTCCGTGCGCAACAACGATCCCTCGCCGCGGGTGTCGAGTTCCCAGCCGTCGTTCTGCCACTTCGCGATCGTTCTGGCTTCGGTCCCGCGGATTGCCTGCACGGACGTGTACTCGTACTGCGGGTGGTCGGCAGACATGGCTGGGACAGTAGGTAGCGCGTCCGGCCCTCCGCGGGTGCCGCTCGGCCGACGTCATGTCACTTCTTCCTCTCGGGACACGGCAGCAGCAGCGAGCGCCTGGCCTCCCACGGGTGTCAGCGTCCCTATCCCTCGTAGTGCCGTGAGGCGGGCCCAACCTCTCCCTGCCCGGACGCCGCCGCCGGCGTTGGCACCGCGCTCGCGGGCCCGCTTCTCGGCGCGGCAGCGACCCCCGCGCGTGCACCCGTTGACAGCGGTCGTCACCCGAGCACCATGACCTGCGGGCGACGCCGCCGGGGCGCCGCGCGCCTGTCCCCGGAAGGGAGGGCGTCATGCACGCCCGCAGCACCACGATCACCGCCGACCCGGACCGCCTGGACGCCGGGATCGCCGACGTCCGCGACCACGTCATGCCCGCCGTGAACGGCATGGACGGCTGCGTCGGGCTGTCCATGCTGTGCGACCGCGACACCGGCCGCTGCATCGTCACCACCGCCTGGGAGACCGAGGAGGCGATGGCCGCGACCCGCGACGCGGTCCACCGGATGCGCGAGCAGGCCACCGAGCAGTTCGGTGCCGGCGAGCCCGAGGTGCGGGAGTGGGAGATCGCGGCGATGCACCGGCTGCACCCTGCCGGCGACGACTCCTGCGCCCGGATCACCTGGTCCCGCGTCGACCCGGCCGCCGTGGACCGCGTCCTCGAGGTCTTCCGCACGGACCTCGTCCCGCGGATGGACGAGATGGCCGGCTTCTGCAGCCTCAGCCTGCTGATCGACCGCCAGACCGGCGACAACTCCCTCACCGCCGTCTACGCCGACCGCCGGTCCATGGAGGCCTCCCGCCAGCGCGCCATGTACATCCGCGACGAGTTCCGCCGCCGGCTGCGCATGTCAGCCACCGAGGTGGCCGAGTTCGACGTCGTGCTGCACCACCTGCGCGTCCCCGAATTCGTCTGACCGGCACAGCGCGGCACGACAGCGGCCGGCGACTCCGCGTCCTGCCGCGGTCGCCGAGCGACGCGACCCGGGAGACGGAACGACTCGTGCAGGTTCCCGCCCGCTGCCCTCTTCCCTCGCCCCTCGGACACGCGTAGAGACAGCACATGACGACGACCGAGGTCCGCACCGTCACCCACCCGCTCGCCCGGCTCACCGCCGAGGAGATCTCCGCCGCTACCGGCATCGTCCGCGACGCGGACCTGGTCGGCGAGCACACGCGGTTCGTCTACGTCGGGCCGATCGAGCCGCACAAGGACGACGTCCTCGCGTTCACGCCGGGCGATCCGATCGAGCGGCGGGTCCGCGTGCTGCTGCTCGACCGCAGCACCGGCGACGGGCGCGACGTCACCGTCTCGGTTACCGGCGGCGCCGTCGTCCAGAGCGTCGAGATCGACGGCGTGGCCGACGGCCAGGTGCCGATCCTGGAGGAGGAGTTCGGCGCGATCGAGCCGATCCTCGCCGAGGACGAGCGCTGGGTCGGGGCGATGACCAAGCGCGGGCTCGACGTCGCGAACGTGCGGGCGGTGGCGCTGTCGGCGGGCTCGTACTTCGCCGACGAGTTCGGGCACCGCATCATCCGGGTGCTCGGCTTCTTCCAGGCCGACGAGGCCGACCTGCCGTGGGCGCACCCGGTCGACGGCGTCGTCGCCTACGTCGACCTCACCCGCGGCATCGCGACGGCGGTGCACGACCACCTCGACCTGCCGGTGCCCGCCGAGCGCGGCGAGTGGAACGCCGACGCGCACGCGCAGCCCACCCGCACCGACCTCAAGCCGATCGAGATCACCCAGCCCGAGGGGCCGAGCTTCACCGTCGACGGCGACGAGGTCACCTGGGCCGACTGGAAGTTCCGCATCGGCTTCGACGCCCGCGAGGGCCTCACCCTGCACCAGCTCGCCGTCGACGGCCGGTCGGTGATCTACCGGGCGTCCATCGCGGAGATGGTCGTCCCCTACGCCGACCCCTCCCCCGTGCGGTTCTGGCAGAACTACTTCGACACCGGCGAGTACCTCTACGGCCGGTTCACCAACTCCCTCGAGCTCGGCTGCGACTGCCTCGGCGAGATCCACTACTTCGACGCCACCCTCGCCGGCGAGGACGGCACCCCGAAGACGATCCGGAATGCCATCTGCATGCACGAGGAGGACTACGGCGTCCTCTGGAAGCACACGGACATGTTCAACGGCATGACCGAGACGCGGCGGCAGCGCCGGCTGGTGGTCAGCTTCTTCACCACGGTCGGCAACTACGACTACGGCTTCTACTGGTACCTCTACCTCGACGGCACGATCCAGCTGGAGTCGAAGGCCACCGGGATCCTCTTCCCGTCGGCGTACCGTGGCGACGAGCACCCGTACGCCACCGAGGTCGCGCCCGGGCTGGGGGCGCCGTACCACCAGCACCTGTTCTGCGCGCGGCTGGACATGGCCGTCGACGGGCGGGCGAACACGGTGGTCGAGATGGACGCCGTCCGGCAGCCGATGAGCGACACCAACCCCTACGGCAACGCCTTCACCCGCTCCATGACACCGCTGACGTCGGAGTCGCGGGCCCAGCGGACGGCGGACGCGACCGTCGGCCGCACCTGGTACGTGCTCAACCACGAGAAGCGCAACCGCCTGGGCCAGCCGGTCGGGTACGCGCTGTACCCGCAGGCCACGCCGCTGCTGCTGGCCGACGACGAGTCGTCGATCGCCAAGCGGGCGACGTTCTCGACCAAGGCGCTGTGGGTCACGCCCTACGAGCCCACCGAGCGCTACGCGGCCGGCGACTTCGTCAACCAGCACCCGGGATCGGGCGGCCTGCCGGCGTTCGTCGCGAACGACCGCCCGCTCGAGGGTCAGGACGTCGTCCTGTGGCACACCTTCGGGCTGACCCACTTCCCGCGGCCCGAGGACTGGCCGGTCATGCCGGTGGACTACACCGGGTTCACGCTCAAGCCGGTCGGCTTCTTCGACCGCAACCCGACGCTGGGCGTGCCCGCGTCGACCTCGTCGCACTGCGCCGGTCCGGATCCGCACTGCAGCTGAGCGCCGAGTCCCGGGAAACACGGCGGCCCCGCGACGACCGGAGTCGTCGCGGGGCCGCCGTCCCTCACCTCAGATGCTCAACCCGGCGCAACCGCTGCTGCAGTCGACGGTCCAGATCGAGCCGGCCAGCGCGCTGAACCGGGCCGACGGCAGCAGCCGCTCCCCGCGCGGACCACTCACCACGACGGACCCGCCGGCCGGCGGCTGCGCGCCGCCCTCCGGGGCGTCGGCCACCGGCTGGCTGCCGGGCGCCGGTGCCGAAGGCCCGGGTGCGGGAGCCGACGGCGACGCAGCCGCCGCAACCAGGGTCAGCGCGTCGTCCAGCACCGTCTCCGAGCGGTCCGGGGCGAAGACGTGGACGTCGTAGACCCCCGCCACCAGCTCCGGCGACTCGAACACGATCTCCGTGCCGCTCACGGAGACGACCCGCACCGCCGTGCTGGCCCCCACGCGCACCCGCACCCCGGACTCGAAGCCCGAGCCGCTGATCCGCACCCGGGTGCCACCGGACGCGCTCACCACCGACGGCGAGACCGAGGTGACGCGGTACTCCCCGACCGACGGGTACTGCTTCTCCCCGCTCACGGCCGGCTGCGGGGCCGACGGCGCCGGGCCGACCGGCGAAGGTGCCGGAGCCGACGGCACGGGAGCCGCCGGAGCCGGTGACGACGGCGTCTCCCCGACCGGCTGCGCGGCGGGCGGCGTCGTGCTGCCGCCGTCGGTGGCCGGCGTCCGGCCACCGTCCACCACCGGCGACGAGGACGGCGACGGCGACCCGGCAGCAGGCTGGTCCGGGGTCCCCGCCCCGGCATCACCCGATCCACCCGGCACCGACGGCGACGGCGACGACCCACCCGGCGTCGGCGCGGAGGGCGCCGACACGGACGGCGACGGCGGGACCGGCGCCGACGTCGGGGAGGTCCCCGGCGCAGGAGACGAGCCGCCCGGTGCCGGGGTGCTGACGCCCGGTGCCGGAGCGGAACCGCCGGCCGGCGGAACGGGCGTGCCCGGCGTCGTCGAGGGCGACGGCGTGCTGCGCTGCGCCTCCACCCCCACCAGCAGCGGAGCGGCGTAGGCCGTACCGAGCGCCGCACCGTCCTTGACCAGCTGCACCATGAGCACGTACCGGCCGTCCTGCAGCTCGGTGCTCGGCGTCAGCACCAGCGAGCCGAGCGCCTCACGCGCGCCCAGGGAGAATCGTGCCTCCCCGGCGTCGTCGGTGGTGACCGTCCGGCCGTCCAGCTCGATCGCGTGCTCCGTCAGCGCGAGGATGCTGCCGCCGTGCTCCATGCCGAGCGAGATCCGTGCCTCGTACGCACCGGCCGGCGCGGAGCCGCTGGCGACGACCCGCGGGGTCACCGTGCCGGCCGTCGCGGTCATGTCGGTGAAGCGGTACTGCACCGGCGCCGCCGTCTGCCCGAACGCGGCCAGCGACAGCCGGCCGCCGGTCACCGACCGGCCGGCGAACGCCGCCACCGGCTCGGCGTCGGTCAGCACCCGCTGCACCAGCTCGGGCGCGGACGCCGCGCGGTCCAGGCCCCGGTACAGCGCCACCGCGGCGGCGACGTGCGGAGCGGCGATGGAGGTGCCGCTAACGAACCGGTAGCTGCCGTCGGGCCAGGTGGTGAAGACGAGGTTCCCTGGCGCGAACAGCTCCACCGTGCCGGCCCCGTACGCCGACGACGCGCTCACCGTGTCGGCGGCCGTGCTGCTGCCCACGGTGATGACGTTGGGCCGGTTGATGCTGGCCGGGTAGGAGAACGAGGTGTCGCGGTTGCTGGCATCGTTCCCTGCGGCCGCCACGACGACGACGCCCTTGCTGTTGGCGTAGTCGATGGCCTCGGTCAGGATCGCCGCCGAGTTGTCGCCGCCCCAGGAGGCGTTGATGACGTCGGCGCCGTTGTCCACCGCGTAGACGATCGCCTCTGCGCCCAGGCGGAGGTTGACTCCCTCCCCGGTGCCGATGACCAGCGGCATGATCGTGACGTCCGGTGCCACGCCCGCGGTGCCCTGGCCGTTCCCGGCGCGGGCGCCGACGACCCCGGCCACCGACGTGCCGTGCGAGTTGTTGACCGGGCCGCCGTTCGTGATGTCGGCCGAGTTCGTGGCGAAGTTCCAGCCGTGGCAGTCACCCGGCTTGCCGTTGGCGTCGGTGTCGCCGGTTCCGCAGGGCTGGTCCGGATTGGTCCACAGCGCGCCCTGCAGGTCGGGGTGGTCGGTCGCCATGCCGGTGTCGATGACGGCGACGGTGAGTCCCCGGCCGGTGCCGGCCGGCCAGCCCTCCGGCACGTCGGCGTCGGCGCCCGCCACCCCGCTCTGCTTGTAGAAGTTGGATCCGGTGTTGCTGAGGTTCCAGCCGTAGGAGCTCCAGTACGGGTCGGAGACGGACAGATCGAACACCTCACCGGAGCCCGACGCGGTCACCCGCGCCCCGGGCAGCACCTCCGTGACGACGGACGCGTCGAGGTCCTTCCCCGCGACCAGCGCCGACCCGTCGAACAGCGACTGGGCCGAGGCGATCGCCGGATGGGCGTCCAGCAGCGCCACCTGCTCGGCGGTCACCTGACCGTCCACCGTGACGACGAGACGGGTGAGTCCGTCGCCGTCCGGGCCGAAGTCGTCGGCGACCGGCACGGCCGGCGCCGCGGAGGCGAGCGTGCCGATGACGGCCGTGCCCCCGAATCCCAGTGCCGCGGCCGCCAGCACCGCGGCGCCGCGGCGCCCCATGCCGGCCGGGCGGCCCGCCGTTTCCCTCATGCCTCACCTGATCCGTCGTCGGGTCCTCTTCCCTGCAGGACGTCGACGCGGACCGGCCGGTTCTGGATCGCCCGATCGAGGGAACCACCACCGGCGGACGTCGAGGGCGTCGTTGCCAGTGCTCGCCGGCGGACTCCCGGGTCACCCGGCCGGGCGAGGCTCCCGGCCCGCAGCGGACGCCGGTCCCCCGCCGGCGCGTTATGGTCGAGGGCGTTCCGAACGTCCGTGTGTAACTACCTGCTGTCGGCCTCGCCGGTGGATCAAGGCGGCACGCCCGATCCGCAGCAGCAGAGGTCATGTTCCACACGCGCCCGACCAGCTCCGTGCTCATCCGCTCGGCCGGTCTCTCCTACTTCCCGATCGCCTTCATCGCGCGGCTGCCGTTCGCGATGATGACCGTCGGCGTCCTCACCCTCGTCGTCGCCGAGCGCGGCTCGGTGACCCTCGGCGGGCTCAACTCCGCCGTCGCCGGCCTGGGCACCGCGATCGCCGGCCCGCTGCTCGGGGCTGCCGCCGACCGCTTCGGCCAGCGCCGGGTGCTCGTGCCGGTGGGGCTGGTCAACGCCGCCCTGCTGGGCGCCTTCCCGTTCGTCGTCGCCAGCACGGCGGCGGACGTCGCCCTGCTCGCGCTCTCGGTGCTGATCGGGGCCTCCGCGCCGCAGATCGCCCCCATGTCGCGCACCCGGCTGATGGCCATCATCCGCCGCTCGGTGCAGCGGGACCGCCGCGAGAAGGTCCTCAACGGCACGATGGCCTACGAATCGGCCGCCGACGAGATGGTCTTCATCGTCGGCCCGTTCCTCGTCGGGCTGCTCGCCGTCGCGATCGCCCCCTGGGTGGCCATCGCCGGCGCCTCGGTGCTGACGTTCGTCTTCGTCACCGCCTTCGCCCTGCACACCACCGGCCGGCTCCACCCGGGCACGGACCACTCCGCCGGCGCGCAGGCGCCCGCCCGGGAGCTCGTCCGCTTCCGGCTGCTCACCGTCGTGGTCGGCACGCTGGGCGTCGGCATCTTCTTCGGCGCGACCCTCACCTCGCTCACCGGCTTCCTGGCCGTGGACGGCGACGGCGACAGCGCCGGCCTGCTCTACGGCGTCATGGGCATCGGCTCGGCCGTGCTGGCCCTGGGCACCGCCGCGCTGCCGGAACGGTTCACCCTGAAGGCGCGCTGGCTGGCCTTCGGGTCGGTGCTGCTCGCCGCCGCCATCGGCTACGCGTACGCGCGCTCGGGTACCGGCCTCGTCATCGCGCTGGCGGTCCTCGGCTGCGGCGTCGGGCCGACGCTGGTCACCCTGTACAGCCTCGCCGCCTCACTCAGCCCGGCCGGCCGCTCGGCGACCACCATGACGATGCTCGGCTCCGCGGTCGTCGTCGGGCAGGCGGTCGCCGCCGCGGTCACCGGTCTCGTCGTCGACCGGCTCGGCTCGGGCACCGCGCTCGCCGCACCCGCCGTCGCCGCGGCGATCGTGGTCGCCGCCGGAGTCGCGCACGCCGCGTCGAAGCAGCGGGCCGTCGTCCAACGAGAGCCGGAGCCGGTCCCGGCCTGAAGCAGGCCGTGACGGTGCACCGCCCGAGGACGACGGAGCGTGTCGCCTCGCCCCGTCGCGTCACCCGAGCCACCCGGACCCCTGGGCAGGGAGCCTGCAGCGGGCCAGCATCGTCGTCCATCAGCCGGCTCCGCGATGGCACGGGAGGTCCACCATGTCCGTTCGACGCCCACTGATCACCACGGCAGCCGCCACCGTGCTGCTGGTCGCGCCCACGGCAGCCGCGTCGGCGGACCCCGGCTCCGGCGGCTGCAAGGCCTTCGGCCAGAGCGTGAGCTCCCTGGCGAACACCGTGTTCCCGAGGGGCGAGTTCGGGGAGAACGCAAGGATGGTCGCGACGTCCGGGCCGGGAGCCTTCCCCGCCGTCGTCGTGTTCCCGGAGCAGGACGCCGCCTGCCTCTAGGGAACCGGCGACCCGGTCACGGAGCACCGGCCGCCGGCCGATGAGGGGGGCAATGACCAGTGGACATCCCAGCACCGTGGACGAGGCGCACGCAGCGGCGGCGGCCGCACTCCAGGAGCTGCACGACGAGGCGCTCCGCCACCTCGACGCGGTGGCCCGCTCCCTCGGCGTGCCGGCCGCCGGAGAGCAGGTGAGGGGCATGTCGCGGAGGACCGACGCGGGTGCGGGACCGGCGACCCTGGAGCTCCCCCGCCGGGTGGACCCGCCGGTCGCGACCGCGGCCTGACCAGACGTCATCGCGGCACCGGCCGGTGGCTGCTAGGCATACCGGCATGCCCTTCATCCAGATCACCATGATCGCCGGCCGCACCGAGCAGCAGAAGCGCGACCTGCTCGCCGCGGTCAGCCAGGCCACCACCGACAGCATCGGCGCTCCGCCGGAGACCGTCCGGGCCTGGATCGTCGAGGTGCCGCCGACCGACATCGCGGTCGCCGGCGAGACGCACGCGGACCGTTCAGCGAAGAAGGACCAGACCTGACGGACCGCGGGGTGCTGCCACCGTCCCCCTGACGACGTACCGTCTGTAGTGACCGTCGTCACACGGGGGCGCCATGGCACTGCTCCGCCGGCTCGCGCAGGCCGGCAGCACCGCGCAGGCAGCCGTGCGCGAGGCCACGTCCCTCGCGACCGACGTCGCCGCTGTGGCTGCCGTCCCCGTGCTGGTCGGCGCCGGGCTGCTCGGCGGGACGGCCGGGCTCACGCGGAGCATCGCCCGCGCCGGGGTCAGCGGCTCGCTCCACCTGGCGCGGAGCACCGCCGTCTCCACCACCCGCGCCGTCGGCACCCTCGTCACCGGCGCCGACCCGCTCCCCGGCGGGCACCTCCACGATCTGGTCGACGTCGCCAGGGGCATGCTCGAGCCGCCGTTCGCCCGCCACACGCGACGGGTCTGGGGCGACCGCGACCGCCTGCAGATCGAGGTCGAGGAGCCTACCGACGACGCACCCGGCGCCCGCTCCGCGCTGCGCAGCTCCCTGGAACGGCTCGAGGGCGTCGAGTGGGCCACGGTCAACGACGTCGTCGGCCGGGTGATGGTCGCCGTCGACGCCCGCCGGGTCGGCGTCGAGGACGTCGTCGGCGTGGTCACCGAGATCGAGCAGGCCCGCGGCGACACCGGCGTCTTCCCGCAGCGCCCCGACCACCCGGCCGACCTCGAACCCCTCCTGGCCGCCGTCCTGGCCGCCGCCGTCGACACCGCGGCGTTCGGTGTCGCCACCGCTGCCAAGTACCTGCCGATCCCCGCCGTGCACCGGCACGCCACCCTGCTCATGTCGCTGCTCGACACCCAGCAGTGGCTCAAGCGGGCGCTGTCAGACCGCATCGGCCCCGTCGGCACCGACCTGGTCTTCGAGGGCACCAGCGCACTGCTGCACGCCCTCACCCAGAGCCCGACCGTGCCGGCGCTCAACGCCACCGCCGCCGTCCAGCGGGCCGGAGAGATGCGCGCGCGCCGCCAGGTGTGGCGCCGCCGCGAGCGGGACCTCTGCCGCCCCGAGCCCGACGACGGCCGGGCCGCCGAGCACCTCCCCCGCCCGCGCCCGGCGCCGCTGCGGAACGGACCGGTCGAGACCTACCGCGACCGCCTCGCGCCGAGCGAGCTCGCCGCGGCGCTCACCGTCCTCGCGCTCACCCGCAGCCCCGGCCGCGGCGCCGACCTGCTCAAGGCGCTCACGCCGAAGGCCGCCGTCCAGGGCCGGGAGTCGTTCGCCGCCACGCTGGACCTGCTGCTGTGCCGCCGCGGCGTCCTCCCGCTCGACGGCTCGGCCTACCGCCGGCTCGACCGCGTCGACACCGTCGTCGTCGACGCCGCCGCCCTCTGCACCGGCCCGCCGGTGGTCGTCGAGGCCAACGGCGAGGCCGGCGGCTGGGACGACGCCGACGTCTGGACGGCCGCCGGCCGCCTGCTCACCGGGGACGACGATGGCGCTGTCCGCCTCGGCCCTCCGCGCGCGACCGGCGACGCCCCCGGCGGCGAGGTGCGGAGCCTCCTCCGGGGCCGCCGGCGGGTCGGCACCGTCACCGTCGCCGCCGAGCTCGACCCGCACGCGGAGGCGCTGCTCAGCACCGTGACCGACGCCGGCCTGCGGCTGGTCCTCACCCGGCACGTCGGCGCCCGCGAGATCGCCGGCCTGGCCGATGACGTCGTCCCCGCCGACGCACCGCTCGTCGACACGGTCCGGCAGCTGCAGGAGGACGGGCGCGGCGTGCTGCTGGTGTCCGCGGTGGCCGGCCCCGCGCTGCTGGCCGCCGACATCGCGGTCACCCCCGTCCTCGATGGGCGGGCGCCCGCGTGGGGCGCCGACCTGGTCACCTCTCCCGGGCTCGCCGACGCCTGCCGCATCGTCGCCGCGGTCCCGGTCGCGAAGGCGGTCAGCCGGCGGTCGGCCGGCACCGCGCTGACCGGCAACGTGCTCGGCGGCCTGCTGGCCGCCGTCGGCAGCGCCCGCTCCGGGCAGCGCCGGGCGACGACCCCGGGCAAGTGGGCGACCGTCACCACGATGACGACCGCCACCCTGGCCGCCGTCCGCGTGGCGAGCCGACCCGTCCCGGCGCCCACCGCGCACACCCCTTGGCACGCGCTGGAGCCCGACGACGTCCTGCGCCGGCTGGCCGACCGGCCCGGGGAGGCGGAGCAGCGGCCGACCCGGGTGGCGGCTCTGACCCGGCGGGCGGCGGTGCTCCCGCCCGCCCGGTTCGCCCGCACCGTCGCCGCCGAGCTGGCCGACCCGCTCACCCCGATCCTGGTCACCGGGGCCGGCGCCACCGCCGTCCTCGGCGAGGTCACCGACGCGGTGCTGGTCGGCAGCGTCACCGCGATCAACGCCGTCGTCAGCGGGCTGCAGCGGCTGCGCGCCGAGTCCGCGCTGGAGTCGCTCCTGCTCGAGCAGGACACCTGCGCCCGCCGGGAGACCGACGGCGGGACCGAGGAGGTGCCCGGCACCGCACTACGGCCCGGCGACGTCGTCCGCGTCGAGGCCGGCGACGTGATCGCCGCCGACGCCCGGCTGCTGGCGGCCGAGGACCTGGAGGTCGACGAGTCCGGCCTCACCGGCGAGTCGCTGTCGGTCGGCAAGTCGGTGGCCGCGACGCCCGGGGCCGAGGTCGCCGACCGCACCTGCATGCTCTTCGACGGCACCACGGTGGTCGCCGGGCGCGGCCGAGCCGTCGTCGTCGCCGTCGGCCCGGCCACCCAGGCCGGGCGCGCCGCGCGCGCGGCCGGGGGTGCGGCTCCCCCGGCCGGCGTCCAGGCGCGGCTGGCCGAGCTCACCCGCGCCGTCCTGCCGCTCACCCTGGCCGGCGGCGCGGCGGTCACCGTGCTGTCGGTGCTGTGGCGCCGGCCGCTGCGCGAATCGGTCGCGGCCGGGGTCGCCATCGCGGTCGCCGCCGTGCCCGAGGGGCTGCCGCTGGTCGCCACGGTCGCCCAGCAGGCCGCGGCCCGGCGGCTGTCCCGGCGCGGTGCGGTGGTGCGCAGCGCCCGGGTGCTGGAGGCGCTGGGCCGGGTCGACACCGTCTGCTTCGACAAGACCGGCACGCTGACCGAGAACCGGCTGCGGGTCGCCCGGCTGGTCCCGCTGGACGGCGGCAGCGAGGACGAGCTGCTCCGGCTGGCCGCCGCCGGCATGGGCAACGGCGACGACACGGCGCACGAGACCGACCGCGCCGTCCTCGACGCGGCCGGCGACGCCTGGGACGACGCCCCCGACGCGAGCCTGGCCTTCGCCGCCGGCCGCGGCTTCTCCGCCGCCGTCCGGGACGGCCGGCTGGTGGTCAAGGGCGCGCCCGAGACCGTGCTCCGCCGCTGCGCCGGGGCCGGGGAGGCGTCCGACCGGATCAGGCAGCTCGCCGGCGAGGGCCTGCGGGTGCTCGCCGTCGCCGACCGCGCGGTCGACGACGTCCCCGGCGACCTCGACGAGGCGGCCGCCGGGCTCACCCTGCGCGGGCTGGTCGGGCTCGCCGACACGCTGCGGGAGTCCTCGGTGCGGGCGGTCGAGCAGCTGCGCGCCGCCGGGGTCCGCGTCGTCGTCGCCACCGGCGACCACCCGGAGACCGCCGGCGCCATCGCCGCCGAGGCCGGCATCCCGGACGCCGGCAAGGTGGTCACCGGCGCCCGGCTGGCCCGTGCGTCGGACAGCGAGCGGGCCCGGATGGTCGCCGAGACGGCGGTGTTCGCCCGCCTCTCCCCCGAGCAGAAGGTGACCCTCGTGGCCGCCCTGCGGCGGGCCGGGGCGACGCTGGCGATGACCGGCGACGGCGTGAACGACGCCGCGGCGATCCGGCTGGCCGACGTCGGCGTCGGGGTGGAGGGCGCCGAGTCACCGGCCGCCCGCACCGCCGCGGACCTGGTGCTCACCGAGCTCGACCTCACCCGGCTGGTCGACGCGATCGCCGAGGGCCGCGCCATGTGGTCGCGCGTCCGTGACGCGGTGTCGATCCTGGTCGGCGGCAACGCCGGCGAGGTGGCGTTCACCGTGCTCGGCACCGCCGTCGGCGGCCGGGCGCCGCTGGGCACCCGCCAGCTGCTCCTGGTCAACCTGCTCACCGACATGTTCCCGGCGCTGGCGGTCGCCGTCGCCGCCCCGCGCACCGTCCAGGCTCCCGACGACGACGGCCCGCTGGCCGGGCACCCGCTCGCCGCCGTGCTCCACGCCGGCCCGCACCGCGGGTTCACCCGCGAGGTGCGGCGCATGGTGCTGGTCCGCGGGGCGGCGACCGCCACCGGCGCCACCGGCGCCTGGGTCGCGGGCCGACTCACCCCGGTCCTCCCCGGCCGGGCGAGCACCATGGGCCTGGCCGCGCTGATCGCCACCCAGCTCGCGCAGACCGCGTGGTCCGGACGGCGCAGCCCGCTGGTGCTGGCCACCGTGGCCGGGTCGCTCGCCGCCCTGGTGGCGATCGTGCAGACGCCGGGGGTGAGCCGGTTCTTCGGCTGCACGCCGCTGGACCCGGTCTCGTGGTCGGTGGTGCTCGGCTCGGCCGCCGTCGGCGCCGCGGGCGCGGAGCTGGTCCCGCCCCTGGTGGCCCGGGTGCGCTCCCGGACGGACGTCACACCCGCCCGGACGTGACCGGCCGGCGCCCCCCGTCACGCCGCCGAGGCCCCTGCGTGCGGTCGTCAGCAGGTTCCGGTTACCGTCCGGGAAGTGGCGCCCGTCACTGGAATCCGCTCTCGCGATCGGCAGGCCGATGCTCTACACCGCGTACGAGATGAACCGTCGAGCGGGGGCGCCCGTCGTCGTGGCGTCCGAGCTGACCTCGCGGGCACTGCACGCCCTCCCCGCCCCGCTGGCCAAGGCCCCCGGCGTCCGGCACGTGCGGGCGGCCTGCGACATCCTCGCCAAGGCCCGGCCCACGCACGACCGCCCGGACTTCGGCATCGACGTCGTCCGGGTCGGCGACCGCGACGTGCGGGTCGTCGAGCGCCCGACGCTGACCACGCCGTTCGCCACCCTGCTGCACTTCGCCAAGCCGTCGGCCCCTCCCCAGCCCCGCGTGCTCGTCGTCGGCCCCATGTCCGGCCACTTCACCACGCTGATCCGGCCGACGATCCGCACGCTGCTGTCCGACCACGACGTCCACGTCATCGACTGGCACAACGCCCGCGACGTCCCCACCGAGCACGGGCCCTTCGGGCTGGACGAGTACATCGAGCACGTGATGGAGGCGCTGCGCTCCCTGGGCCCCGACACCCACGTCGTGGCCGTCTGCCAGCCCGCCGTCCCCGTCCTTTCCGCCGTGGCCCTCCTCGCGGAGGCCGACGACGCCGCGCAGCCCCGCAGCGTCACGCTCATGGCCGGCCCGGTCGACACCCGCATCAACCCGAACCGGGTCAACACCTCGGCCGCCACCAGGCCGATCACCTGGTACGAGCGCCGGGTCGTCGACACGGTGCCCCGCCGGTACGCCGGCGCGGGGCGGCGGGTGTACCCCGGCGTCGTCCAGCTCACCGCCTTCATGTCGATGAACCCCACGCGGCATCTCACCGCGCACGCCCGGATGTACCGCGACCTGGCTGTCGGCAACACGGCTGCGGCCGCCACCACCCGCGCCTTCTACGACGAGTACGGCGCGGTGATGGACGTCCCCGCCGAGTTCTACCTGGAGACGGTCGCCCGCATCTTCCAGGAGCACGACTTCGCCACCGGGCGCTTCACCTGGCGGGGCCGGCCGGTCGACCCCGGTGCCATCCGGGAGACCGCGCTGCTCACCGTGGAGGGCGCGAACGACGACATCTGCTCCCCCGGCCAGACGGAGGCGGCCCACCGGCTGTGCACCGGGATCCCGGCGGAGCGCAAGCGCCACCACCTGCAGGACGGGGTGGGCCACTACGGCGTGTTCAGCGGCTCCCGCTGGGAGGCCGAGGCCTACCCCGTCGTCCGGGAGTTCATCGAGTCCGCCCGCGCCGCCGAGCGGACGGCGCGCATCGGCTGATCCTGGCGCGACGGCCCCGCAGCCGGGAGGCGGCGGACCGATCCGCGGTCGCGCACGGCGTTCGGCCCGTCACCCAGGACGGTCCGACGCCCCTCCTCGTCCGGGTGGCGGGCCACGGGTGGCGCCCGGCGGCTGACGCCGTGGGAGC
Organism: Blastococcus sp. SYSU DS0619; assembly: GCF_054051035.1. NCBI lineage: Bacteria > Bacillati > Actinomycetota > Actinomycetes > Geodermatophilales > Geodermatophilaceae > Blastococcus > Blastococcus sp. SYSU DS0619. Next base: position 35,225 of record NZ_JBJHAM010000005.1, on the reverse strand, counting down.
CTTGGCCGTCCGACCGACGGCCGACGCCCCGTGGCTCGCCGTGCCGGCCGACGTCCTCGATGACGAGGCACATCAGGCCGCCGGTGCTCGGTGCACATGACCCACTGAGAACGAGGAGCTCCATGGCGCTGGTCGCCTGCCCGAACTGCTCGAGCGAAGACATCAACGGCACGGCCCAGGCCGACAGCCGGCTGCTCATCCACTGCAACGACTGCGGCACCGAGTGGCTGCGCGGCGAGGTCCGCCGCGACCCCGGCCGGCCCGCCGTGCAGACGATCGACTCGCTGCACGCCGACTTCCCCACGGCCGCCGCCGTCCGCCACGAGATCCGCGACCGGGTCGCCGTGCTGCAGGCCGAGTTCCTGCTCGACCGGCCCGAGCCCGACCCGGAGATCGGCGAGTACCGCGACCGCTACCGGGAGCTGTTCAGCCGTGAGGGTCTCCCCGGCGCCCCTGCCGAGGACCTCCTGCACTTCGCCAACTCGAGCACGATCGCCCCGCCCGGCAACATGTCCGGCCTCAACCGGGTCTGGAAGACCCAGGGTCCGGACACGGCGGCGCAGAAGGTCCGCGAGTCGATCGGCTACCTGCTGCACCGCCCAGAGACCGTGCGCCTGGAGGACCGGCTCACCCAGTTGATCGACGGCAAGGCCGTGGGCTTCCCGTTGTTCAACAAGGAGCCGCTGCTGACCAAGGTCCTCTGCGTCGTCGAGCCCGATCGGTGGCTGCCGGTGCTGAGGTACTCGGCCGCGACGGACGGCAAGAAGGAGATCGCCAAGCTGGTCTTCGACCTCGACCTGCCGCCGGCCGCGAAGACCACGTGGACGATCGGCCGCCTGGCCACTTGGAGCAACGACCTGCTCCAGTCGCTGGTCGGCAACGACATCCCCGATCTGCAGCAGGCGACGCGGTTCCTGCTGTGGGCCAGCAACCAGCCGGTCGCCTCCCGGACCTGACCGCGGCGCTGCACCCGCGCTCATGCGCATCGTTGCGCTTCTGCACCGCCGGCAACCGCAACGATGCGCATCTCGGTGGCCCCGGGGCCACCGACGCGTCAGACGGCGAGGTGCGACAGCGCCTGCAGCAGCAGCGTCGCCTGCCCGTTCTCGAACTCGGCGAGCACCGCCGGGTCGCGGGCCTCGAGCGGCGAGAACCAGGTCAGCTCCAGCGCGTCCTGCTGCGGCGCGCAGTCACCCTCGACCGGCACCACGTAGGCCAGCGACACCGCGTGCTGCCGCGGGTCGTGGAACGGCGTCACCCCCGGCGTCGGGAAGTACTCGGCGACGGTGAACGGCTGCGGCGCGGGCGGCAGCCGCGGCAGCGCCAGCGGGCCGAGGTCCTTCTCGATGTGCCGGAGCAGGGCCGCCCGCACCCGCTCGTGGTACAGCACCCGCCCCGACACCAGCGCCCGCTTGATCTGCCCGTCCTCACCGGCCCGCAGCAGCAGGCCGACGGCGATCACCGTGCCGTGGTCGTCCACCCGCACCGGCACCACGTCGACGTACACGATGGGCAGCCGCTCGCGCGCGGCGTCCATCTCCTCGCGGGAGAGCATGCCGCCACCGGTCGCCGTCGTCACCTCGGTCATGGGGACTGTCTAGCCGATGGCACCGGAGCTGACAGGACGGCGGCGGCGTGACCCGGGCCACCCTGCGCGAGCTCGGCGACCAGCTCCGCCACCGGGCGGGGCCGGCTGTACAGGTAGCCCTGCGCGAACGGGCAGCCCAGCGCGGTCAGCGTCCGCGCCTGCTCCGGCGTCTCCACGCCCTCGGCGATCAGCACCAGGTCCAGCCCGTCGGCCAGCGCCATGACGCTGCGCAGCAGCCGCGCCCGCCGGCTCGAGGTGGTGATCGTCGAGACGAAGGAGTTGTCCAGCTTCAGGTAGTCGGTGGGCAGCGTGTCCAGCCGGGACAGCGCCGAGTAGCCGGTGCCGAAGTCGTCGATCGCCACCCGCAGCCCGTGCCGGCGCAGCGCGTGCAGCGCCTGCACCGACTGCGTCGTCTCGGCCTCCACCAGGCTCTCGGTCACCTCGACGACGGTGCGCGACGCCGGCCAGCCGGTCGCCGCCAGCGTGGCCAGCACCCGGTCGGGGAAGCCGGGGTCGTCCAGCTCCAGCCCCGACACGTTGACGGTCAGGAACAGCGCCCGCCCGGTCGCCTCGGACAGCGTCCGCGCGTCCTGGCAGGCCGCCGTCCACACGAAGGCGCCCAGCGCGCCGACCAGGCCCTCCTGCTCGGCCACCGGCACGAACTCCGTCGGCGGCACCGGCCCGCGCTCGGGGTGGTGCCACCGCACCAGCGCCTCGACGCCGGCGATGGCGCCGTCGGCCGGCGTGACGATCGGCTGCAGGTGCACCGACAACCCACCGGTCGGCCCGTCGGCGAGCGCGGCGGCCAGGTCGCGGGCCATCGGGCTGCGGCCACCGGCGTCGAGCTCGCTGCGGCCGCGGCCGAAGGTCTTCACCCGGTACAGCGCGGCGTCGGCCCGCCGCATCACGTCAGCCGGGGAGTCGCCCAGCTCGAACTCGGCCACGCCCACCGACGTGCCGATGTCCGGCAGCGCCGCCCGCAGCCGCTCGGCGCAGGCCAGCGCCCGGTCGCCGTCGTGCCCGGGCAGCAGCAGGGAGAACTCGTCGCCGCCGTGCCGCGCGAGGACGGCGCCGCGCGGCAGCGACGTCCGCCAGGCGCCCGCGACCGCGCGCAGCATCTCGTCGCCGGCCGCGTGGCCGCGGGTGTCGTTGACGGCCTTGAAGTGGTCGAGGTCGAACAGCGCCACCGACAGCGGTTCACCGGTGCGCAGGGCCGCCCGCGCCGCGGCGTCCAGCGCCTCGTCGAAGCCGCGCCGGTTCATCAGCCCGGTGAGCGCGTCCTCGGACGCGCTGGCCGCCCGCCGCGCGAGGACGCCGACCGCGCCGGCCGAGCCGACGACGAGCAGTCCCAGGACGAGCGCCGGCCCGATGGCGATGTCGCCGCGCAGCACGACCACGACCGCGCCGATGGCCAGCAGCTCCGCGAGGAACCCGAGCGCCCACAGCAGCGGGAAGAACAGGAACGCGTCCATCGACGCGAACGTCATCAGCGCCAGCACCGCCACGGCGCCGTGCGCCATGGGCGAGGCGACGGCGACGACCCCGATGCCGACCGAGCCGATGGCGACGAGCACCTGGAAGAAGACCCGCGGCACCAGGTGACCCCAGCGGATCACGGCCAGGCCCAGCAGCGTGGTGACCGGTCCGAGGGCGGTGATGGCCGGGTGGACGGCGCGCAGCGCGCCCGGGGTGCCGAGCACCAGCGCGACTGCCGCCAGGCCCCCCGTGGCGGTGAGCAGCCCGGCGGTCCGGGCGACGACCCGCGGGGTGGCCACCTCGGGGGCCATCCGGCTGATCTGCATGGCACTGTCCTCGGCTGCCGGAAAGCGGAACTTCACCGGTCAGATCGCCGTCGCGCCGACTTCCCCCCGTCCGGGTGACGCAGCGCACTCTCCGACCTGCCGGCCGGCTCAGTCCCCGGTGTAGGCGGCGACGCCGAACTGCTGCTCGCCGTCCTCGTCGACCTGGACCAGCACCGTGTAGGCCTGGCCGCCGATGATCGCCGCGCAGGTGTCGCCGTCGCACTCCACGGTGGTCACCTCGGCGCCCTGCGCGGTCACCGTCTCGGTGAACGCGGCCTCGGTGGCGGCGTTGTCGTCGTCGACTCCGCCGCGCCACAGGATCAGCCCGGCGATCGCGATCGCCGCCACCACGACGGCGATCAGCACCGCGGTCAGCAGCCCGCTGTTCCGCTGCGCCCAGCCGGGCTCGCCGGCCGACCCCGTGGCGAGGGTCTCGCCGGCCGGTCCGGTGCCGGCCGGGTCCGCTCCGCCGTCGATCTGCTGCGTCGGCTCGGGCGTGGTGGTGCTCATCGGGATGGTGTCCTCACGTCGGATCGGGGATGTGCGGCGGTGCCGGGAGCCGGCCCGCGCAGCAGGAAGCCGGGCGGCCAGAGCCGCCCGGCTGACGCTCCGGACTCTCGCACGGCGGAGCCGTCCTGCAGCGCTCCGGCAGCGGACTCACAGCAGACCGGCAGCGGACCCCCAGCGGGGGTCAGACGGTCGTCGGCGTCCGGTCGCCGGGGCGACGGCGCACCGAGCGCACCGTCCGGACGGCGGCGCTGCGGGCCAGCTCGCGGATCGGGCCGGTGTCCCACAGCTGCCGCGGCTCCTCGCCGACGACCGGCTCGACGGGGGCCGGCTCGACCTGCCGCTCGCGCTCCACCCGGGCCGCGACCTCGGCCAGCGCCGCCCGGCGCCGCGCGAGGATCGCCTCCTTCTGCCGGTCGACCCGCTCCTTCTCGGCGAGCACCAGCAGCTCCTCCTTGGCCTGCGCCACGGTCCGCCGCGACTCCTGCGCCATCTCCTCCAGGTCGACGTCACCGGAGTCGCGCATCGCGGCCAGCCGGTCGTAGGCGGTGGGCGGGCTGAAGTTCAGCAGCAGCTTCATCAGCACCGGCAGCACCTCGACGCACATGAACAGCAGCGAGAGCATGAACTGCGCGGCGGCCAGGGTGCCGTTCTTGTCGCCCAGCCGGTCCAGCGCCTCCAGCCGCAGCAGGATCCCGCCCGAGCCCTCGTTCTGGGCGTCGAAGGCGGCCTGCAGCCGGTCCAGCTCGGCGGTCAGCCGGGTGAGCTCTGCCCGGTCGCCGTCCAGGGACGACGAGGCCAGCGCCGCGCTGCGGCCCTCGGCCGCGCCCACGGCGGCGACGGCGGCGTCCAGCTCGCTGCGGGCCGCGGCGACGACGGCGGCCTGCGCGTCGGCCGCGGCGCGGGCCTGGGCGTAGGCCTCGCCCGTGCCGGCGTCGCCCGTGCCGCAGGTCCCGTCGAGCTCGCACTGGGCCTTGGCGTCGAGCTCGCGGGACAGCACCAGCGCCGAGTCCAGCGCCGCCTGCTTGGTGGGCACCGCGCCGCGCACCGCGGCCAGTCCGGCGTCGCTGGCACCGCCGGTGGCGACGACCGCCTCCTGCGCGGCGATCCGCTCCTCGAGCGCCGGGAGCCCGGCGAACCGGGTGTCGGCCTCGAGGGTCTGCCGGTGGGCGTCGGCGGCCTCGGCCTGCATCACCACGATCTCGGCGTCGATCTCCTTGTGGAACACCTGCAGCGTCAGCGGCGTCGCGACGACGACGCCGAGCACCAGCGCCAGCCCCACGCGGGGCACGGCCATCGCCAGGTTGCGCTTCAGCGAGGAGTCGTGCGCCATCCCGACCAGCAGCATCCGGTCGAGGTTGACCACGACCGCGCCCCAGCCGAGGCCGACGAGCAGGGCCAGCGGCCACCACACGCCCAGCGCCATCGCGACGGCGAACGCGGCCGAGACCGCGGCCAGCGCGCCGGTGCTCAGCAGCACGCCGCCCAGCGCCACGAACCGGGGCCGCGCCCCGGGCGCGGCCGCCAGCACGTCCGGACGCGCGCCGGCCAGGACGGCCAGCCCGTCGCCGAGACGACGTCGTCGCTCGCTCATGCGGTGCACCCCCGGGCGACGGGGATCGCGAAGGACCGTCACCCACGACTGCTCATCGGCAGGCGCACCGGGTCATGGCACCGTGACCGATCTCGCTCCCGTCGCCCGGGGTGTCGCGGGTCAGCCGACGTCGGCGGTGTCGTCGACGTCGGGCCCGCCGTCGACACTGCCGGCGTCCTCCTCCCCGGTGCCGTCGTCGGTGCCGGTGTTGTCGTCCTCGTCGATGCCGCCGGTGCCGCGATCGATGCCGTCGGCGTCCTCCTCGCCGCCGTCGACCTGGTCGGGGCTGCCGACCTCCTCGCTCTGGAAGACCTCCGGGACGCCGGGGCCCTCGTCCACCTCGTCGTCCTGGCCGCAGCCACTCAGCCCCAGGCCCGCGGCCAGCACGGCGCCGGCGACCATCCGTGTGCTCCTGCGCATGACTCCTCCTCGTGCGGTGCTGCTGTCCTCCCCTGGGTTCCCATCCGGCGGGCGGGGCAGCGGGGCGGACGGCGGATGACACGGCTTCGACATCTGCGGCCGCTCGGGGGGCGCGCGCGGGTGTCGCCGGAACGTCCCGTTCCCGAGATGCTCCGGAAACGACCGGCCGACAGGGTCGGTGGCGCAGGCGGCGCCGGCCGGGCGCCGGCGACCACCGGGAGACCTGATGACCACGTTCCCGCGCGAGGGCACCGCCGTCCTCGCCCTGCCCGCGGGCGTGCGCGTCCTCGGCCGGGCCGCAGCCCTCCTGGCGCTCGGCTCCGCCGTCGTCCACCTGCTGCTGGTCGACACCTCCACCCTCGGCTCGCTGGCCATGCTGGGCATGGCGCTGGCCTGCCTGCCGTGCGCCTGGCACCTGTGGCGCGATCCGTCGGGGCGGGTCTGGGCGGTGACGGCGACGGTCGACGCCGCGATGCTCGTCGTCCACCTGCAGATGCTCGCCCCCCGATCCGGCCACGTGCACGGGGCCGGCACGCCGGGTCCGCTCATGTGGCTGGGCCTCGGGCTGGTCGGCGCGCAGCTGGTCGCCGCCGCCCTCGCCGCGGGAGCGGCCGCCCGCCGCTGAGCGATGCCCTGAGCGCCTGCCCGCCTCGAGTGCGAACTCGGGAACGCGGCGTTCACGCGGCGGGTCGTCCGTTCACCAGCACGGAAGAACGCGGGCCGAACAGGGGAAACAACCCGCCACCACAGTTCCGGCATGGCAGTGACGACCGTCGAGGAGACCCGCACCGGCTCTCTCGCGCACCCGGTGCAGATCGAGGCGGCCGCCCGGAGTCTGCGCGACAGCACGTCGGTCCGGCTGCTCCGGTTCGCCCTCGCGAACGTGCGCCGGCGCCCGGAGCGGTTCGCCCTCGCGGTCTTCGGGATCGCCCTGGCCATCCTCTCGGTGACCGTGGTGCGCACCATCTCCTCGAGCTTCGCCATCACCGGCAGCGACTCCGTGACCCGCGTGCTCGACGGCGCCTCGCTGTGGGCGGTGCCCGCGGCCGGCGTCCACTACGACAGCGACGCCGGCGCGTTCGTCGCCGACGGCCCGGCGCCCGACCTGACCGTCCCCGACGGCTGGACGGCCACCCGCACCGTCACCGGCGTCTGGTCGTCGGACGCCGGCGACCTGCCGGTGTACGGCAGCGACGCGGTCGCCGGCGGCACCGCCGTCCTCGGCTCGCAGGCGGCCGAGACGCTCGGGCTCGGCGACGGCGACACCCTGGCCTTCGGGGGCGCCGAGCTCGCGGTAACCGTCGGCGGCGACGACCCGGTGGTCGCCGTCCCGGAGGCGCTCGCCGTCGACGTCGTCGGCGACGACGGTTGGTGGACGGTCACCGAGCCGGCCGAGCAGGCCGGCCGCAACGACCTCGGCGCCCTGCTGTCGGCCGACAGCGGGCTGCCCGCGACCACCAACCCGGCCGTGCAGCCCGAGGCCGGCGGCGACGGGCTGATCTACGACGCGGTCGGCGGCAGCGGGGCGACGACGTTCGAGCAGGAGTTCTCCGCCCTCTTCTCCGGCCAGGTGACCAGCTCGGCGTTCGGGCTGATCTCGGTGATCGGGCTGGTGCTCGGCTTCGTCATCGCCATCTCCTCCTTCCTCGCCGCGGTGCAGGAGCGACGCCGGGAGTTCGGGATCATGGCCAGCATCGGCCTGGCCGACGAGGTCCTCTACTTCTTCCTCGTCGAGTCCGCGCTGGTCTTCGTCTCGGCGTACCTCCTCGGCATCGGCCTCGCCGGGGTCGCCGTCTGGCTCGTGGTGCCGGAGATCGCCACCCCCGTCGCCTGGCTCGCCGCCGCCGGCACCGTCGCCGCCTACCTGCCGGCGATGGCGATCGTCGGCGCGCTCGTACCGGTCCACCGGCTGCTGCAGCAGCGGCCGGTCCAGCTCCTCGGGGACTCCGCATGAACCAGTTGAGGTTCGGCCTCGCCTACGGCCTGCTCTCCACCCGCCGCCGCGCCGAGGCGCTGGCGCTGCCCGTCGTGACGACGGCGACCGGCGCCTTCCTCCTCGTGCTCGTGCTCGGCATGGCCTCGGGGATCAGCGCCCAGGCCGCGGCGCTCGGCCACGCCGACGCGATCGAGCGGGCCGTGGTGCTCATCGCCGTCACGGTGCTGCTGGTCGGCGTCGTGGAGGTGGCGGTCTCCACCACCCGCACCGTCGTGCACCGCACCCGCGAACTCGGCGTGCTCAGCGCCACCGGCGTGCCCCGGCCGCCCGTGGTCGCTGCGCTGCTGGTGGAGCCGGTGGTCGCCTCGGTCGCCGGCGCCGTCCTCGGCTCGGCCGCCGCCGTCGGTACCGCGGCGGTGCTCGCCGCCACCGGGGCCGCCGCCACGGGGGTGTCCGCCACCGGCACCGCCGTCGGGGTGCTGGTCGCCGTCGTCGTCAGCGCCGTCGCCGCCGTGGCCACCAGCATCCTGCCGACCTGGCGGGCCGCCTCCCGCCCGCCGATCCGATCCCTCTCGTCTGGAGCCTGACCATGACCCTCGTTCCCGACACCGCCCCCGGCACCGGCACCGGCACCGCCGGCCCCGACGCGACGCCGGCGACCGCCCGGCCCGTCGTCCAGGTGACCGGCGCGTGGAAGCTGCACAAGCTCGGCGACGAGGTGGTGCGCGCGCTGGTCGACGCCGACCTCACCGTGCTCCCCGGCGAGTTCGTCTGCCTGATGGGGCCCAGCGGCAGCGGGAAGTCGACGCTGCTCAACATCATCGGCGGGCTGGACCGGCCGACCAAGGGCAGCGTCGTCATCAACGGCACCGACACCGCGACGCTCACCGAGAGCCAGTTCGCCGCCCTGCGCCACGACACCGTCGGCTTCATCTTCCAGAGCTACAACCTGATCCCGTTCCTGTCGGCCGTGGAGAACGTCGAGCTGCCGCTGATGTTCGAGCCCTACGACCGGGCCGCGCTCCGGAAGCGGGCCCTCGAACTGCTCGACCTGGTCGGCCTCGGCCACCGGGTGGACCACTCCCCCACCAAGATGTCCGGCGGCGAGCAGCAGCGCACCGCCATCGCCCGCTCGCTGATCAGCAACCCCCAGCTGATCCTCGCCGACGAGCCGACGGCCAACCTCGACCACCGCACCGGCGCGACCGTCGTCCGCCTGCTGCGCGACCTGTGCTCGGACCTCGGCGTCACCGTCGTCGCCAGCACGCACGACCCGACGGTCGCCGAGCAGGCCAGCCGCGTCGTCCGGATGACCGACGGCGCCATCGACGGCGCGCACTAGCTCCCAGGAGCGCACCACCCCGGACGCCACCCCGGGACACCCCCACCCGAACACCCCCCGCCCGAGCTCCGCCCTGCCCGACGCCCAGGAGTGCCCATGTCCGCCGATGCCCTGCCGACGTCCGCCACCCCGTCCGCTCCTCCACCGGCAGCGCCCTCCCAGCGCGCACTGCCCATGACCACCGAGCTGGTGCCCGAGCAGGTGCTGCCCAAGGTGATGAGCACGTTCGGCCTCACCGCCACCTACGTGTTCATCATCTGCTGGATCACCGGTTCCTCGGTGATGGCCACCGGCGGGTGGAACGCGATCCCGATGTGGGTGCTCGGCATCGTGCTGTTCCTGGTTCCGGCCGGTCTCGCCGTCGCCGAGCTCGGCAACCTCTGGCCGGGGCAGGGCGGGGTCTACATCTGGGCCTACCGCACGATGAACGAGCCGATGGCGTTCTTCGGCGGCTACCTGTCGTGGATGCCGGTGATCCTCAACGGCGCCGCGTCGCCGGCCATCGTGGTGCAGCTGCTGCTGCTCGCCTTCCACGCCGAGATCGGCATCACGCTCAGCATCATCCTGCAGCTGCTCATCCTCTGGGTGGTCATCGGCCTGGCGCTGGCCAAGCTCGCCGCCAACCAGCGGATCATGAACGCCGCCTTCCTCACCTACGGCGTGCTCACCGCGGTCATCTTCGTCGCCGGCGCCCTGTACGCGGTGAACAACGGCGGTCCGGCCACCGAGTTCGTCGCCCGCGACGCGCTGATCCCGAACTTCGCCGTGGGCGGCTTCCTGTTCGGCACCGTGCTGCTCTACCTGGTCGGCGTCGAGACCCCGTTCAACATGGGCGCCGAGTTCCTGTCGGTGAAGCGCAGCGCCACCCGCATGATCGGCTGGGGCTCGCTGGCGCTGATCGCCATCTACCTGCTCACCACGCTCGGCACGATGATGGCCCTGCCGTCGGCGCAGATCGACCCGGTCACCGGCGTCATCGGGATGCTCGACGTCGCCGGCTTCCCCGGGCTCATGGAGATCGCCGCCGTCGTCCTCGCGCTCATCGTCTTCGTGGCGCTGGTGACCTACCAGATCGCCTACTCCCGGCTGATCTTCGTCTCCGGTCTCGAGCGGCACCTGCCGCGGATCTTCACCCACCTCAACCCGCGCACCCGCAACCCGGTGACCGCTCTGCTGGTGCAGGGCGCGCTCTCCTCGACGGTGATGGTCGCGCTGTTCTCGCAGTCCAGCCTGGCCAACGTCACCGTCTATCTCACCGGCGCGCTCAGCGTCATCTGGCTGGTCTCCGGCTTCTTCTTCTTCGTGCCGCTGGTGCGGGCGCGGAAGCGGTACGCCGACCGCTACGCCACCGAGGACTTCTGGCGGATCCCCGGCGGGATGCCCGCCGTCTGGGCCGTGGCGGTGATCGGCTCGCTGAGCACCACGGCCGGCATCTACTACTCCTTCGCCACCCCCTGGATCGACGTCCCGGCGTCCACCTGGATGACCTGGCTGGGCTCGATCGTCGCCGTGGCCCTGCTCGTGGGCCTGCTGGTCTACGTCTTCGGACGCCGGTCGGCGGAGAAGCTCAGCGCACCCGACGCCCTCGCCCACCTCGCCGTGCTCGAGCTCCCGGAGCAGCGCTCGGCGTCGTCGGCCGGCGAGCCGGTCTGACCGGCACCGCCGTCCCCCTTCCGATCCCGCACTCGCCCGAGGAGCGTCTCCGCATGGCCGTCGACACCGCACTGACCGATCTGCCCGGCGTCTCCCCCGCCGCCGCGCGCCACCCGCTGGACCCGCTGAGCGGCGCCGAGATCGAGCGCGCCGGCTCGATCGTGATGGGGAGCGAGCACGCCACCCCCACCCTGCGGTTCGTGATGATCTCGCTGGCCGAGCCGGCCAAGCCGGCCAGCCTGGTCTTCGACCCCGCCGACGTCCCGCCCCGGCAGGCCTTCGTGGTGGCCTACGACGGCGCGCAGAAGCTGATCTTCGAAGGCGTCGTCGACCTCGAGGCCGGGCTGCTCGCCGCCTGGACGCCGGTGCCCGGCCGCTTCCCCTCCTACCTCGCCGAGCACATGGACGGCGTGGAGAAGGTCGTGGTGCAGGACCCCCGCTGGCAGGAGGCCATGCGCAGGCGCGGCGTCACCGACTTCGACCTGGCGATGGTCGACCCGTGGCCCACCGGCTACTACGGCGCACAGGACCACTACGACAACTCCCCGCTGCTGTGCCGGCCGCTGACGTTCATCCGCTCCGAGCCCGGCGAGCACGGCTACGCCCGGCCGGTCGAGGGCGTCATCGTCACCTTCGACCTCGACGCCATGGCCGTGATCGACGTCGAGGACCACGGCGTGGTGCCGCTCCCCCGGTACGCCGGGAACTACGAAGAGCGCTTCATGTTCCGCGAGGGCAACCGGCCGGCGTTCAGCGCGTTCCGCGACGACCTGAAGCCGATCGAGATCACCCAGCCCGAGGGCCCCAGCTTCACCGTCGACGGCTGGAACGTGACCTGGCAGAAGTGGTCGCTGCGGGTCGGGTTCAACCCGCGCGAGGGCCTGGTGCTGCACCAGCTCGGCTACACCGACCGCGGCGTCGAGCGGCCGATCATGTACCGCGCCGCGCTCTCGGAGATGGTCGTCCCGTACGGCGACACCGCCCCGACCCACTGGAACAAGAACGTGTTCGACATGGGCGAGGTCGGGATGGGGCTGATGGCCAACCCGCTCACCCTCGGCTGCGACTGCCTCGGCGAGATCTTCTACTTCGACGGCGTCGTCAACGACTCGATGGGCAACGCCGTCACCATCCCCAACGCCGTCTGCATGCACGAGGAGGACTACGGCATCGCCTGGAAGCACACCGACTTCCGCACCGGCGTCGTCGAGGTCCGCCGCTCCCGCCGGCTGGTCATCTCCTTCATCGCCACCGTCGGCAACTACGAGTACGGCTTCTTCTGGTACCTCTACACCGACGGCAACATCGAGTACGAGGTCAAGCTCACCGGCGTCCTCACCACCGGCGCGATCGCCGAGGGCGAGAAGCCGCGCTACGGCAACCTCGTCGCCCCCGGCCTCTACGGGCCGCACCACCAGCACCACTTCAACGTCCGCATGGACATGTGCGTGGACGGCCCCGGCAACAGCGTCTACGAGGTCGACTCAGTCCCCGAGCCCGACCCGGCGCTCAACCCGCACGCCAACGCCTGGATCACCCGGGAGACGCTGGTGGCGTCGGAGGCCGAGGGAGCGCGGGACTGGGAGTTCTCCACCGCGCGGTACTGGAAGGTGGTCAACCCCTCGAGGGTCAACGAGCTGGGCAGCCCGGTCGGCTACAAGCTCATGCCGCGCGAGGTCGTCCCCTCGATGCTGCAGGAGGGGTCCTACATCTTCGACCGGGCCCGCTTCGTCCAGCACCACCTGTGGGTGACGAGGTACGAGCCGCGCGAGCTGTACGCGGCCGGCGACTACCCGTACCAGAGCCCCGACGCGCAGGGCCTGCCCGAGTACATCGCCGACGACGCGCCGCTCGAGGACACCGACGTCGTGCTCTGGTACACCGTCGGCGCCCACCACGTGGTGCGGCCGGAGGACTGGCCGGTCATGCCGTGCGCCTACATCGGCTTCATGCTCAAGCCGGTCGGCTTCTTCGACGGCAACCCGGCGCTGGACCTGCCGCCGAGCGCGTCCTGCTCGCACTGCCCCGCGGGCGCGTGCACCTGCGGGCACTCCGAGACCCACCGCGGGCTCCCGCTGGCCGAGAACGGGCACGGGCACGCCTGACCCGTGAGGCGCACACCGGTCCGGCGCTGCCCCCTCGGGGGCGGCGCCGGACCCGTCCGGTCAGGCGGCGCGCACCCCGCCGTCATGCGGGCTCGGCCCGGGCCCGCCAGCGCGGATCGCGGCCGGTGCGCCCGAGCAGCCGGTCGAACGCGGGCGCATCGCCGGGCACCGGCACCGGCGGGCCGAACAACCCCTCGGGCTCGTCCGCGGGGTCGCTGCGGTCGCCGACGAACTCCATGCACGCGCGCACGGCGGCGTCGTCGGGCCGGTAGTCCTGGCCGGTGGCGACGGCGAGGTCCCAGCCGTGCACCAGCACCTCGTCCAGGGCGACGGCGGCCATCGCCGGCGCGGGCATCCGCACACCGGCCACCTCCGCCTCCCCCTCCCACGCGGCCGGGTCGCGCCAGGCGGCGGCCAGCGCCGCGAGCTGCGCGGGCAGCCGGGTGCGCCAGTCCGCGGGCAGGTCGGCCGGGTCGGCCGAGGGGCCGCCGTCGAACGCGGTCTTCTCCGCGGCCAGCCGGAACGCCAGGGTGAGGCCGGCCAGGTGGCTGAGCAGGCCGGCCACCGGGGTTCCCGCGCACGGCGTCGGATCGTCCAGCTGGTCGTCCCGCACCCCGGCGACCACGCGGGCCACCTCGGCAGTCTGCGGGCCCAGGTCGAGCGTCGTCGTCTGCATGCCGGATAGGACGGCGACGGCGCCCGCGAGTCATCGGTCCGGGCGCACTCCGACCCGGCGTCCCCCGTCGCCGGTGCTACCCGCGGGGGCGACCCGCCCGTGGGCGCACGCCGGCGCACCGTTGCCGGCGGTGCGCCCTCCCGGGATGCCCACGGTGAGCCAGGTGGCCACGGCGACCTCGCCGGTGCGGTTGACGACGCGGTGCGGCTTCGCCGCCGGGAAGTGGATGGCGTCCCCGTGGGACAGCTCGACCTCGCCGTCGCCGAACTGGAAGGTGAGCATCCCCGACGTCACGACGCCGGTCTCCAGGCCGCTGTGCGCGAGGAAGTCCCCCTCCTCCCCGGATGCGGCGCCCGGCGGGTAGGTCGACTCGAAGAACTCGGTGCCCGGCAGCGGGTACGGGGTCAGCCGCCGGTAGACGACGCCCTGGTCGAGGCCGAGGGTCCGCGCCCCGCCCGCCCTCGCCACGCGCACCCCGCGCAGCTCCTCCCCCGCCGCGGCCTCGCCGTCGGCCGGCGGGAAGGCCGGGGCCACGGACTGGTCGAACACCGTCGTCAGCGGCAGCCCGAGCACCCCCATGATCCCCACGAGCCGGCCGACCGACGGCGCCATGGCCCCGGTCTCGATCTGGGAGACCGCCGACGCGCTCACCCCCAGCCGCCGGGCGACCTCGGTGAGCGAGAGGCCGACGTCCTGGCGCAGCCGCCGGATCCTCGCGCCGAGCAGGTCGGGGGCGAAGTCGCCGACCTGCTCAGACACCGACGGGGGCGGCGTGCACCAGGTCGGCGATCCGCCGCTTGACCGCGTTGAACGCCGGCGCGGTCACGTCCCGGTCCGCCAGCTCCACCGGCACGACCTCGCTGACGTGCCCGGGCACGCCGTGGGACGCGCCACCGGTCATCACCACCACCCGGTCGGCGAGGTAGACCGCCTCCTCGATCGAGTGCGTCACGAGGACGACCGTCGTGTGGGTCTCCGCGTGGATGCGCTTGAGCTCGGCCTGCAGGTCCGAGCGGGTCAGCGCATCGAGGGCGCCGAAGGGCTCGTCCATCAGCAGCAGCGACGGGTCGTTGGCCAGCACGCGGGCGATCGCCACCCGCTGCTGCATCCCCCCGGACAGCTGCGCGGGATACTTCTCGGCGAACCGGCTCAGCCCCACCGCCCCGATGAACCGGTCCGCGACCTGCCGCACCTCCGCCCGGGGCAGCTTCTTGCGGGCGGGACCGTAGGAGACGTTCTCCCGCACGGTCAGCCAGGGGAACAGCCCGTAGTCCTGGAAGACGACGCCACGGTCGGGGCCCGGTCCGGTGACCGGTGCGCCGCCGACCTCGACGGAGCCGGCGGTGGCGTGCTCGAACCCGGCGAGGATCCGCAGCAGGGTGCTCTTGCCGCACCCGCTGGCGCCCACGACGGCGACGAACTCGCCCGACGCGATCGTCAGGGACACGCCGGACATGGCGAGGACCTCGCCGCCCGGCGTCTCGTACGCCTTGCCGAGGTCCGCCAGCCGGACGTCGGCCATCCGGCAGGCTGGCACGTGGGTGCTCATCGCTGCTCCTACTTGATCAGGGGACGGTCGCGGAACAGGACGCCGAAGAGCAGCATGAGCAACCGGTCGGAGAGGAACCCCGCGATCGCGATGCAGATCATCCCGACGACGATCAGGTCGGTCCGGACGACGTCCCGCGCCAGGAAGATGGTCGAGCCCAGGCCGGTGGGGACGCCCGTGGTCTCGCTCAGCACGAGGATGACCCAGGCCAGTCCCAGCCCGACCCGCATGCCGTTGACGATGGCCGGCGCGGCCGCGGGCAGGACCACCCGCAGCAGCGTGCCCGGACCGGAGGTGCCCAGCATCCGCGCGGCCTCCAGCAGCCGCTCGGGCACCTGCCGGGCGCCGCTGATGGTGCCGAGCACGATCGGGAAGAAGGCCGACAGCGTGATCAGGAAGATCGACGCCTGGTCGCCGTAGCCGATCAGCAGGGCGACGAGCGGGACCCAGGCGGTCGCCGGGATGGGACGGAACAGGTTGATCATCGGGTCGAACAGCGCGAACGCCGTCCGGAAGCGGCCCATCACGATGCCCAGCGGCACGCCGATCGCCGTCGCGAGGGCGAACCCGGAGGCGACGCGCAGCGCGCTGGCGCCGAGATCGGTCCACAGCAGCTGGCTGAACGCGTCGTCCCGCAGGCCGCCGAAGGCGTAGTCCCACAGCGAGACGGCGACGTCGCCCGGCAGGGGCAGGAAGCCCATCCGGATGCCGAACGGCAGCTCCCACTCCTGCTGGCGGCCGACGTGCCAGAACAGCAGGAACAGGATCGGGACCGGCAGGCCGAGCAGCACGGCGCGGGCCGTGCTCCCCCCGCGCCGTCGGCGGGTGCGGGGCGGCGGGGCCAGGGTGCCTGGGGCGCCGACCGGCGCCGTGGGGCCCGTGGTGGTGGCCGTGTCGGCCATGGCGATGTCCTTCAGAGGTGGTGGGCGGTCGGGGGCGCCGGCCGGGGACCGCCCGGCGCCCCCGCGGATCAGTCCTCCGGCGCGAACGTGGTGTCGACGATGTCCTCGATCGCCGGCGCCTCGTCGATCAGGCCCAGGCCGGCCATCTCTCCGACGAGCGCCTCGACCTGGGTCAGGTACTCCTGGCTCAGGTCCGACCGGAGCGTGAAGTTCTCCAGCGCCGTCTCCAGGACCTCCTGGTCGCCGCCGAACTCCGCGACCATGTCCGGCAGCCACTCGTCCACGTTCTCGCTCATGTAGGCAGTGGTGGCGACGTGGGTGTCGACGACCTTCTGCACCAGGTCCGGGTTCTCCTCGATCAGGTCCCCGCGGGTGGCCAGGCCGATGTTCACCTGACCGATGGAGGTCGAGTAGGGGTCGGCGATCTCGGTGCTGCCCGCCGCCTTCGCGAGGGAGACGCCGATCTCCACGCCGAAGAAGGCGTCGATGGAGCCGCTCGCGAGGGCCGAGGCGAGCTCCGGCGGCGCGACGGTGACCAGCTCGAGGTCGGCCGGGTCGATGCCCTCCTCCTCGAGGATGAGCCGCAGGGCCACCTCCGGCGCGCTGCCCTGGATGTAGCCGACCTTCTTGCCGACGAGGTCGGACACCGAGTCGATGTCGTTGCCCAGGAACCCCCAGCCGCCGTCGGCGGCCGAGGCGACGATCTTCAGGTCCCGGTCCTGGGCGATCGAGGAGACGGTCGAGGTGACCCCGGTGACGGCGAAGTCGACGGCGCCGGAGACGAGGGCGTCCGACAGCGACGGCGTGCTGTCGAGGATGACGACCTCGAACTCCACCCCCTCCTCGGCGTATTCCTCGTAGAGGAACGGCGCGTAGAAGTGGGGCTGCCCGCGGAGGGTGCCGACCGTCACCGTCTCGGTCTCACCACTCGCGCCGCTCGCGGCGGCCTCGTCTGTCGAGTCGGCCGGGTCGGACGAGCAGGCGGCGAGGGCGACGACGGCGGCGGCCGAGGCAGCGAGGGCGAGCAGTCGCTGCGCGGGACGGGCGCTCATGGAACTCCTTCGGGACGGTGGCCGGACCGTGGTGGCGGACCGGGATCGCGCGTGAGCGCCTTCGTCCACGACTCAAGCTCCTCCGGCGGCAGCGGTGGTTTCCCGGCAGTGACGTCGCTGTTAAGTCATGGCTGAACGACGTGCGCCGCACCGCGCGCACCTCCCGCACCGGCCCGGGCGCCGACGGGCGCCGGGGCCGTGCGGCACCCTGGTGCCCGTGAGCGACTCCTTCGACCTCCGCCGGTTCGTCGACGCGCAGGCCCAGACCTACGACCAGGCGCTGGCCGAGCTGCGCGCCGGCGAGAAGCGCACCCACTGGATGTGGTTCGTCTTCCCCCAGATCGCGGGCCTCGGCCGCAGCGGGATGGCGCAGCGGTTCGCGCTCTCGGGCCTGGCGGAGGCCCGCGCCTACCTGGCGCACCCGACGCTCGGCCGCCGGCTGGTCGAGTGCGCGCGGGCGCTCACCGCGCTCGACACCGACGACCCGGTGCGCGTGATGGGCTCGATCGACGCGCAGAAGCTGCGCTCGTCGATGACCCTCTTCGCCCGGGCCGCGCCCGAGCAGCCGGTGTTCCGCGAGGTGCTCGACCACTACTTCGGCGGCGCCGAGGACGAGGCGACGACCAGCCGCCTCTGACCGGCAGGCGGTCGGACCGGTCGCGCGGTCAGACCGGGACGGGCCCGGCGGGTGCGCGTGCCGCCGACAGCGGTGCCGGCCGGGAGAACAGCCAGCCCTGCGCGTAGTGGCAGCCGAGCTCCAGCAGGGCGTCGCGCTGCTCCAGGCTCTCCACGCCCTCGGCGGTGACGGCGATGCCGGTACCGACCGCGAAGTCGACCAGCATCCGGACCAGTGCGCGGTCGCGGTCGTCGGTGAGCAGGCGCTGCACGTAGGAGCGGTCGATCTTGAGGCCGTCGGCACGGACCTCCCGCAGGTGGCGCAGCGACGTGCCACCCGCGCCGACGTCGTCGAGGGTCACCTTGAAGCCGTGCCGGCTCACCCGGGCCAGCGCCTCGGTGGCGGCCTCGAGCTGGTCGACCAGCAGCTGCTCGGGCACCTCGATGCGGACCAGCGAGGGCTCCATACCCGCCTCCGCGGCCGCCGCGTCCAGGACGTCGCTGAGCCCGGCGGCCAGCAGCCGGTCGGTGCTCACGTTGACGTTCAGGGCCACCGGCCGGTCCCGGCCCTCCGCCTCCTCGGCGTGGGCCCAGGCCGCGAACTCGCGCATCGCCGTCCGCAGCACCCAGTCGTCCAGGGCGATCAGCTGCCCGGCGCGCTGGACGGCCGGCAGGAACGCGTCAGGGGTGAGCAGCCCCAGGCGGGGGTGCCGCCACCGCACGAGCGCCTCCAGGCTGGCCAGCCGGCCGTCCTCCAGCGCCACGATCGGCTGGTACAGGAGCTCGAGCTCCCCGCGGGCGACGGCCTCCTCGATGCTCGTGCCGAGCAGGGGGTCGGCGTCCACCGAGGTGGTGACGACGACCGGACCGGTCACGGCGTCACCGCCGTCCCGCTTGCCCCGGTACATGGCGAGGTCGGCGGCCCGGATCAGCGACCGCGGGTCGACCCGCCCACCGGCGGTCACGGCCACACCCACGCTGACCCGGACGCGGGAGGCCACCGCGCCGTCGCGGGTCAGGCGCGCGACGGCCTCGTGCATCCGGCGCGCGATCCGCTGCGCCGTGTCGCTGTCCGCCGGGTGCCCCGGCCCGTCGGTCTCCACGTCCAGGCAGACGGCGAACTCGTCCCCGCCCAGGCGGGCGACCAGGTCCGCCGGCCGCGCCACGTCGGTCAGCGCGACCGCGACCTCGCAGAGCAGGGCGTCGCCCCGGTCGTGGCCCAGGGTGTCGTTGACGGCCTTGAACCCGTCGAGGTCCAGGTACAGGACGGCGGTCTGGTGACCGGGCTGGGTGGCGCTGCGCCGGCATGACTCCTCCACCCGCCCGAAGAAGGCCTCCCGGTTGGCCAGCCGGGTGAGCGGGTCCCGCAGGGCCTGGTCGGCGAGGTCCCGCGCGAGGGCCGACAGCAGCAGCGGCATCGGCAGCGCACGCACGCTCCCGGCCTCCTGGACGAGGACGTGGTCCTGGACGTGCTCGGCCGGCCGGGTGATGGCCCGGCTCGACGCCTCGACGACGCTGGTGTCGGGCGTGACCGTCAGGGCGTCCCACTGGGCCACCTCGGCGACCGGCCGGCGCCCGTACAGGGAGCGGCCGTAGCCGTAGGGGCCGCTCATCAGGGCCTCGAACCGGCCGCGCTCGACCAGCCCGATGACGCCCTCGAGGTCGGGGTGGCGGACGACGGCGCAGCTGCCGCGGGCACTGCGGCCGAAGACGCGGTCGAGGTCCTCGCACGTGGTGTCACCGGCGAGCACCGGCACCTCGACGGCGAGGTCGCCCACCGTCAGCGGCTCGCTGGTGCGCCGGGTGAGGGAGCGCAGCCCCCCGTCGAGCAAACCCATGGTCATGATCTTGTTTTCGTCGCACTCCGCAGCACTCCGTAGCCGGCCGGCGACGGTTCACCCCGAGGAGGGGGATGCCCGGCTGCCCGCGTTTCGCCCCACGGCGCACCGGGCGGCGGCGCTGCGGGTGTCCACCGTCCGGCTGCGGGGACACCGCGGTCGGCCGGTGAGGGTCACGAGAACGAGATCGACCCCGGCGTGTGAGCCGCCACCGCGCCGGGCAGGCTCCACCGGTGAGCAAAGAGACGAGCGGATCCGGTTACGTCGAGGTGGAGTACTCGCGCGACTCCCAGTACATCCCCGACCGCATCACCAACGACGGCAGCAGCCGCTGGCCGGTCGAGCCGGGGCGCTACCGGCTCGTCGTCGCCCGGGCCTGCCCGTGGGCGAACCGCTCGGTCATCGTCCGGCGGCTGCTCGGGCTCGAGGACGTCATCTCGATGGGGATGTGCGGCCCGACCCACGACGAGCGCAGCTGGACCTTCGACCTCGACCCCGGCGGCCGCGACCCGGTGCTGGGCTACGAGCGGCTGCAGGAGGCGTTCCTCGCCCGCGACCCCGAGTACCCCCGCGGCATCACGGTGCCGGCGATGGTCGACGTGCCGAGCGGCGCCGTCGTCACCAACGACTTCCCGCAGCTGACGCTGGACTTCTCCACCCAGTGGACCGCCCACCACCGCGAGGGCGCCCCCGACCTCTACCCCGAGCACCTGCGGGACGAGATGGACGAGGTGATGGAGCGGGTCTACACCGAGGTCAACAACGGGGTGTACCGCTGCGGGTTCTCCGGCTCCCAGCGCGCCTACGACAAGGCCTACGACCGGCTGTTCACCGCACTGGACTGGCTCAGCGAGCGCCTGGAGCACCGCCGCTTCCTCATGGGCGGGCAGATCACCGAGGCCGACGTCCGGCTGTTCACGACCCTGGCGCGGTTCGACACCGTCTACCACGGCCACTTCAAGTGCAACCGGCAGAAGCTCGCCGAGATGCCGGTGCTGTGGGCCTACGCGCGCGACCTGTTCCAGACCCCGGGGTTCGGCGACACCATCGACTTCCCGCAGATCAAGGAGCACTACTACGTGGTGCACGCCGACATCAACCCGACGCAGATCATCCCGAAGGGGCCCGACACCTCCGGCTGGCTGATGCCGCACAACCGCGAGCAGCTCGGCGACCGGCCCTTCGGCGACGGCACCCCGCCCGGCCCGGTGGCGCCCGGCGAGGAGGTTCCCGCCGACCACGGGCCCGGAGGGATCGGGCACCGCTGACCAGCCCGCGGCCGCCGGTCTCCGCCCGCGCAGGCGGAGACCGGTGGCGATGTCCGTGAATGGTGCGGAATGCGGTGGGAACGGGATGCTCCTACGGTCGGCTCCCGCCAATTCCCGTGAGAGGTGCACCATGCCGGTCGCCCGCCCGTCCGCCGCCGATCTGACCCGGATCGCGGAGCAGTTCCACCTCACGCTCGACCCCGACCAGCTGAAGGCCTTCGGCGATCTCCTGGAGGCCGGTCCGTGGGTCGGCTACGACGCGCTCGACGAGATGGACAGCCCGGCCCCGGACGTGCGCTACGCGCGCGGACCGGTCGAGCGGCCCAGTGAGGCCGACAACCCCTACGGCGCCTGGTACGTCCGGAGCCGCATCGAGGGCGCTCCCGAGGGACCGCTCGCCGGTAAGACGTTGGCGATCAAGGACAACGTGTGCGTCGCCGGCATCCCGATGATGAACGGCACCGTGACGCTCGAGGGGTACGTCCCCGAGCTCGACGCCACGGTGGTCGAGCGCGTGCTCGCCGCCGGCGGCACGATCCTGGGCAAGTCGGTCTGCGAGGCGCTCTGCTTCTCCGGCGGCAGCCACACCTCCGACACCGGCCCCGTGCGGAACCCGTACGACCTCACCCGCTCCGCCGGGGGGTCCTCCAGCGGGTCCGCCGTCCTGGTGGCCACGGGAGAGGTCGACATGGCCATCGGTGGCGACCAGGGCGGCTCGGTGCGGATGCCCGCCGGGTGGAACGGCATCTACGGGCTCAAGCCCACCTGGGGTCTGGTGCCCTACACCGGTGCCATGCCGATCGAGCCGACCGTCGACCACCTCGGCCCGATGGCGCGCACGACCGCCGACGTCGCCCTGCTCCTGGAGGTCATCGCCGGCGCGGACGGCATGGACCCGCGCCAGGGCGGCCCCCAGTCGGCGCCGCCACGCCAGTCGTCCTACGCCGATGCGCTGACCGGGGACGTCGCGGGCATGCGGCTCGCCCTCGTCCGCGAGGGCTTCGCCATCGACGGGCTGTCCGAGCCGGAGGTCGACGCCGCGGTGCGGGCGGCGGTCGCGCAGTACACGAAGCTCGGCGCCGTCGTGGAAGAGGTGTCCATCCCGTGGCACACCGCCGCGATGCCGGTCTGGAGCGCGGTCGCCAGCGAGGGCATGGCCAACACCATGATCCGGGGCAACGGCATGGGCACCGGCTGGCGCGGCCGGTACACCACCGACCTGCTGGAGCACTTCGCGCAGGGACGGCGCGAGAAGGCCGACCAGCTCTCGGCCACCGTCAAGCTCACCCTGCTGGCGGGTCAGTGGATGCTCGACACCTACGGCGGCGCCTACTACGCCAAGGCGATGAACCTGGTGCCCGTGGCGACCGCCGCCTACGACGCGGTGCTGGCCGACTTCGACCTGCTGGTGATGCCGACCCTGCCGATGGTGGCCACCGTGCTGCCCCCGGCCGACGCGTCCGCCGCCGACGTCGTCGCCCGCGGGCTGGAGATGATCGTGAACACCGCACCGTTCGACGTCACCGGGCACCCGGCCATGAGCGTTCCCTGCGCGCTGTCAGAGGCGGGCCTTCCGGTCGGGATGATGCTCGTCGGTCGGCACGGTGACGAGCGCACGGTCCTGCGCGCGTCGCACGCCTTCGAGCAGCACGTCTTCGCGCCGCCGACGCCGCCTGCGCGCGGCTGACCCGGCCACCGGCCGGGGCCGGCGCGGAACCACCGCGCCGGTCCCGGCTCCGGGTGCCCGTGCTCGTGTCCTTCCTGGCCACTGGCCTGTGGACAACCGCTGGGGGCGTCGGCCGGAGCTGACACGGTGGCGGGCATGACCACGTCCTCGCTCACCGACGCCCCCGTCCGCTCCGCCGACGACCTCACCGCCCGCTGGCACGCCGTCCTGGGCTCGGCCGGGTCCGGCGGCCGCAGCCTGTGGCTGACCTGGTTCGCGCCGGACGGCCGCCAGCTGCCGGTGGTGGTCCCGGTCGAGGACCTGCCGCTCGCGCCCGACCCCGCGCTGCTGGTCGGGCTGCGGGAGGTGCACGGCTCCGTCCTCGGCGACCAGTTGGGCGGGGCGGGTCACCTCGCGCTGGCGCTGTGCCGGCCGGGCGGGCCGGAGATCACCGCGGACGACGACGACTGGGCCGAGGCGCTGCGGTCGGTGCTCGACGACGAGCGGGTGCCGGGCTCGTGGAGCCTGCACCTGGCCGCCGGCGGGAGCGTGCTGCCGCTCGTCGCGGCGCCGTCCGCCGTCTGGACCGGCTGAGGGAGCCGTCAGGCCACGGCCTTGAGCTGCTCGATCGCGCGGAGCCGCTGGGCGTGCTCGCCCGCCAGCGGTGAGGCGTTCAGCGTGGTGACCCCGGCGTCGCGGAAGGCGGCGACCCGCTCGGCGACGTAGCCGCGCGGGCCGATCAGGGAGACGCCCCGGACGAACTCCGCGGGCAGCGCGGCGGCCGCCTCGTCCTTGCGGCCGGCCAGGTACAGGTCCTGCACCGTGGCGGCCTGCTCGGCGAACCCGTAGCGGACGGCGAGGTCGTTGTAGAAGTTCTTCCCGCGGGCGCCCATGCCGCCGACGTAGAGGGCCAGCTGCGCACGCACCCGCTCCAGGGCGGCGGCCTGCTCGTCGGCGTCCTCGCTGATCAGCAACTGGGTGTCGGCGACGATCTGCAGCGGCCCGAGGTCGGCGTCCCGCCGCGCCGTCCCCTCGGCGAGCGCCGCGCCGAACGCCGTCCCGCTGCCCTCGGGCAGGAAGAAGGTCGGCTGCCAGCCCTCGAAGAGCTCGGCGGCCAGGGCCACGTTCTTCGGGCCGATGGCGGCCAGCACCATCGGGATCTGCGACCGCACCGGCTCGTTGATCAGCTTCAGCGGCTTCCCGAGCCCGCTGCCGCCGCGCTCGGGGGTGAGCGGGATGTCGAGGTGCTTCCCGTGGTGGTCCAGCCGCTCGCGCCGCCAGACGGTGCGGCAGACCTCGACGACCTCGCGGGTCCTCGCCAGCGGGGCGGTGTAGGGGACGCCGTGGAAGCCCTCGACCACCTGCGGGCCCGAGGCCCCGATGCCGAGGGTGAAGCGGCCGCCGGAGACGAAGTCCAGGCCGGCGGCGGTCATCGCCAGCAGGGCGGGGGTGCGCGAGTAGATGTTGAGGATCCCCGACGCGAGCTCCACCGTGCTCGTGCGCGCGGCGAGGTAGCCGAGCTGGCTCACCGAGTCGAAGGAGTAGGCCTCCGCCACGTAGACGACGTCGAGGCCCACGCCCTCGTACTCGGCGATGACGGCGGTGGTCCGGTCGAACCCCCCGCTGTAGGAGATGGGCATGCCGATGCGCACGGGGGGCTCCTGCCGACGAGGGACGGGTACCGGCAACGTAGCGAAGCCCGCCGACCGCCGTCCCGAGCTAGCGCGGGACGGCGATCCAGCCCTCGGCCTCGCGCAGCGGGCTCTTCAGCACCTTGCCGCCGGCGTTGCGCGGCAGCGGACCCTCGATCACGCGGACGAACTGAGGGCACTTGAAGTCGGCCAGCCGCTCGCGGGCGAAGCCGCTGAGGGCGGGCACCAGCTCGTCGGCGGTGACCCCGGACCGGGGCAGGACGACGGCGCCGACCTTCTCCCCCATCACCGGGTCGGGCACGCCGACGACGGCGACCTCGAGGACGTCCGGGTGCTCGGCGAGGGCGTTCTCCACCTCGACGCTGTACACGTTCTCGCCGCCGCGGTTGATCATGTCCTTGGCCCGGTCGACGATCCGCACGATGCCGTCGGTGATCGTGGCGAGGTCACCGGTGTGCAGCCAGCCGTCGGCGAAGGTCTCCGCCGTCCGCACCGGGTCGCCCCAGTAGCCGGCGACGACGTTCGGGCCGCGCACCAGCAGCTCCCCCACCCCCGTCGCCGGGTCGGGCCGGTCGAGGCGGACCTCGTTCACCGGCGTCGGGTAGCCGACGGCGTCGGCGTGGGTCGCGGCCTGGTCGTGCGGGAGGAAGGTGGCCAGCGCGGAGGTCTCGCTGAGGCCGAACCCGTTGCCGAGGCGGGCGTTGGCGAACGCCGTCCGCAGCCGGTGCACCAGTTCGGGGGCGATCGGGGCGCCGCCGTAGCTGAGGGTGCGGACGGTGGAGACGTCGGTGGTGGCCAGCGCCGGGTGGCGCAGCACGAGCTCGTAGATCGTCGGGACGCTGGTGAGCAGCGTGATGCCGTGCTCCGGGATGGCGGCCAGGAAGGCCGTGGCGTCGAACCGTGGCATCAGCACCGACGTGCCGCCCAGGGCGATCTGGGTCATGAACTGCGAGTTGCAGCCGGTGACGTGGAAGAGCGGCACCGAGATGAGGGTGGCGTGGGAGACCTCCGGGTCGCGGCTGAGCTCGCGGCAGCGGATCACCGACTCGATGTTGCTGAGGAAGTTCTCGTGGGTGGTCATCGCGCCCTTGGGGCGGCCGGTCGTGCCGCTCGTGTAGAAGAGCGCGGCGACGTCGGTGTGCGCCGGGTCGGGCAGCTCCCCGGGTTCACCGTCGGGCAGCGGCTCCCCGGGGCGGACGACGGAGGTCGCGCCGCAGTCGGCGAGGATGAAGTCGGCCTCGGCCGGGGCCAGGCGGGTGTTCATCGGGACGACGACGGCGCCGGCGAGCTGGGCTCCCCAGAAGGCGAGCACCCAGTCCAGGCCGTTGGGCAGCTGGACGGCCACCCGGTCGCCGGTCGTGACGCCGGCGTCGCGCAGGCCCCCGGCGACGCGCATCGCCCGCTGCCAGAGCTGCGCGTAGGTGAGCCGGCCGCCACCGAGCTCCACCATGGCGGTCTGCTCGCCGCGGGCCGCGACGACGTCGGCGAGCATGCGCACGATGTTCTGCGGCAGGCCGATGTACCGGCGGATGCCGTCGGCGCCGGTCTCGATGCCGCTGGTGTCGAACGGGTAGGTGGCCGTCGCGACGTCGTCCGTGCCCATGCGTCCCCCAGTCCTCGTGGCTGATCGCCCGGTGTCGGATTGTGCGCCGGTGAGCCACGTCTCGTCGGACGGGGCGGTCACCCGATCCGGCAGCAGTGCTCGGTTGTCCACAGTTACGGAACCGAATACGGCCGCACACTGCGTAGTCTCCCGCTGTGCGTGATCACCGTGGGGGTCTGGTCCGGACGACGCTCGGCTGCCTCGTGGCCGGGTCGTTGCTGCTCACCGGGTGCGCGGAGAAGCAGGAGGCGAGCACCTCCCTGCCCACCACCTCCGCCCCGACCACCGAAGCGCTGCCGCCACTCGGCCCGGCCGACTTCCCGGTCCCCGCAGAGGCCCGCACCAAGGACGCCGCCGGCGCCGAGGCCTTCCTGCGCTACTGGATCGAGCTGTCGAACAGGCAGCAGGTCGCGCTGGACGGTGAGCCACTTCGTGCGCTCGGTCGCGACTGTCAGGAGTGCCTACGGATCGCCCAGAACTTCGACGAGGTCGCGACCGCCGGCCAGCAGTACGAGGGAGGTGAGCTCACCGTCAATGCTCTTGCGACGCCGTACATCGAAGGCAGCAGGGCGGTCATCAGCTTCAGCGCACGGCAAGAGGCGGTCCGTCTCGTCGATCAGCAGGGAAACGTGGTCGATCCCGGCCTCGAGCTGAAGCCGGATCTCGCTTCGGGAATCACGCTGAACTGGTCGCCGGAACTCGAGTCCTGGCTCGTGGAAGCAGTGAATTTCGGATGAGAGCGGTGGCCGCACGAGGTTGGCTCGTCGCACTCTGGATCACGGTGTTTCTCGGCTGGGGCGTCCCTGCTGCACAAGCCTGCCAATTCACGGGAGGCTGCGAGCCGGTCGGGCTGAAGGACGGCGCCGCCCAAGTCGACTTCACCGGCGGAGCGGTCACCGATCTGGTGAGTGGAGGCGGACAGGCAGCCGTTGACTACGTCTGGCGCCTGAGGACCCTGTGCATGCTGGCCGACGAGGCAGAAGGAGCTTGCTCGGGTCTGGACTTTCAGGACTGCCCGGAGGAGCCCGGTCGCGTGATCAGCTATCTGGTTGTTCAGCAGCGGCCTGTCGTGCGCCCGGACGGCACGGCGGTTATCCCCGTGCCGCCAGGGGCGCAACCGGGGACGCTGCTGGGGGCATGGGAGGAAGTCCGCCGGGGCTGCATGGATGTCACGCCGTTGAACCCACCGCCGTCGCCGGCCGAGGTGTTCAGCTACTTCCAGCGCCTGCCGCTCCCCGAGCTCACCACCCAGCACCAGCCGCCCGGGGACGGCCTCACCGGCCTGCCGGTCATCTTCTACACCGACTCCCCCACCACCCAGACCTTCACCGTCGACATCCGCGGCTTCACCGTCACCATCGACGCCACGGCCGAGCAGTTCACCTGGCACACCGGCGACCCCACCGGCTCGATCACCACCACCGACCCCGGCGCGCCCTATCCCGACCAGACCATCGAGCACTCCTACCGGTCGGGCACCTACACCGCCTCCCTCACCGTCACCTGGGGCGCCACCTTCAGCGTCGACGGCAGCGCCGCCACCGACGTCCCCGGCACCACCACCGACGGCCCACCGGTCACCTTCGACGTCCTCCAGGCCCGGACCGTGCTCACCAACCCCTACGACTGACCTCCTGAGCAGCAGAAGCTGTCGTAGGTGGCTCGTACGGTGCGGGTGTGTTCGACGACGAGCCTCCTCGCGCGCCGGAGGAGGGCGTCCGGATCCCGGAGCTGCCCGACAGCGTCGCCGTCGGTCTCAGTGACATGGAGCTGGTCTCCGACATCTGGGCCGCTGACGCCCGCGAGGCCCGCCACGCAGCCGAGCGGGCGACTGCGATCGCAGCCCTGGCCCGCCGTCGCGCCATCGAGCGCGACCGCGAGTTCGGCCGACTCGGCGGCCCGGGCCTGGACAGCCGGTTGCGCCGGTCCCCGGTGCTCGCACAGGTCAGCGACACCTTCGTGTCCGAGCTGGCTCTCATCCGGGGCTGTTCCGAGGCGGAGGCCGAAGCCCTCGCGGTCGAGTCGATACTCCTGACCACACTGCTCCTCGGCACCTGGAGCGCGCTGTACGCCGGCGAGATCGACGTGCGCAAGATGCGCGCCCTCGTCGACCTCCTCGGCCCGGCGAAGCCCGCGGTCGTCGCGGAGATCGAGCGCCGGGTCCTGCCCGACGCGGGCCGCCTCACCGTGCCGCAGCTCCGGCACCGGGTACGGCGGGCCCTGGCCCGGCTCGACGCCGAGGCGCTGGAGGAGCGACGGAAGGCGGCCGCCCGGCGCGCCGACGTCGCCATGCGGCCCACCGCCGACGGCATGGGCCAGGTCGTCATGGACATGCCGATCCCCCTGGCCGCCGCGTGCGTCGACGCCGTCGACCAGTACGCCCAGATGTTGCGCGCCGACGGCGACCTCCGGCCCATCGGCGTGATCCGGTCGGGCGTGGCGGCCGATCTGATCCTGCGGCCGTGGGACACCTCCCGGCCGCCGGTCACCGCCCGACTGGAGGTGCACGCACCACTGCGCTCGCTCCACGACGCAGACCCGGCTGGAGCCGCGACGCAGCCGGCCGCGGAGGTCGCCGGTCAGGTCGTCACCGCTGCCCAGTGCCGGGAGCTGCTCCGCGAACTCGACATGCTGGGGGTCCGTGCGACCCCGGGCGGTGGCTGCGTGCAGGTGGCCGTCGGGGATCCGGTGAGCGGCCGGCTCGTCGCCGTCGCCACCCGCCACGAGCTGCGGCGAGCTGCCGGTGGGACCCGTCTGTCCCGGCGCCGCGATGCCGCCGGCGCCTCGAGCGACACCGTGGACATCCCCGCTGACGGCCCGGGCCTCGGACCGCCGGCAGCCACCTCCGCGTACCGGCCGACCGCCGCACAGCGTCGCTTCACCCGAACCCGGGACCGTCGCTGTCGCATGCCCGGGTGCCGCCGGCGCGCCGCCCGCTGCGACATCGACCACGGGGTGGCTCACGCCGACGGCGGCCCCACGACGTGCTGGAACCTCGCTAGTAGTCAAACCGCCCCCCGACGGGGCCGGGCTCGGCCGACGGCCTGGCTGATCGGCCATACGTCGTTGCCGCCACGCCGGGACGGTTGGTAGTCCACAGGGCTGGTGCGTCAGGGGTCAGCCCACCTGTCAGCGATGTAAGGATGAAGCCGCCGGTGTGGAGCAGCAGAGACGGGGTCAGTTGTGACTGAGGTAGTTGTGTCCGAGGAGATCGAAGAGGACGACGTTCTGGATGTCGATCCGGAACAGGAGGTCATGCCGGTCACCTACGACATCACCTCGTACGGTGCCGACTATCCCGTCGATGGACTCGTCAAGCGACTTTCGAAGGGCGACATCGTCGTGCCGTCGTTTGACCCGATGTACGACGAGAGCGAAGAGGTTCGAGGCTTCCAGCGACGCTTCGTGTGGACGCGGCCGCAGATGGACAAGTTCATCGAGTCCCTGTTGCTTGGACTTCCGGTGCCGGGTGTCTTCCTGGTCCGGGAGAAGGGGAACAAGCTCCTTGTCCTCGATGGGCAGCAGCGCCTGCGGACCCTCCAGGCCTTCTATAGGGGCCTACATGCTGGCCGCGAGTACGCGCTCAGGCATGTGCAGGAGCCCTTTCGTGGCAAGACTTACGAATCGCTTGATGACGAGGCGCGCCGCCGGCTAGACGACAGCATTATCCACGCGACCGTCCTGCGGCAAGAGCACCCTGAGGGGTCCCAGGATGCGGTCTACTCGATCTTCGAGCGACTGAACACTGGCGGCAGCCCGCTTCAGCCGCAGGAGATTCGTGTGGCCCTCTACAACGGCCCCTTCCTGCACTTGATAAGCGAACTGAACGAGGGGGAGGCTTGGAGGAGCCTCTACGGGGCGCCGTCGAGTCGGTTCAAGGACCAAGAACTCATCCTTCGCGTGCTTGCACTGTTCGAGACGCCCGAGGACTACAGTCGCCCCGTTAAGGGCTTCCTCAACCACTATCTGGAGAACAATCGAGAACGGTCCGAGGACGACAGCGCCCGTTTGGCCGAAATCTTCGTGCAAGCCACCGAGTTGTTAAATGAGCAGATCGGGTCGCGAGCATTTCGTCCAGTTCGACCTTTGAACGCAGCAGTACTCGACTCCGTCATGGTTGGCCTAATGCGCCGACTCGACGCCGGCCCGGTGAAGGACCCGACGCGCCTGGTCGTTCCGTACGGCGCCCTGATTGGCAGCACTGAGTATCAGCTAGTCACGACAAGTTCCACGGCTGCCGAGGACTCTGTTGAAGAACGTCTCCGGCTGGCGACCGACGCTTTCGCATCGGTCTAATGGCGGCGCATCAGGGCCGGGCAGAAGTTGCGCGCCGGAAACAGCGACTGACTGCAACATTCGCAGCCATTGACGGTGCAGGATTAGGATCCGAGTTAACGTCCCACTTTTCGCGCTATCTCTGCGTTCTTGTGTCTGGCTATGCCGAACAGTCTGTCAAGGAATTGGTGGCGCATTACTGTCGAACGAAGTCGAATGAGCCTATACAGCGGTACGTTGGCAAGCAGTTGGGACGATTAAGAAACATCGACTTGGAGAAGCTCAAGCAGTTAGTTGAGTCGTTCCAGCCTGAGTGGTGGGTGGAGCTTGAGGACAAGCGAGCGGACGAGCTGTCTGCCTTCACCAGTGTTGCCACCGTGAGGAACGCGGTGTCGCACGGAGGTGACGCGGGCATCACCATGGCGACTATCAAGCAGTACTTCGGGCAGATTTCCGTCGTCCTGGATGATTTGTGCGATCGGTTCGATCCGGTCTGATGCTCGGCTCGGCTCGGGCGCGGGGTGGTAGCGGCGCGCGTAGCGCGCCGCTACTTCACTTGAAGTAGCAACATAACTCGGGCTGTCCCTCTGACCCGTTCTGGCGGCGGCGCCGCAGGTTCGTGCCCTTGCCGCACGCGGTCACGGCCAAGGGCTCGGGTCGTGGTGCCTCGATGACGGCGGCCCTTGGTCGTGGGCGGGGGTGGCGCATGCTCGTGCCGGAGGAGTCGGTGCTCCGGCGCGTCGCTTGACAGGGTGACCCGGTGTTGGCGAGGGTGCTGGGCGGTTCGCGGATAAACGGTCGTGTAGCCCACGCACTCACGGCCGGAGTAGGGCCCCAATTCCCGCTAGCCAAGATCATCGAGGCGCGTGGGCAGCAGGCTGCTGATGCTGAAGCAGTAACGACGATTCCGAGGGCGTAGGCGCCGGGGCCGATCACTTGCTGATCGGTTGCCCCGGAGGCCCCTCTTGCTTGCCCCACCGCTGTCCCCGTCTAGCCCGGCGGGCTGGTTCGTCACGCTGTACCCCGGCGCCGGAGAAGTCGGCGGGTCGTTCCGCTACTCGGTGCCGGTGCAGCGGTCGCCTGGTGGCGGGGATCCCGAGCGCTCGAAGGAGGAGGCGGCGCGGCGGGCGGCGAGGAAGGTCCGCCGGTACTGCGCGCACAACCGCCTGAACCGCCTTGGCACGCTGACCTACCGACCGCCCGGCTGCCACGATCCTCGCCAGCTACGACGCGATGTGTCCGAGTTCTTCCGATCGCTGCGCACGCTGCTCGGCGGCACGCCGTTCGCGTATCTGTGGGTGCCGGAGTGGCACAAGACCGACCACGGGTTGCACGTGCACTTCGCGGTCGGCCGGTTCGTCGCCCGGGGCTTGATCGAGCAGGCCTGGGGTCACGGGTTCGTCCACATCAAGCGGTTGTCCGCGCCGTCCGGTTCGACGGCGGGCGGTCTGGCTCGCGATGAAGCGCGGATCGCGGCCCGCTACCTGTCGAAGTACGTGCGGAAGGGCTTCGACGCGCGGCGCATCCCGGGGCTGCACCGCTACGAGGTAGCGCAGCGCTTCCAACCGGAGACGGTTCGGCTGCGCGGACGCACCTTCGAAGACGTCATGGGTCAGGCGGTCGCGGCGATGGGCGGCGATCCGGACGAGGTGTGGACGTCAGATCAGTCGCTGGCCTGGCAGGGCCCGCCTGCGCTGTGGGCGATGTGGCGGTGAGCCGGGAGGAGTTGGCCCGCCGGGTGGCGGAGTCCTGCGCCGCGTCGGGAGTGCCGGTGCACGTCGAGGATGCGGCCGTCGTAGCGCGTATCGCTGTGCTGCTGCGGGTGCCGGCGGATCGGTCACGGGCGCAGGCCCGGAGGGCCTAGCGCGTGGCCGGCCGGCGGGCTTCACAGCCGCCACGACACCTGCACGCGGTCGGGGTTGAGGGCTTGGGCTCCTCGGGTGCCGGGGGCGATGCTGATCGAGGCGACCAGCGCGCTAAGGATCGCCGCTTGCCGGTCGAGGTTGAGCGCCGACCAGTTGCGGCGCAGGGTGTCTCCGTTGCCGAGTCCGGTCAGGGCGTCGGTCCTGGTGATCTGCGCCAGGCGGCGTTCCAGGGTCTGCACACGGCTCTCGACCGGGACGCGCGCCTTCTCCCACTGCCGTCGGTCGATACGTCGGGTCCCGAACTGCTCGGCGAGATAGTCAAGCGTCTCCCGCTCTTCCGCCAACTCCGCAGCCAGCGCTGACGCCTCGGCATCGGCGCTGCCACGCCCGGCAATGGCGTCAGCCACGGCCGGGCTGTCCAGGCGGAACAGCGCGTAGTCCGTGACCAGCTGCTCCAAGGGGAGCGCGACGACGGTGAGGCCTCCGCAGCCGCGGTGGTCGGGGCCGGACAGGCAGACGTAGCGCCGGGAGTCCACGCGACGGGAGGAGTAGAGGGTGCCGTCGCACTTGCCGCACCGCAGTAGCCCGGACAGCAGATAGGTGCGCGCCGTTCGACGGCCAGAGACCTTGCGGGATTCGATGGTCGCCAGCACCCGGCGGTGCAGGTCCTCGTCGATGATCGGCTCCCAGGCTGCCTTGCCGACGATCTGACCGTTGTGCCTGCGCAAGCCCGCGATGCGCGGGTTGGACAGCACCTGTCGCAGGCTGTGGGTATGCCAGGGCACACCCTTCACGCTGCGGATGCCGCGATCGTCGAGGTCGGTGCACAGCGAGCGCAGGGACTCTCCGGCGACGAACCGCTCCGCCAGTTCTCGGATGATCGCCGCTTCGTCGGCGCGGTGGGTGATCGCGTCGTCGTCGAAGCCGAAGGGTCGGCGGGAGCGTCCGTGGGGCAGGCCGAGCTCGGCGTTCTGCAGCATCTTGCGCTTGACGCGGCGGCTCTTCGCCGCACTCTCCTGGGCTGCCACCGCTCCCATGATCCGCGCGACGAGCAGCCCGTCCCCGCTGCCCAGGTCGGCGTCCCCGGCGACGAACTTGACGTGGCGCACTCTCGCCGCGTCCAGCACCTCGAGGAAGTCTTCGAGCTCTCGGGGGCGTCGGGTCAGTCGGTCCAGGTGGTAGACCAGCACGCCGTCCCGTGCGCCTGAGGCCAGGTCCGCCAGCATGCGCAGGTACTCCGGTCGGGGCTTGCCCGAGTAGGCAGACAGGTCGTTGTCCACGTACTCCTCACCGACGTTCCAGCCGAGGTTGGCCGCGAGCTTCTGGCAGTCCTCCACCTGGCGGCGGACGCCGAGCCCTTCCCCGGCCTGGTCGCTGCTTATGCGTGCGTAGATCGCGGCGGACCGGGGCGTCGACATGGGGAGTCATAGTAAGGACACGTCGGGAACCTCTGCTGCCTCTGCCGACGCCATCACCGGATCAAGACGTTCGCCCGCGGCTGGCACTTCGAGCTGCTGGACGACGGTCGGCTCGTCGTCCGCACGCCGAGCGGTGTCTCCCGAACGACCCGGCCGCCGGGCTGGTGCCACGATCCCGAGCCGGATCCACCGTGGTGGGAGGAGGAGCGTCCCCCCGACCGCCTGCGCTGCTGACCGGCGGAACCGGCGCGTCCGGAACCGTTCCCAAACCGGCACCCGCGGGAGGACAGTAGGGACGACGGCGACACCGTCCGGGACTCGCCTGGCTCGCGAGAGGAACCGCCGCATGGACGCGCGCTCGACCACGATCTCCGGCGACCCGGCGAACATCGACAGGGGCACCGTCTACATCCGCGACCGCGTGCTCCCCGCCGTCATGGGGATGGACGGCTTCATCGGGCTCTCCATGCTGGCCGACCGGCACTCCGGGCGCTGCATCGTCACCACGGCCTGGGAGGACAGCACGGCCATGCACCGCAGCGCCGACCCGGTGAAGGCGATGCGGGCCCGTGCCGCCGACGTCCTCGGCGGGCCGGCGGTCGTGGAGGACTGGTCGATCGCCGTGCTGCACCGCTCCCGCCCTGCGCCGGACGGTGCCTTCGCCCGCGTCACCTGGACCCGCGGCCGGCCCGAGCGGCTGGAGCGGATGACCGATGCCTTCCGCGGGAGCATCGTCCCGCGGCTGGAGGACCTCGCCGGCTTCTGCTCGGTGAGCATGCTCGTCGACCCGGCCGACGGTCGCGCCACCACCACCGTCACGTACACCGACCGCGAGGCCATGCGCGAGGCGCTGGACCGCGCCACGGTGCTGCGCCAGGAGTTCACCCGGCAGATGTCCGCGCAGGTGGTCGAGGTCGCCACCTTCGAGCTGGTCGTCGCCCAGCTGCGCGTACCCGAGACCGTCTGACCGGGCCCCGCCGCGCCGGGTCAGCCGGCGATGCGGGTGCGCAGCGTGCCGATCCCCTCGATGGTCACCGCGATCTCGTCGCCGCGCTGCAGCGAGCCCACCCCGGCCGGGGTGCCGGTCAGCACCACGTCGCCGGGCAACAGGGTCATCGCCTGGCTGACCCAGGAGACGCACGCCGCGACGTCGCGGAGCATGTCGGCGGTCGTGCCGTCCTGGCGCAGCTCGCCGTTGACCGTCGACCGCAGCGACAGCGCCGAGGGGTCGACGTCGGTCTCCACCCACGGGCCCAGCGGGCACGAGCCGTCGAAGCCCTTGCCGCGGGTCCACTGCCCCTCGGACTTCTGGATGTCGCGCATGGTCAGGTCGTTGGCCACCGTGTAGCCGAGGACGACGCCGGCGACGTCCTCCTCGGCCACCGCGACGCACCGCTGTCCGATGACCACGGCGAGCTCGCCCTCGTAGTGCAGGTCGGAGGTGAGCGCCGGGTACGGGACCTCGGCGTCCGGCCCCACCACCGCGGTGGAGGGCTTGAGGAAGACGATCGGGATCGCGGGAACCTCGTTGCCGAGCTCCTTGGCGTGCTCGGCGTAGTTGCGCCCGAGGGCGACCACCTTGCTCGGCTCGACCGGCGCCAGCAGGGTGGCCTCGGCCAGCGGGGTGCGCTCCTCGGTCCGCCGGACGCCGTCGAACGGCGAGCCCTCGAGCCGGACGACGGCGGCGGCGTCGCCGTCCCCGTCGACCACGCCGTAGGAGGGCTCGCTGCTCCCGGCGGTGGTGTATCGGACGATGCGCATCAGATGGCCCGGACCATTCCGCCGTCGACGAGCAGGTTCTGCCCGGTCTGGTAGGTGTTGGCGCCGGAGACGAGGAACGCCGCCACCCGGCCGAACTCCTCGGCGGTGCCGTACCGGCCGATGGGGATGCCCTTCTCC